>JANNTD010000237.1:0-4822 GCA_031403315.1 Planctomycetota bacterium
AACAACTCGCTAGGCATGAAACTGAAACGCGCGTCGCAAGCGACGCGGCAAAATTGGCTGCGCGGGCGATGTAACTACAGAGACGCGGCTAAATGCTGGACAGATCGAATTCGATCGGGCCCATGGGGGGTTCGCCGGTGATTTTCAATTCGTTCGACATGTCGAGATAGATTTTATCCTGCAGGATCTCCTGGACGATGATTTCCATCTTGTCCGCGTCGGAAGTAGCGTCGACTAGTGGGCGGGCCCCCGCGTTCAGCGCAACGAGCCGCTTCTGAATGAGCGTCGAGAGCTTGAACCGCCCGCCGACCTTGTTGACGATTGCTTCTTCTTTGAGCGCCTCGATCATGTCGCTATTCCTTCTTGTTCAAGAATGTCGCTGATTCGCTGAACCGCTGCGTCGAGCGAGTCGTTGATGACAATGCATTGGTATTCGTCGGCCCGGGCGATCTCGCGGCGGGCCACTTCGAGGCGCCGCTGGATCGCATCCTCCGACTCGGTGCCGCGGGCCCGCAGCCGCCGCTCCAATTCCTGTTCGGAGCCTGGGTGCAGGAAGATCGACAGGACGCCGGGAAACACGTTGCGGACTTTGGCCGCCCCATCCACGTCGATATCTAGAATAACCCATTTTGGGTGCTCTCGGCTAGGCGTGACCTCGGAGAGCGGCGTGCCGTACCATTGGCCGCGGCCGAAAACCTCGAAGCATTCGAGGAATTCGCCGGCCTGGCGTCGACGCTCGAATTCGGCCGGCGCGAGGAAATAGTAGTCGACCCCCTCCCCTTCGCCGGGCCGAGGCGAGCGGGTGGTGGCGGAGACGCTTAGCCGCAAGCGGGCGGGGAACCGCTCGATCAGCCGCCGCAACAAGGTCGACTTGCCGACGCCGGAGGGGCCGGAGAGGACGACGAGTTTGGCGAGTTCGGGCATGGCGACGTAACGTGTGGCAAGACTCTTAAGTCTCTCGCAGAGACGCAGAGGCACAGAGAAGAATAGGAAGGCAGCTACTCTTCGAGGTGATTTGCGATTCGAGTGATTCCGTTTTTCATCAAGTCGACGTTGAAGTTTAGTAGGAGTCCGAGTGGTTTTTTTGTTAGGCGGAGGTATGTCAGCAGTTGCTTCTTGTGGACTGGAGACACTTCCTCGACCGATTTGAATTCGACAACGACAAGTTTTTCCACGAGCAAGTCGAGTCGATAGCCTTCCTCAAACTTGATGCCCATGTATTCGATCGGCACCGGCACTTGCCGCTCGACCTGGAAACCTCATTCCTTCAGTTCGTGAGCTAGAAGCACTTCGTAAACTGATTCCAACAGCCCCGGCCCTAGCTCGCGGTGAATTCGCAACGCCGCATCAACAACTGCTCCGCTAATCTCATTGATGTGCATGGCGGCACTCGTGCATCACCGACTTTTCTCTACTCCGCGTCTCTGCGACTCTGCGAGAGATTTCAATCGTCGCCTCACTCCACGTTTTGGATTTGCTCGCGGATTCGCTCGAGCGCGCTTTTGATTTCGATCACGTAGCGGGAGATTTCCGCGTCGTTGGCTTTGGAGCCGATCGTATTCACCTCGCGGCCCATTTCTTGGACGATGAACTCGAGCTTGCGGCCGGCGCTCTCTTCGAGCTGCAGGGCTTCGGCAAACTGCTGCAAATGGCTGCGGAGGCGGACGGTTTCTTCGGAGACGTCGCTGCGGTCGATGAATAAGCTGACCTCACGCAAGAGATCGGTGGGATCGAGCGTGACGTTTAGCTCCGTGAGCGCTTTGTTGACGCGCTGCTTGAGCCGTTCCCGGTACGATTCGGAGACTTCCGGCGCTCGTTTGGCCACCTTGTTGAGAAACTGCTCGACGGTGTGGCCGTTGGTGGCGAGGTCGGCCAGCAGGGCCTTGCCCTCGTCGATCCGCATTTTGTTCACGGCGGCCAGGGCCTCTTGCAGCACCGGCTCGATCGTCGGCCAGTCGTCGCGGGGCTCGACATTCGCGCGGGCGTGTTCGTCGACCGCGCCGGGAAGTTGGAGTAGCACCTCGAGGCCGACGCTGTCCGACCAGCCGTTGCGACCGTTGATCGCGTCGATTTGCCAACGATAGCTCTCGATCACCGAAGTATTGATGCGGTAATTCTCCGCGGAAGCCTGGCGTTCGACACGCAGGTTGACTTGGACGGTGCCGCGGCGCATCGACTGACGGACGACCGCCTCGACGTCGGGCTCGAGGCTGGCGTAACCGTCCGACGAACGGTAGCCGAGCTTGAAGTGCCGGTTGTTGATCGTCCGCACTTCGACAGAGACGGACAGGCCCGCAGCCTGACCGCGCGCCTCGCCAAAACCGGTCATGCTTGCAAGCAAGGTGGCAAACTCCTGGTGAGAACTACTGCGGCGTGGCGGGTGCGGGGGTCGCTGGTGTCGCGGGAGCAGCGGCATCGCTCGCGCCGCCTTTGGTGTCGGCGGGTGCGGCTTGGTCGGTGGTGGCTTGGTCGGTCGAGGCACTGGACTTTTCGAGCAACGGTCCGGCCGGAGCGGTTGTGGTTGCCGTCGAGCTGGACGCCCCGGCGGAGCCCAGCCGGTCGCTGCGGTGATTCGCCCAGTAGACGGAGGCCGCACACACGCAAATCCAAATCGCGGCCGTGACGATCGTGATCCGGGTGAAGATGTCGCCGGCCTTCGCACCAAACGCGCTCGACCCACCCATGCCGCCCAGCGCACCGGTGAGGCCGCCGCCGCGTCCGCGTTGCACGAGCACGAGCAGAATCAGGAAGATCGCGAGAACGGAGAGAACTGTGCCGAAGATAACGCCCATATTGAAACCACAAATCCGAGTTAAGTCAGTTAACGGCGGGGCTCGCCCCGCGCTTGCTTGTTACGAATCGGGCCTCAAGCTCCCTTGGCGATGCCGAGGAATTCATCGACCTTGAGGCTCGCGCCGCCGACCAGCGCGCCGTCGATGTTCGGCTGGCCCAAGAGCTCGCCAGCGTTCGACGCCTTGACGCTGCCGCCGTACAAAATCCTCACCTTGGCGGCGACCGCTTCATTGTACCGCTTGGCGAGCAGGCTGCGAAGGTCAGCGTGGACCTCCTCGGCCTGCTGGGGAGAGGCCACTTTGCCGGTGCCAATGGCCCAAACCGGCTCGTAGGCGATCACAGTCCGCTCGATTTGCTCGGGCGTGACGCCAGCGAGCGAGCCGTTGAATTGGGTGGCGATCACTTGGGCCGTTTTGCCGGCTTCGCGCTCATCGAGGAGCTCGCCGACGCAGAGGATCGGCACCAGGCCAGCGGCCAGGGCGGCGTGGGTCTTTTTATTGACGTCGGCGTCGGTCTCTTTGAAAATGTGCCGACGCTCGCTGTGGCCGAGGATGACGTACTTCGCACCGACGTCGAGTAGCATCGCCGCACTCACTTCGCCGGTGAACGCGCCGCTCGCTTCGAAGTGCATGTTCTGGCCACCGACGGCCAGCTTCGTGCCCTTCACCGCTTCGGCGATCGGCAGGATGTAGACGCTCGGCGGGCAGACCAAGAGGTCGACGTTCGGCACTTCGCCGGCCCGCTCGGCCACGCCCTTGGCGAGCGCGACGCCGCCCGAGCGGTCCATGTTCATCTTCCAGTTGCCGGCAATAAGGGGGCGACGCATGGGAGGGTTGAGAGTCTAGGGTTGAGGGTTGAGTGTGATAGTGAAAGGCAGAATACGGGCCTTCCAAGAATTCCGTCGATCGAGAGCTGGCGGTCGGTGAGCCAGGATTTGCTACTGACCCTCAACACTCAACTCGTAACACTCAACCAATCTACCCGACCGGCTCCCCTTGCGCATAGGAGCCGAGAATCTCCAGGCGGAGGGCCTTTTTGGCAAGCGAGGCGATGGCCCGGCGGGCTTTGAGGTCGCTTTGGTGGCCGACGAACTCGACAAAGAACAGGTAGCGGCCGCGGTGACCAGGGATCGGGAACGATTCGATCCAGGTCATGTTGAGGCGGTTCCGCTTGAAGACGGCCATCACGTCGGCGAGCGCACCGGGTTGATGGGCGATTTCGAGCATCAGGGCGGACTTGTCGTTGCCGGTGCGCGGGGCCGTTTCCTTGGCGATGATTGCGAAGCGGGTTATGTTGTCCGGTTGGTCTTCGATATTCTTGGCGACCACCGGCAGGCCATAGTTGGTGCCGGCCTGGAAGCTGGCGATGGCCACTAAATCGGGACTGTTCAGTGCAAGTTGGGCAGCTTCGGCCGTGCTGGCCACTTCGCATAAGCTGGCCTTCGGCAAGTGCTTTGCCAGCCAGTTGCGACATTGGGAAAGCGGCTGCGGCTTGCTGTAGACGATGCGAATCTGATCGCGCGGCTCCGTGCCCAACAGGCAATGGTGAACCCGCAGCGGCAGCTCGCCGCAGATGCGAGCCGTCGAACGCGAGAAGCAATCGAGCGTGTCGGAGACGCGGCCATCCGTGGTGTTTTCCATCGGTACGACGCCGAACTCGGCCTGCCCGCGCTCGACTTCTTCGAACACCGCAGCGATGGTGCCGACCGGCACGAGCTCGGCACTCTGGCCGAAGCGTTCGATGGCGGCGAGGTGGCTGAATGTGAACTCGGGGCCGAGGTAGGCGACGCGGGTCGGCGTCTGGATGGCTCGGGCGGCGCTGATCACTTCGCGGAAGATGGTGCGTATCGATTCGCTCTTGAGCGGGCCGCGGTTGTCGGCGACCAGGCGGTCGAGCACTTCGGCTTCGCGTCGCGGATCGAAGACGCAGCGTTTTTCGTTTTGCTTCGCGCGGCCGATCGCTTGGGCAACCTCGGCCCGGCGATTGACGGCGGCGAGAATCTCGCGATCGATGGCGTCGAGCTCGCGGC
>JANNTD010000238.1:0-8141 GCA_031403315.1 Planctomycetota bacterium
ACCAGCAGTTGATCCGGCAGCGAGTACATGGTGAGCGACCAGAACGCCTTCACAGGCGGCAACCGTCCCGGACCAAAGGTCAGCGTGTACCGATGCTTGCTCCCGTCGAGCACATGCCCGCCCGTATCGGTCGCCAAGGGAATAGAAAACGCCCCCGCCGTCGGGTCCGCGTCGGCGCAGGCAGCCACTTGACCGACCGATGCCGCCCAACCCCCAACGAGCATCACCAACGCGACCTTCGCCCAGAGTCTTTCGCAACGAACCATCGCAGTCGTATGCGGCGGACTCTACCCGGTGGTTGATTGTTAGTCGCTTGCGTCAACGATACACCTTTCCGATCAGTCCGACAACGGACTGGCGTACAACATGGCAATTGTGACTTTGCGGCGAAGGCTGCCGAGAATCGAACCGTTGCAAAACACAGTTCAACTCCCGTCGCCGAGACTCCCGCCCCCAACTGAGTTCGGTTATTTGCCTTTGTTTCCGTACGGCACAAGGTCGCGCGCTATTCCCGCCAATTGATTTGCAACAAAACGGGACCGACATCTTGACAGGCATATATCAGTATGATATCACAATGAAATCCCACGCAGTCCCCGAACTTTCTTGGAGAACGTTGTCATGAACGAGCTCGAGTACAAGCCGATTTCCGGTTGGTTTCCCTTGCTCATCGCCCTGGCGCTAATTGTCGCGGGGCCGCTGCTTTTTGTTGCGGGGGTGGCGTTACTGAGCAACAATCAGCCCGACGTGCTAGGAGGCTTCCTCATCCCGGCGGGAGGGGCTTCGCTGTTTTTCGGCCTACTAACACTCTTCGGCTTTCAAGCTGTTGCTCCCAATGATGCTCGCGTCTACTTGCTGTTTGGCAACTACAAGGGCTCGCTGAGCAAATCCGGTTTCTATTGGGTCAACCCGTTCTTCTCAAAGCGCAAAATCACCCTGCGTGTCCGAAACTTCGAAACCGGCTCGGTCACTACGCCGGAGACGAAGGACGCCGCAGGCAACATAGTTCAACACAGAAGCCGCTTGTCCGGGCGTGCCTCCAAGGTGAACGACCGCGACGGCAATCCCATTGAGATCTCCGCCGTCGTGGTGTGGCGGGTCGTGAACACGGCCGAGGCGCTGTTCGAGGTGGACGACTACGAAGATTTCCTTGCGGTACAGAGCGAAGCCGCGTTGCGTAACCTGGCCAGCCGCCACCCCTACGACGCACACGACGAGGAGGCTTCCCTGCGCGGAAACACCGCCGAAGTCAGCGATCAACTGCAACACGACATTCAAGCGCGCCTCGACAGGGCTGGCGTGCAAGTCATTGAAGCACGCATCAGCCATCTGGCTTACGCCCCGGAGATTGCGGCCGCGATGTTGCAGCGCCAACAGGCCGGTGCCGTGGTTGCTGCACGGTCAATTATCGTGGATGGGGCCGTCGGCAAAGTCGAAATGGCGCTGGAGCACTTGACCAAGGGAAACGTCATTGAACTGGACAATGAGCGACGGGCGGCCATGGTCTCCAACTTGCTGGTCGTGTTGTGCAGCGACCGCCACACGCAGCCAGTCATCAACACCGGCTCGATTTATCATTAGAGGCGATCCGGTTGGCTTCGATGATCTATTCTGACCAATCGCCGACCTGGCGAAGTCGGGTGATTGGGTATTACAGCGGTACGAGGTGTCCATTGGCCGATCGCAAATCATTTCTTTTGCGGATCGATCCGGAAGTCATCGACGCAATGCGCCGTTGGGCCAATGATGAGCTGCGCAGCGTCAATGGCCAAGTGGAGTTCCTCCTGCGCCGAGCCCTCAGCGATGCTGGCCGGATGCCGCGACAACAAGACTCCTCGCAGAAGAAACCTCGTGGTTCAAAGTAAAGAGATTTGAAGTCGACATGATCCATTTGTTCTCGTGCCTTTTTCGCGACTTTTCGTGGCCAACTCCGTGCCCTCCGTGTCTCTGTGGTGAACCAGAAAGAAGCTCTCAGCTCTCAGCTCTCAGCTGTTAGCCGTCAGCCGTCAGCCAATCCGTCAAACACCGGTTTGACGAACGAAGAACGCTAATCTTTGCTTATCGACGCTAATCCAGATCAGCGCAAATTAGCGCCGATTAGCGTTCCCACTTCTGCGTCCTGCCGTTTGACCCCCACTCAATCCCGTCGATCCAAAACATATCCTGTCATCCTGTCAAATTCTCGAACCTCAGGCTGGCCGAAGGGGTACTATACAAAAAATCACTAATCGCAAGTCCAAGCAGTCAAACGACTTCCGCACGAAATCGCGTTTTTTGTAGAATTTGAGCCAGCCCTTCTGATAGGTTGAAACTCGCAAGATCGCGTGTGAGGCCATCCACCGCAGGCGTGAGGCAATTTCCTCCGTCAGCGGTTCCTCCGCCATATATACAGCGTGAGGCCCAAATTCCTCCGCGGTCGAGCAGAAGCAGCTCTTTGAAAACTGAATAAAGCTGTTAGCTTTTAGCCGTTAGCTATTAGCCAGCGCTCGCTTTGCGCCTTGGCGACTTTGCGTGAGATCTTTTTCGAAAACTAGCGAGACAGGATCGAGCGGGGACGTGCAACATGACTCTAGCGGACAATTCGACGAGGTATTTTGTCGCTCCGGCAGACTGGGGTCGCCGAGTTTTTACGCTGTTTTCGCCAGCGTCAGGCGACAAATCGGACGCCAATTGTCACCTCGGCGCGATGGTCGCTTTGGACGACGACTCGGAAGTCGCAGGCCAGCAACGAGTTGCGACCGGTCCGAAAAAACTCGCCCGGACAAAACGCGAAAATCCTCGAGCCCCAACAGCAATTGTCCGCATGGGGCACACGTCGCGCCGACAAATCGCGCAGCGCAGTCGATCTTCGCCGACTCCCTGCCCCGAGCTCCCTGCTACGTCGCCCTCACTGCGGTGGCGTCGCACCTGCGCCGGTCGTCGCCCCCGCCGCTGAATTCGCACCGGACGTTCCGGCCGGCGGTTTGTCCATCCGCACGAGCAACCACTGCTGCGTGGTGTCGTCCGCATAGTGGACCAGCACCGAGGCGGTGTCCTGCGTCAGGTTGCCGATGCCCGTCTCCATGATCGGACGCGTTTTGCCGACCTCGGTCCAGGCCGCGCGTTGCGTTTCCTTGTCGACCATCCCTTCGACCGACTTCGTCGTGCCCGAGACAGTGTTCTGCAACGTGCCGGCGATCACGCCCTCTTTGCTCACCGCGAGTTGCAGGAACATCGTCGGGTCGGCGCCCTCGGCCTCGCCGTCGGGCATCAACGCGAACACGCCCAGCGGCATCCACGAGTCGGCCGGCGGCGGAGTCGCGGGAATGCTCGTGGCGATCTGCTCGGCCTGATTCGCATAGTCGGCCGCCGAGGCCACCGCCGTGGTGCCGTAGTACACCATGTCGTCCTGATAATAGACGTTGCTGCCGTAGTTGTAATACGTCGGCTGCGAATAACCCCAGGGGAACCAACTCGCCACCGCCGGCCACGTCGCCCAACCCCAGTAGTTGAAGTTGTTGTTGAAGTGGCAATTCGGATTGTGGTTCCACCAATTGCCCTGGAACCAGCGGTCATAGTGGTTCCAGTTGTTGTTCCAATGGTTGTTGACGTTGGACCATTGGTTGTGACGCCAATTCTGCGATTGGTTCCAATTCGGATTGCGATCGGGACGATGATTGCCGTCGCCCGGGCGATCACCGGGCTGGCCGGGTCGATTGTTGATATCGCCTGGACGACCAGGCCGATTTCCTTCACCGCCGCCCGGTCGCCCCGGACGGTTGCCTCCGCCAATTTGACCGGGGAGCGTCACGGCGCCGCCGTTGTTTCCGGGCCGCCCGGGCCGATCGCCGCCCGCCAGATCGCCGGTGCCGGGTCGAGTCGTACCGCCACCGGGTCGCGCGGGCAGCGACGAAGGTCGCCCCGCTGCGCCCGGCCCATTGTTCAAAAAATCGTAAGCCGCATTGCCGGCCACCTGTCCGCCAGCGCCGCCGGGAAAAGTCGCCGGCCGATTGAACGACGGCCGACTGCTGCTGCCGCCGAGGTCGAGGAAGTCGTTGAGTTGTCCTTGCGACGGACGGCCGCCGCCAGGTCGCGTGCCACCGCCGCCGGCAACGCTTGGCCGAGAACTACCACCGCCGCCCGGGCGCGGACTGATGCCGGTGCCCGGCCGACTCGGCGTCGGCAAATTGCCGAGCGCCGGCCGATTCCCCTGCGGACGATTGATCTGACCACTGCCACCACCACCGGGACGCGCACTGCCACCCGGTCGTGCTCCAGCGTAACTGCCGCCGCCCGGACGACCGCCGCCGCCGCCCCCGGAAGGTCGCGAAGTCGACGGCCGGCTCATCGACGGAGTGCGACCTGCTCCCGCACCGCCACCGCCACCCGGACGACCACCGCCGCCTCCACCACGAGCGCCGCCCCCGCCACCGCCACCGCGTCCACCTCCTCCGCTGCCGCCGCGGCCGGAAACGTCGCCTGCCATCCACATGCCGATCGAGAGCACCGATATCGTAATGAGAAAAAATCTCTTCATCGCAGCACCTTCAAAAGAATGAACATCGATCGATCCACTGCCGCAGCGAGCCGCCCGCTACTCAACCACTTCGACGACTTCAATCTCGTCGACAGCGGGCGCACGCACGACCGTTACCTCGTCGACGCTGGGCAACAGCTCACCGTCGACTTCGCGATTGACCGACTCCCACTTGAACGAGTCGCCGTCGACATTGGTGAGAATGTTCAGCGAAGTCGCCTTGCGCCCGTCGGTCAGCGTGCCGTTGTTCTGGATGAACCACTGGTCGCCATTGTGGGTCCAAGTCGCTTCCGAGAAGCCGCCCTCCGAGTCGAACACCCAGGAGCGAATCTTCTTCTCGGCCGGGTCCCAACCGATGATCTGCATTCCCGACATGTCGATCTGGTCGCGGATCACGACCGCAAACGAACGGCGGAGGAAGTTGCGATTCTTGGTCCACTCGATCTCGGTCCGAATGGTGGCCTGGTCGTCGGCATCGACCCACGAGCCGACCAGCCACTCGAGCTCCTTCAACTCTTCGTAGTGCGAGGGCGGCGCGGCGGGCACTTCCTCTTCCGAGACGCGGTCGAGCAACCACTTGCCGTCGCGTTTGACGTGCACCGCCGAGTAGGTTGTCTCCTCCGGCGGAAAGTCGGAATAGGTCACGAGCGCCGTGCCCTTTTCGATCGCCACGTTCGGCGAGACGAAGTCGATCGAATTGATCGTCACGACGAGCTTGGCGTCCTCCGACCCGGCCAGCATGCCGTCGAAGTGCTTGGCGATGGCGTCGCGGCCGACGATTCGCTCGCCCGTCGCGGGATCGAGGTAAACGGCATCCGGCGACCACATCGCGGCCATCGTCCGCGAGTCGCGGCGATTATAGGACTCGACGTACTTATCCGCATTCGCGCGGATCACCGCTTCGTCATCAGCCGCAAACAGACGCGCTGCAAAGACGAGCGTCGCAATCGCAATCATCAGTCCCAGGCCGACGGTTCTCATCGGTGCCTCCTCTTTGTGCAACACTTAGTTGAATTGGTAAACAGCAAACCGATCTATTTTGCCGCCGCCAGGGTGTGGCGCATCCGGCGGAACCGCAGCGAGAGTGCGACCGCGAATACGCCAATCGCAATCATATACGCTCCGATCAAGAGCACAATCGCCACCAGCCCGGCGTCGGGCCGATACAAGATCAATCCGCCGAACAGGATCGACATTAGACCGGACAACGCCAAAATCCATTCGTCGTCGAGCTCCTTGCGCAGCCGGACCGCGACGATCAGCTCGAACACGCCACGCACGATCGCCGAAGCCGCGATGATGGCTAGCAGGACCTTGACCGTTATCTGCGGATACACGAACGAAACGATGCCGGCCAGGATCGCCAGCAGACCCATCACCACGAGCGTCCACCAAACCGTGCCGTCTTTTTCACCCCGAATGCCGAGCACGATGGCGGCGACGCCGTCGATCAGCGTGAAGGTGGCAAACACGAAGACCAGCGACAAGAGCGTGATCCCCGGCCAGACGATCGCACTCACGCCCAGCGCGATCGCACATACGCCCTTGAAAAACAACACCCACCAGCGATTGCAAGCAGTCCGAAGCAGCATGAAATCCTCCCAACAAATACAGAAAGTCAACATCCTCCGCAGACGCGCGAACCGCGTACGCGAGACTTCTACTCCATCTTGGAACAGGCGTCTTGTGCTTGCCCATCCCCCCGCCGGAGCGAACACAAATTCGCACGCCTCACGGCGTCGGTTCAGTCATCTGGAAATCCTCGAGCTTGCGAACAAGCTCGTTAATCAGCGACTTGATCCGATCGCCCAATCCCGGCAGCGACAACACCTTGGCGGCTTGTGCTTTGACCGAATCCATTTGTTCGTTCACGAACGCGCCGAGTGCCGTCCGACTCGCTGCCGGCAAACTGGTGAGCGACCTGCTCGTCGCGTCGATCCGGCGATCGAGTTCTTCCAATTGCGGCAGCGCGGCTTCGGCCGACGCACCGTCTTTAATCGCGGCGAACGCCGTCCCGAAGTCTTGGAACAAGCTCGTCAGTTCCTGCTTCATCGGGCCAACTTCCGGCATGTTCAGTGTGTCGGGCAATATCGGCTTCATCGCCACCACTTCTGCCGATTCGTCAACCACCTCGTTGACGCCGGCCTGTTGGGCCTGCGGCCGACTTCGCCAAAAGCTCCACAACAAGAGCCCTCCAGCAACCACCAGCGCCAACGGGAGCAGCGTCGAGGCCAGCGATTTGGACGCTATTTCGCCGCTTTGTGCCGCGTGTGTTGCCGTGCGGCCGATCTCGCTAGCGCGTGCGAGGCCGGGCACATCGTCGAGCGAGAACCCCGAAGGCAGTGCATCTTCGATGGTTCGCTGTTGATCCCGAAACAAGGACTTCAGCGCGGCGGGTGTACCGCCTTGATTCCGCCACTGGCTCGCCACACGCCCCAAGACAAGCGGCGTCAAATAGGCAAGCAGGATCTTGACAGTATTCGAGCTGAGTCCCGTGAAGCGGCTCAGGGCAGTCGCCAAATTGCTCACCAAGCCGTCACCGAACAGGCCGTTCAAGAGCCCGCTCCCTTTCTGCCGCATTGCGTCGGCGTCGCCGCCGAGCAAGCGTTCGAAGTTGCCAAACATGGCGTCGTCGAGGCTGCCGAGCGTGCTGGTGAGCTTGCGTGTTCCGCTTTCCTGCGCAGCGAGCCCACCCAAGCCCGCCAGCATCGAGGGGACCGCCGCGGTAACAGTCGACTCGATGATTTCGCGATCGACGCCCAAGATCGCACTAAGCTTCGCCAGAGCGTCGTTCGACATTTGATCGGAGATGAGTTTGACAAGATTCATGACGATTCTCCTTGCAGCAAAAAAGGGCCTCGCACTTTGTCGACCAATGCCGTGGTCCGTCGGGGCCTGCCCAGCCCACGGCGACTTCACCCACCAACAAAGCCCACACTCGAACAATCAAAGCTGCAGAACTCGGTCATGTCGCTTACGTTATTGAGTTGGTTCCTCCTGCGAAAGAGTCGCGCTTCCCAGAGACATCCGGCTTCCGGATCAAGACAAGATGAGAATTTCAAACCAACGAGTTTTCTACCACGACTGCCGGCAATTTGCTACTCGATTCCTGACGGAATTATTGTCGTAGTACGCGCTTGAGCGGCTCAAGCTGCGACATATGCCAACTTCCACCGATCGACGACTCGTCTGGGCCGTAGAGCCGCAGATTCGGACCACGAGAAAACATGGCCCCGCGGGTGCCGGCAGCCAATTGGATTCAGGGTCCGCTCCGGGCGAATCGTGGCCAATGTAGATTGTGAACGACCCGTCATCTCCATATTTGCGACACTGAGTGTGATCGCCGATCGTTCTGTCGTATGTCAATCGCTCGGAAAAATTGTTTTCCAATCGTCTTTCATGCTGACGACGGTCCAGCCGCGCTCGGGCGCTTCGTCGAGAGCGCGTTTCAGTTGGCCGACCATCGAAGGATAGTCGTAGGCGTATTCGCGCACCACGTCCGTGTGATGCACAATCAAACCAAACCGGGGCCGAGGACGGCCCGGCTCGCTGGCCGTGGTCCAACGGAGCATTTCGTAGTCGCCGTCCGAGTTGCCGAACGCGGCGATCGGTCGCATGCCGATGT
>JANNTD010000239.1:0-8055 GCA_031403315.1 Planctomycetota bacterium
CGTCGGCAGTCGCAGCGAGATCCGTTGTGGCAGCGACACCTGCTCCGCCGGATAGTACTGATGCGACTCCGCGACCGCGCTCGCCAGCAGCGTCCGCCCGGTTGGATCGTACACATGCTGTTCGACAACCAAGGCTCGGCGGGCGTCGATCACCGTCACGCGCTGCAGCGTGCCGGAGGCCGACTGCAGCGTCGATCGAATCTCGACCGTCCCATCGCCACGAGGCAGCGGACCGTCGACCACGCTGGCCGGATCGATCTCGGTCATGCCAATTGCCGAGAGCAGCCAGGCCGGCTCGACCGGCATCATCTGGCGGATCGCGCTGTTGGCAAATTGGTCGTGCCGGCAGAAGTAGACGGCCGGCGGCTGATTGCGTCGCACCCACATCCAAAACAATTGGTCGTTGCTGCCGACGTCCATCTCCTGGCCGGTGAGCGCTGTGCCCGCGGTGATGCGCACCCGACCCGGCCGCTCGGCCGCGATATTTGCCGTGAGAATCGGCAGGTTCATCGTGTCGGGGATCGTGATCGAAGCACTGGTGGCGGTGAGCGAGCGGATGCGGCTCGAATTGGTGTTCACGGCCTCGATGATCTGTTCGCGCGTGGCACCTTCCGGCAACACTTGCGGCGCCGGCGGCCCGGCCGCAGCAAACGGGCTGAACGACAGCGGCCGCTGGCAGCTCGCGCCAGAGCCGGCGAAGAGCGCGACCGTCGCGATCAACCAAGCCAAAGATGTTGCAGCCGACAATCTCACTGTTCGATTTCCGCGACCGGCTCCGTTCCAGACACAAGTAGTTCGCCCAACTGCTGCTGAATCTCTTCGATTCGCTCGTCGCTCGGCATCACGGTCATCACTTCGTACGATGCTTCGCGCAACGGGCAGAACACGGTCATCATTTGTACGCCGCTCGCCGATGAAAGTTTCGCCGCTGGCAGTGCCGGCCCGTCGAGTCGCAGCACGCGCCGTCGCACCAACAAGAGTGCGAGCACATAGCGGATGTCCTCGTTCTCCGGCCGCTCGGCGAGTTGATCGAAGAGTTCCAAGAGCACGTCGTTTGGCGCCAGCTTGATCTTCTTCGCATGCGGCTCGGGCACCCGCGACTTCCACCAACCGAACGACTCGGCCGGGGGCCCGCTCCAGGCGCTCGCCACAAAGTCCTTACGCACAATGTCGGCCCCGCGGACCTCGAGCACTGAGTAGCAGACCTCCCCCGGTTCCAGTGCCCGGTCGGTCGCCGCGCAACGACGCGTCGAGCGCTGAATTTCGAAGTCGAGTTGCATGGCGAGATGAGTTGCTTGGCCGCGTCGCTTGCGACGCGCTTTGGACGAGGATCGGGCGGCCGCGAATACTAGGAAATCCACGCCGACTAAACAAGAGAAGCGAAGCGCGCCGCACGCGCGCTGCCAGCGGTGCTACCAAACCGGGAGCCTCACCCTCCCCGCCGTCACCCCGCCGTGAAAAACCGCGAATCGGTGCCGCCCGGCCCAATCCCCAACCGCACCTGCTTGGCACACTTCGGACAGCGGCCCTCGTAGGCGGTCTCGTCGCGGTTGATGTAGACCCGCGTGTAGACGTCGCAACACGTGAAATGGACGCCCACGAATCGCCGCTCTTTCGACGATTTGGAGCTCGACCCGGCTCCGCCCGGCCCGTCGCTCGACAAATCTAAGTGCTCGCCCGGCATGATGTTACAATCGACCTTGTGCGGCTTCACCAATTCTTCATCTTCGACCGGGTATAATTTACTGTGTGGGCTCCACGGCTGAAATCTCACTTCGCTCTTCTCGCTGTTGCCAGCCGTTTTTTGCCAGCCAACCGCGTGCTCTCAAGCGCGGCGACTCGATACGCCAAGCTCCGTCCGGTCTCGCTTCCGACTGAGGAGGTACTATGAACCGCGAACAATCTGCGCTCTGGCAACGGATCCACGCATTCGAGCTCGACGACCCATCGGCCAGCTTCACCTTCTCCGCGCGGCTGGCCCGCGAAAACGATTGGTCACGTGGCTTTGCCCGCCGAGTGGTTGAGGAGTACAAACGATTTGTATTCTTGGCGATGGTCGCGGGACGCGAGGTCACGCCCTCGGAGCAGGTCGACGAAGCGTGGCACTTGCATCTCACCTACACGCACAGCTATTGGCAGGGACTCTGTCGCGACGTCCTTGGCCAGCCACTCCATCACGTGCCGACCCGCGGCGGGTCAAGCGACGCGGCTCGCCATCGCGACCAGTACGTCGAAACGCTAGAGACTTATCGCGCCTGGTTCGGCCACCCCGCTCCGTCCGACATTTGGCCGTCGCCGCAGATCCGCTTCGGCGACGACTTGCAGCACGTGCGCGTAGATCGCAGCCGAGCGTGGATCGTGCCGAAGCCGCACTTGTGGAAATCGCCGCGCAGAATAGCGCCGTGGATCGCCGCCGCTTCGCTTCCGCCCGTGTTGTGGGGAGTGGCGAATCCAATCGACCTGCAAGGCCCGCAGTTTCTCGCCTTCTACGTGACCATCTCGGTCTTCGCGGTCGTTGTGGCCTTCGCGCTGCGGCTGTGGTTGCGGCAAGAGGAGCCGCAAATCGACCAGCGCGAGCTCGAACCGCACGAAGTTGCCTGCCTCGGCCGCGGCTCGGCCGGCGTGCTGCAATCGTGCCTCGCCGGCTTGGTCGCCGAGCAGAAACTGGAAGTCGTCGAGCAGTCGCCGGCGAAGATCGGACCAATCGCCCTAACGAATCCCTCGTACAAACTGCGGGCCACGGCGCCGCCTGAACAAGGCGCGTCCGACGTCGAGCGTGTCATGTTGACTGCGGCCGGCCCGCAAGGCAACGACCCGGCCCAGATTCTCAAAGCGGCCAAAACATTGGCCGAGGCCGTCGAGTCGGAACTTCAATCGCGCGGGCTCTTGGAATCCGCCGCGAATTTCGGGCCCGCATTCTGGTGGCCGATGATGATCCTGGGCGGTGTGTGGTTGCTCGGGCTGGCGAAGCTGTGCGTCGGATTCGGGCGCGACAAACCAGTGGCGTTTCTCGTCGTGGGTTTGGTAGCCCTGGCGATCGTCATCTTTCTCTTCTCCAGGCGGCCGTTCCGCACCCGCCGCGGCGAACAATTGTTCGAACGTCTGAAGCTCAAGTACGACAAGTTGAAGTCGATTGATCTAGCGGACTCTCCGAATGCCGGTTTCACGAACATCATGCTGGTGGCCGGACTGTTCGGATTAACCGCGGTCGACCATCCCCAAGTGCGACAACTGCATAGCGCACTGAAACCCGTTCCCTCCAGCGACGGCGGATTCGCAAGTGGCTGCGGCGGAAGCGGCGATGGTGGAGGAGGTGGCTGCGGCGGAGGTGGCGGTTGTGGCGGCTGCGGTGGCGGAGATTAGCCGAAAAACGGCCGAACCTTGACTCGGCCCCCGGCGTCAGCTACATTTGTACGAAGAAATGCTCGCGGGGCGGCTGCCTCCGAGCCGATTGGATTTCAAATACCATGATCCGCACGAATCTCCTAAACCTAAGCCTCCTTCTATTGGCGCTCGCCAAGAGCGGGTCTTAGGGTTCGTGCCGAGTTGGTTTGACGCAGATACCAGAACCCTGAGGCCCGCCAAGGCCCCAGGGTTTTTTTGTTTTTCCACCATGCAACTTTACCGCGCGTCGCAAGCGACGCGGCTAAATCAAATCGAATTAGGATCACTGCCATGTCCGCGACAGAACCACGCCGCATCGTCATTTTCGATACCACGCTCCGCGACGGCGAGCAATCGCCCGGCTGCAGCATGAACCTCGACGAAAAGCTGGAGATCGCGCAGGCGCTCGTGGACTTGGGCGTCGACGTGATCGAGGCCGGCTTCCCGATCGCTTCGCCGGGCGACTTCGAGTCGGTCCGCGAGATCGCCCGCACGGTCCGCGGCTCCACCATCTGTGGCCTCGCCCGCTGCAACGAAAAAGACATCGACCGCGCGTGGGAGGCACTCAACGAAGCCCCCGACGCTCGCATCCACGTCTTCTTGGCCACGAGCGCAATCCACCGCGAGTTCAAGCTCCGCATGGACAAGGACGAGATCATCCGTCGGGCGGTCGAGGGCGTGAAGCGTGCCAAGGGCTACTGCGACAACATCGAGTTCTCGCCCGAAGACGCCGCCCGCACCGAGCCCGATTTCCTCTGCCGCGTCGTCGAAGCGGCGATCGCGGCCGGCGCGACGACCGTCAATATTCCCGATACCGTCGGCTACGCCACGCCCGCTCACTTCGGCGGCGTGATCAAGAACCTCGTCAATCGCGTCCCCAACATCGACCGAGCGGTGATCAGCGTCCACTGCCACAACGACCTGGGCCTGGCGGTCGCCAACAGCCTCTCCGCCGTCGAAAACGGTGCCGGCCAGATCGAGTGTACGATCAACGGCATCGGCGAACGGGCCGGCAACTGCTCGCTCGAAGAAGTCGTCATGGCGATGCGCACGCGCAGCGACTACTACCACACCGCGACGCGGATCAACACGCCCCGGCTGGTCCCCACGAGCCGCGTGCTCATCAATATCACGGGCATGCAGGTCCAGCGCAACAAGGCGATTGTCGGCCGCAACGCCTTCGCCCACGAAGCCGGCATCCACCAGGACGGCATGCTCAAGGAACGGACGACCTACGAAATCATGCGCCCTGAAGACGTCGGCTTCACCGCCACCGACCTGGTGCTGGGCAAGCACAGCGGCCGGGCCGCGCTCGCCGACCGGGCCAAGGCGCTGGGCTACCATCTCACTGCCGAGCAGCTGCAAGTAGTGTTCGACGAGTTCAAACGGCTCGCCGACAAGAAGAAGGAAGTCTACGACGCCGACGTCGCCGCGCTGATCGAGAAGCGGATGAACGTCGCCGAAGACGTCTGGAAACTCGCCGCCTACGAGGTGCAAGCCAAGGGCGGCGCGACGCCGACCGTCTCCGTCACGCTCGACCGCGGCGGCGAACAGATCTCGCGCACCAACACCGGCGGCGACGGCCCGCTCGATGCCCTGTTCCGCACGATCGAGGAGATCACCGACACGATCGTCGTGGTCCGCGACTTCCGCGTCCACAGCGTAACCAGCGGCCAGGACGCCCAAGGCGAATCCACCATCGAAGTCGAGCACCAGGGGCGCGTCTATCGCGGCCGCGGCGTCTCGACCGACACGGTGGAAGCCGCCACGCTGGCGTTCCTCAACGCCATCAATCGCGTCGTCGCCGGCGCGGGCCAACCCGCCGAAACCCGGCCGCACGACGTGGTTTAAACAAAGATCGGCATCGCGCTAGTCATCGCGCTGGCGAGTAGGAACACGCTGCCTGATGTCGTGTCAGGCATGACAAGGCCACCGCACAGTTGGGTGGTTTACGATGGTGCCCCCAGGCGGAATACCCGATCCTGGATCAAGTATCAAACGCCCCTTCCCTCAGTCGGACCTTGCTGGCGACATCGCCAGGAACGGAGATCGTATGGGCCAATCACTGCTGGCAGGTCAACGAACTGATGGTGATCATGGAAAACAAATTCATGGCGGTGGTGGAACTAGTCGACGGCAAGTACACCGCCTATTGCCCGGAAATTCCCGATGCCAAAGTCGAGAGCCTAACCAAGACGGAAGCGTTGGCTGCCCTGCGGGTGGCCGTCGTTCAGATTCTCGATAAACGCCGTGAGCGTGCAATCGACAGCGCGTCGCCAAACGCCGTGTTCGAGACAATCACCGTCGAATAGGACGGCCAAAGCCGGCACGCGCAGCCGGTTCTCAGCTCTAGATCCGCCATGAATCGTCAACTCACGGCAATTTAATCGTCTCGCGCCCGTTCCGCGTCACCATCGCCTTGAGGATCGCCGGATCGATGTCCTCGCTGATGAATGCTACGTGACTATCGCAGAACGCGGCGTTGCAGCCACCCGGGCGCAACTTGCCGAATCCCGCCTGCAGATTGTCAGGGTCGAATTCGATGTCGTCCGGCTTCGTCCACTCCACGGCCTGATCGGCATCCGCTTCGACAATCACAATTGTGTTGCTCGTCCCGTCGCTGATCTTGGCAAATCCAAGCCCCTGCGGGCTGCCATCCAAGACACACTCCGGACCCACCAGCGCCAAGTAGTTCGTCTTCCCTTCCACAGGCTCACCCAGGTTCGGATTGGCGAAGACCTCGGGCATCAGGGGAATCAAGGCGCGGTTGTGCGGACTATCCCACGACTCATCGAGCTTGAACTGGGCGTATAGTTGTCCTTCTTCCAGATACGGCAGCATATGCACCCGCCAACTCAACAACGGCTTGCCGTCCGGACTGTAGCTGGCGTGGGGCGGCAACACCTTGTGGGAGTCGGCATACACGAGCATCGAGAGGATTAGCTGTTTGAGATTATTTATCGACTGATTCCGCCGCGCCGCCTCCCGCGCCGCCTGAATCGCCGGCAGGATCAACGCGACCAACATCCCCACGACCGCAATCATGATGAGTTGGCTTTGAGGCGAACCGTCCGTGCCGGTCATTTGGAACAGTACCAAATTGTCGCCGCTTCGTTCGTATTTGTAGGTCTCCGTCGTCGTGTTCGCCATCCGCTCGACGTATTTCCCAAACGCCCGTTCGATCGGATCGTCGCTTTGCTGCAGCTTCGCCGCACTCGCGGCCGCGTTCTTGCGCTGCAGTTCCTGTCCCAGGTCGTACAGCTTCTCCAACCGATCCGCGCTCGCCGCGTCGTTCGCGTGCAGTGCGAGCAGCGTCGGGCTCCGATTCGTGATGTTGAACGCCAGATCGATCGCCGATATGAGATTCGGCAATTCCAGAAACGGCTTCGCCTCCTCGGGAAACTTCTCGCGCTGCTGCATCACCGCGACGTTCAGCCAAGGCACCACGAGCGGACGCAACGCTGCCACGTCGACCACCGCGTACAAATCGTCTCCGCCCGGCAACTCGCCCAGCCGCTCCAGCAACGGGCTCGTCGCCGCGGCGTCTAGCGGCGCGAGCGTCTTTTTCAAGGTCACGTCCGACATCACCAGCAGCGTGTCTTCATTCGGCATGTAGAGACTTGGCAGCCGCGGATCGACGCTCTGCAAGTATTGCTTGCCGGCAAAATCGGTCGGCTGCGTGTGCGCGCGAAGTTGCTCCGGCAACTCGCCGAGCGTAAACGGCTTGGCAAACTTGACCACCGCACCAAACTGCAGCCCAACGATCGAGGGCGGTTCGGCAAAAACCACGATTTCAGTGATGTCGACCGGGTCGATTCCCAAGTGCAGCACGCCCGCCGCCGAAGCGACCTCCACCGGCAAGAGCGCCGTGTTGGGCGACGTCAATAGTTGACGCGGCCGAATCACGGCGAGCGCCACCGCCTGCGGCGTCACGTACGTGAGATTGATCTTCCCGGCATCCGGCGCGGCGAGCAGCGTCTTGTCGTCCGACGACACAGTGAACGTCGTCGGCTGTTCGACGATCTCGACCGTCGCGTTCTCAGGCAATTGAGTTTCGCCTTCGGCAGCACTCTCCGCCGACTGTTGGGCCGCCTGCTGCTGGGCGACGACTTGCGCCGTCGGTCCCGTCGCCATCGCTACCGCCAGGAGAATGCACAAGAATTTGCGGAACGGTCCGCTCGGATAGTTATGCACGTTCATGTTCAATCTCCCGGATTGTTTTGCATCGTGCCGCGGCGGACTTGTGAACTGTCTCGCCGAGAAAAATACTGTCCCTCGACCGGGGGTCGCGCCGGGCATGACGCGAGCGACCTCCGATTGGGCCATTTGTGATGCCGCTACCGGGAAAGATAACCGATGCTTGAACAAGATTCAAACCGCGGCCACGTCGTAATGTCCATGCGGATGCAGTATCCACGGTCGAGTAGGAGAGGGGCAGCGGTAGCTGCCTCCTCTCCCCTCCTCAAACCGGACGGGCGGATTTACCGCATCCGGCTTACCCGAGAGCGGTCCGCTACAAGGCATGCACAGCAGTAGTTCCTTTCGCCGACAGCAGTTGCAGACCCAGGCTCTGCAAATGGGCGTACCACGTGCGGTCCGCTGGCAGACGAAAACGGCGTTGACTACGACGCTGCAAGTGGCGCACGAGACGTTCCTGAGCGAAACCGTTGA
>JANNTD010000240.1:0-4944 GCA_031403315.1 Planctomycetota bacterium
ATCAAAAACGCGATGGCGTTGACCAAGGGCGAGATCAGCGACATCCGCCACTTGCTCAACGAATACGATCTGAGCATCACGTGTATCGGTTCGCCCATTGGCAAGGTCAAGCTCCTTGACCAGGAAGACGGCACCAAGAACCGCTTTGTCCCCTTCAAGAAGTATCTCGACGACGTCAAAAAAGCGTGCGAATTGGCCCACGCCTTCGAGACAAAGCTGATCCGCGGCTTCTCGTTCTACCATCCGAAAGGCAGCGAGCCCGCGGAGTTTCTGCCACAGGCAGCCGACCAACTTGGGCAGATCGCCGAAACCTGCCACCGCAGCGATCTCACCTTCGGCCTGGAGATCGAAGCGAACCTCATCGGCCAGTCGGGTCCGCTCATGGCCGAGTTGCATCGCCGCGTGAATCACCCGGCGCTAGTGACGATCTTCGACGGTGGCAACATCATCAGCCAGGGCTACACCACCGAAGAGTGCTTCCAGCAATACCTGGCCATGAAGCCTGGCCTCGGCTGGATGCACATCAAGGATTACCGCCCGCCTCGACCCACCGGCCGCACCGCCCACGTCGACGAAGACAAGCTCAAGAACTTCGTCCCGGCCGACGCTGGCGACAGCGGCCACGAGCGGATCTTGCGCGACTTCGCCGAGATCGTGCCGCAGCTCACCGAAAAGCTCACCAAGCGCGGCATCCCCGGCGTGATCCTCGACCTCGAACCGCATCTCAAAGGCGGCGGCCAGTTCGGCGGCACGAGCGGCCCCGACGGCATGGGCGTCGCACTAAGAAGCCTCTGTCGGGTGCTCGATCATGTCGGGCTCGGCTACCATGTCCGCGACTTCGACGACGTTCGTGCAGCCCGCGGGTTCTAAAGCGTGATCCGAAATTTCCGTCACGATTTCCGTGACGGCTGGAGTTTCCGTGACGGCTGGACGCTCGACGTCGATCGGCAGCGGCGGGTGGAGCGTTTTCACAGGATCCACTTACTCGTCGAAATCCTCAAACGCCCCCAGACGGATTCCCTTGATCAGCGTCCCCAGCGTAAGTTTGCCCCAATAGATCGCGGCGAATGTGGCCACGCAGCCGGCCGCAAACTTCAAACTCTTCCACTCTGGGGCATCGATCAACAAATAGAGCCCCACCGATGCACCCAACAACGCCACGATAAACCGCGTTCGCGCGCTGCGTCGGAGCGTGCGGGAATTGTGCACACCGATTGCATGTCGGGCCGTTTGGTTCGCCAGCGCTCGCATCGCCACCAGGTTGCTGGCCGACTCGGGAGCACTCACTTTCGATCGCATTTCCTCCAGGTTGGTGATCGGCTCATTGTTCGGCGGCAGAGCTTCGGCGGTCGCAGCGGCGTCGAGCGTGACGTCACGCCGCGCCGGCCGATTGGCGGCACCGGCGGACACGTAATCCGCGACCGGGCGGCCGGCCTCACTACCCCGCATCCGCCCTATCAACTTGGCCATGTACTGTTCGACCGATTCCTCGTCGTGGCACTCGGCGGGAGCCGCTTCGACGAAGGCCGGCGGTTGCGGCGGTGCGACCACTGGCTCGGTTGTCTCGTCGTCCGCCGGCAACAGGTGAGAGTATTGACCAAAGTACGAAGCCTGTTTCGGCTGGGGCGACTCACTCGTCTCCTCGGCGCTCGCCGGCAACGATTCGCCGTCGCTTTCCTCCGCCGCGTCCACAGGCTCCTGCCGCCAAATGGACAGGCCACGCAAATGCTCGAGCGCAGTATCAACGTCGGCAGCGGGCTCTTCAGTTTCGGCAACCGGCACTTCAAAGTCTGCAGCGGGCATCTCGGTCGTCGACTCCATCGGCTCAACGACGGTTTCAACATTCATTTGGACCGTTTCGGCAGGCGCGGTCTCGTCGACGACCTCTTGCCAAGTCGCGACTTCGTCGGTCGGAGTGCCCCACGGGCGTTCTTCCGCCTTGGTGTCGAATTCCGCGTCGACAAAATCATCGGCGACCGATGCGCTCTCGTGCGACTCGGTCGCCCACTCGGTGGTCACGGTCGGCGTGGGCGGAGTCGCTTCTGCATTCGCCGCGCAAACTTGATCGTGCTGCCGCTCCAGCTCTTGAATCCGCTGGACGTACTCGGCCAGCCGCGATTCGAGTTCGGTAAATTGTTTTTCCCAGACAACCCGCTCGTTGGCGAAGACGTGCATCGTGTGCTGGCTATCGATCAGTTGTCGCTCGAGGGCATCGATCGAGTACTGGGCCCGGGCCAGCTCAACTTCCCGCGCAGCCAGTTGCTCGCGGACGTCGCTCAGCTCGGACTTCAGCATATCGACTTGCGGGTCCGGTTCGGTGCAAGTCGCGGCCTGTTGGGTTGGCGCGTCGACTGCGTTCAACGGCTCGGCGCCTGCCTGCTCGGGTGTTACATTCCCGGGTTCAGTCAGCGCCTGCTCGACCTGTCGCTCCAGGTCGCTCACCCGCGCGACGAGCTCGTCGTAGTCGTTCCGCTGGCGGCGCAACGCGGCCAGCACGCGGCGGCTCCGGCGGCGGGCGATCGACGTCGCGATCCGCCGCTCGCCCGAGACCGCGTCGGACGCCGTGGTATCCGCCGGCGGAGCAGGCTGCGCCTCGGTCACGTCTGCAGCACTCGGCAGGTCGGATTCTGCTTCGTAGACACCCGCCAGTGCAGCATCCACGGACTCCATTGCGGATTCCACGCCTTCGGCGATCGGCTCCTCCGGCTCGGCGAACAATTCCTCCGTTTGCGGCACGACGACTTCCAAATCCACTGGCCCGAGCGAGAGTATGTCGCCCGCCGTGAGGCTCGCTTCGTCGAATAGTACGCCGTTCAATCGCGGGTCTTCGCTCCAGCGGCGAACGCGCAACCCCACCTCGTCGCGGACGATCAAGCACTCCAGCGGCTGCACGCCTTCGTATTGCAATCGCAGCGAGCAACGTGGTCCCGAGCCGATGCTGTGCTTGCCCGGTGGGATCGAAATCAACCGTTCGTCTTCCGTGCCACCGTGCAGGCGCAACCCGTAGCCCGTCGACGAGATTGCCTCCGCCGTGGTCGCGGTCCAAGGGCGTTCGGTGGTCAACATGGATGCTCGTAGGGGAAACTGGGTTTGGTCGAGGTCGAGTCGGGAAGCGCCGAATGCTGCTGAAAAAATGCATGGCGGCGACCGATTCTGGCCGGCCCGCAGGCCGGGCGCAGCCGATCTTCGCCACCAATTCATGTAGCTTGCGGCGGAGTCGGGGTCAAAATGCCAGCACGGCCCCCTCCGTCCCCAGGCGGGATTTCACAATCCGGGCGATTTCTACTGGTCAAGCTGTGACGGTTTTGTCGATTACCGATAGGCGTTCGGCCAGCACAGGAGGTTTCCGCTCGGCGTGGCAACTTCACGCCAGCCGACAAGGTGTCTGGCCGGGCGGGCGGCCTACGGGCTCTGCTCACTGCAAAATTTGGCCCGTCAAAAAGCCGCTGTACAAGTGATTTATCGGCAACGATTTACGATAGCCGGGGCTCGGCGAACGAGCGACCAAAGAGCAGCATCCGGCCGGAATCAAACAACTCCGGCCTCGATGCGTACTATAGTTACGTTGCAAGCAAACGTGGCCTGCCGTCGCCACGCCAGCTTGCAATTCCAAGGCGGAACGGGTGAATAGCGCCGCTCGATGTCCCTAGAATCTGGCTGCGATTCATCCCACAGCACGAACGGCAACCGAGAACAGACAGAAGATCAGCGACCTACGCCGCGAACGCAATCGCGGCGAACTTTTCTGGGGCGGTCGCGACCTTCCAGGTGAGGCAAAACAAATGTCACGTAAAGATTCCATTCAAAACATGCGCGAGCTGCTGGTCACTCGCCGCAATGCGCTGCGCAAGGCCCTTGCCGGCGACCTGAGCTTGTTGATGCAGCTCCGCGAACAGTCGGGCGGCGACGTCGTCGACGCCGCGCTCGACGCCGCCCAGGACGAGATCAGCTCGCAACTGGCCGAAGTCGAAAGCCGCGAGCTGGCCTACATCGACAAAGCGCTGGTTCGCATGAAAAACGGCTCCTACGGCGAATGCGAAATCTGCAATTGCAAGATCCCCCTGGCCCGGCTCAACGCCCTGCCCTATGCCACCAGCTGCATCGAATGCCAGCGGGCGGCCGAAAACGGCGGTGGACCTGGCGGCGCCGGCAACGATTGGAGCCGCGTGCTCGACTCCGGTTTCGCCGACACCGACGTTTCCTTCAGCGACTTGGAAATGTAGGCGTGCGGGCGCCGGCATCAACGATTGCCGCGACTTCTCCGAATAGCGAAAATCCAACGCCCGGTGGCCGACAACCAAGTCGCCCCCGGGCGTTGTCGTTTTTCCAGCCCCGTTGTAGTTTTTCAGGCCCACCGACGCGACACGCCAACCCGATAGAGTACAATTGAGCAAATCCAATTAGCCGCGTCTTAGCCGCGTCGCTTGCGACGCGCGGCACTCCCCTTGGGTCCCAACCGATGCGTTTTTCCACGCGATTTACCGCATTCGCGCTGGCCCTGCTCGCCACAGCGCTCTCCACCACCGACACCTTCGCCCAGTTGGCCGGCGCCTCGACGCAGAGCGCGGGCACCACCGCCGCCGCCGCCGGCGACCGCGACCGCGAGTACGCCGCCCTGGCCCGCGACGTCGTCGCTCTCGAGCGCGAATTTGGCCTCATCAAACGCGTCGTGAAGCTCGTCACGCCCACCGTGGTCCACATCGAGGCGTCGCTGTTGCCCAAGTATCGCGGCATGCTCGACGTCGAAGAGGCCGGCTCGGGCGTGATCGTCGAATTTGGCGGACGCCACTTCGTGCTCACCAACCGGCACGTCATTCGCCATTCGTCCAAGGAACTCATCCGCATTCACCTCACCGACGGCCGCGTGCTCCAGCCCGAACGTATCTGGGAGGACAAGGAAACCGACGTCGCGGTGCTCGCGGTCAGCGCGCCAGACCTGCTGGC
>JANNTD010000241.1:0-15690 GCA_031403315.1 Planctomycetota bacterium
CGTGGCGCTGCGAACCGGCGGCTCGCGTCCGCCGCTGGTGTTCCTGCCGGCGCTGGGTGGCGACTCGCGTTACTATGGAGAACTGGTCGACAAGCTGGGCAACGACCAGCCAGCCTACGCCTTCCGTCCGCGCGGCATCGACCAGAACCAGCCGCCGCACCAGTCGATGGACGAAATGGTCGTCGACTACGCGGCTGCCTTGCGCGAACTTCAATCGACCGGCCCGTATTACCTGGCGGGTTGGTCGAGCGGCGGCATCTACGCTTTTGCCTTGGCTCAGGCGCTGGAGAGTCTTGGCGATGAAGTGGCGCTGGTGGCGATGTTTGGTGCGCCGCTCCCCTCGATCTGCGACAACCTCGAACTCGACGACGAGGCCCGCTTCTTGTGCGATCTCGTGAATTTTGCCAATTGCTTCGCCGGCACGAAGGCCCGGGTCGACTACCACGAGCTCTTGGCACTCGCGCCCGCCGAACGTTTCCAAGCGGCGCTCGCCGAAGCGAAGCGGCAAGGCACCGTTCCCGAAGCGACGCCGCAAGAATACATCCACCGGCTGGTGACGGTGGGCGCGGCCAACGTCCGCGCGATCCAGAGTTGCGACTTGCGGCCGATCGCCGCGCCGGTGCATCTTTTCATTCCGACCATCGAGGGCGGCCTCGCGCAGATTGCCGGCCGCGCGTGGGACGAAAGCGGCGACCACGGCTGGGGCAGCGACGTCGGCCAGGCGCTCGAACTTCACAAAGTCGCGGGCGACCACTTCACGATGATGGTGGGCGCAGGTGCGGCCCAAATCGCCCGGCAACTCGAGCCGCTGCTGGCCCGCCAATTCGCTGAAAAGAAGTGAGCGGCCGACTCTGATACTTTGGCTGGGCGAGCCTGTTCGCGGTCCCTGCCCTTTGCGTCGAACGGCGTCGAAGCACTACGCGAACCAAAAACAACTGGTCAGAACGATCGGCGTCGACCGTCCTGACCAGTTGTGGGTTTGAAAGTGGGCCCGACGATCCGAGTCGCCCCGGCTCGTCCCGGCGCCACAGCTTGCCTCGCAGTTACTTCGTCAGGAAGGGCAGCAAGTCAGTGTGGTGGCCGATCATTTTCCACTGGCCGTTTTCGTTGCGGAAGACATTGGTTGCCCGCAGTGAAACCGTTTGGGGCTTGCCGTCGATGATGTTCTCTCCGACTTCGAAGCACTCGACGGTGGCGAGATCCTGGCCGACCGTCGTGTGGATTCCCTCGGGTCGGACCTTGCCGCCGAGCTTCAGGCCCGCCTGGCGCTTCCAACTGTTGGAAACCTGGTCCCAACCGACCGTGAATTCTCCATCTGGTCCCATGTAGGTCACATCGTCCGCGTGGGACCAGACAGCATCCATCGGCTCGACTTTCCCCTCGAACATGGCGTTTAGCGCCGTGTAGAACTGCTCATTCGCCTGGCGCACGGCATTCTCGTCGTCGCTTGCCGCGCGGGCGGCACTGAGCGGAAGCAATCCGGCGACCGCCAACAGGAATGTCGCCAACGCGAGTGTAATTGCATTTCTCATTTCCATCGCTCCTTGTGTAAAGACCGAGGGCCTGACCTGCGTGCGTCGCGCGAGCATGGCAAACCACGCTCATGTGCCCCGAAACGCTATGAGATCCGCAACCGTGACGCGACGCACGCACGCACTACCAAAGCGTAGGCCACTTTTTTGGCAGGCTTCGGGGCCGCGTTTTTGTGCCAAAATGCCGGGGTGGACGAGCGATCCGTGCGGTGCATCGGTGCGGCGGTATGGGATATTGTCACGGGACACTGAATTGACCACGACGGCACAACGGTCACGACAATGGAACAAAGGGGTTTCGTCGTGACCGTTGTGCCGTTGTGGTTGGCAGTTCTTGATTTTATGTTTTCGCACCCGTGAGCGCGATCACGATTTCGGTGAGGCTGCGGGTGACGTGTGTGGCGAGTTGGTAACCGGCCCAGCCGAGGATGATCAGGCCGGCCACCAAGCCGCGGAAGGCGGTAGACGATTCCGCATCGCTGAGCATCAGGACGAGCACGGCCGCGACGAACGCCGAGCCGGCGAGCAGTTGGATCCAGCCGAGGCGGGCGGACATGGGGGCCAGCTCTTGGCGTGCAACGGCAGTAAAGTGTCGTACATCATCCCACATCCGCGGGTAGAGCGCCCGCTGGATGACGAATTGCGAGCCGCAGAGCGAATACGCCAGCGCGATCAGGCCCGAGAGCGTGAACGAGGCGAAGAAGTGCATCCAGATGTGCGGCGCGAGCATTTCGGTGCGAAGTGAGATGATCGCCGGGAACAACAAGCTGCCCGGCAGCCAGCCGGCCGCGGTCAGCCCCGTGACCCATAGCGGCAATCGCAGCGCTTGTTTCCTCGCGGCTGCCACTCGTCCTGGCGCGAGTGGTGCCGACGCGTGCATCTCGCGCCACGTTCGACGCACCGGAAAGAACGCCCAGGCGAAGAGTGCGAGCGCCACGGGGTAAATCGCCGCATTGTAAATCGATACCAGGTCCATGAACAATTTCTGTTGCGGTTCGGTGAGCTGGCCGACAATTTGCGAAGCGTTGTACGAAATGTTGATCACGCTGGCGACGATCGAAGGCAGCATCACCAGCAGCACGAACCACAAGAACGGCTTGGCCACGATCCAGGGCACGATGCCGGTCGCCGGCGGTAGCGCCCGCTCGGCTTGGCGCAGTTGCCGGCAGCCTTCGAGTTGTTCGGCGAGCTCGGCGCCGGCGGCGAAGCGGTCCTGCGGATAGGCGGCCATGCACCGGCAAATGGTTTGTTCCAATATCTTACGCGCGCCGGGAATTTTCTCGTCGGCGTGCGGCGGTTTGCGGCGGCGCTGGTCGGCGAGCGAGCGGAGGCGGTCGACCATGCCGGCGTTCGGATCGAGCGCGACCTGCGGATGCCGGCCGTGGAGCAGTTCGTTGAGGACCAAACCGAGCGAATAGATGTCGGCTTGTGAAGTGACCGCCGCTTCGGTCGTTTCATCGGCCGGGTTGAAGGCGTCCAAATGCTCGGGCGCCATGTAGGCGACCGTGCCGCCGAACATCTCGCTGCCCTCTTCTTCGACCTGCTGCGACGAGATGTTGAAGTCGGCGAGCATCGGGCGGCCGTAGGGGCTCACGAGGATGTTGGCCGGTTTGATGTCGCGGTGCAACACGCCACGCTGATGGGCGAAGTCGAGCGCCTCGGCCAGTCGGGCGCCGATCCAGGCGGTCGCCTCGACGGCGTCCATCTCGGCAATCGCTTCGCGATCCCGCAGCGCTGCCGGGTCGAGTGCCGTGGGCAGCGAGGCGTTGACGTCGATAATCGCCAGCACGTCGCTTCCGCGCCAACTTGCCGGCGGCGTGGTCGCATCGGCGAGCATGGATTGCAGCGAACGCTGAACATCCAGCTGCATCCCGATCGAGCCGATGATCTTCTCGAGCCCCACGCCCGGCACCAACTGCATGCAGAGCAGTCGCTGGTCCGTCGCTTCGTCGACTTGCTCGGAAAACACCTGCACGATGTGAGCGTGTTCGAGCCGGGCCATGGTGCGGCCTTCGCTGCCGCGGTTGGCCGACACCTTGAGCGCGACTTCCCGATCGAGTGACACCTGCCGTGCGAGATAGACGTGCCCGAATGCCCCGCGGCCCAGCATCCGCACGACTTCAAAGTCGTCGATCCGCGCGCCCGGCGGCAGGGCCGGCGGTCGCTGGTCGCGCCGCACCGGTGGCCGGGCCACATAACCGGGAGGCGGCGATAGTGCCGGTTGTCGAAAGCTGGGCGCCGCCCCAGTCGAATCATCCGCCAACTTGACGTCGGTGGCCTGGCTCGGCGCTTCCGGCGTATACAACTCCGTTTTCGCCGCCGGCTCCGGCTTGGATTCACGATTCGGAGTCTTGTCGTCAGCCATGCTCACAAACTGATTTCACCACGGAGGACACAGAGCAAATGACGAATTGTCGAATGACGAATGACGAAAATAGGAACATTCGTCATTTGGCATTCGTCATTTTTCACCATGTCCTCTGTGGTTTATTTCTGTTCCCTACGGCGTTCGAGCGCGGGTTTGCAATATCCCAGTAGATCGAGTTCTATCAATTCCTGTTCGGCCGCGTCGAGCGAGCCGTCGGCGAGCGAGTTGGTGACTTCTTCCAATAACAAGTCGGCGAACGCGTCGCGCGACCGATGCAGGAGCACGCGCACCGCCCCGGCGTTGATCGGTTTGCCGAGCGACTTCGACAAGCCGTCGGCGAGTTCCGGTGAGCGGGCTTCCGGGTGTTCGACGCGGTAACGTAGCACCGTGTGATACGGCTTGCCGCTCTTGCATTCGTACTCCGCGAGCTTGCCCCAACAGCGGGCCAAGAGCTCGTCGCGCCAACTGGCTTGGAAGAGGGCGTCGGTGTCGGGCCCGCTCGCTGAATCGAGCTCGCCGGGCTCGGCGAGGTTCGAGTGCATCTGCCCTTCGCGGCCCAGCTTTTTTTTCCGCCGTTGATAATCGACGATCAAGCGGTAGACGACGGTTTTCACGAACGCTCGGAACCGCCCCCGGCCCGGGTCGGCAGCGCGGAAATCGCCGCGCACGAACTTCAGCGCGAACTCCTGAAACACCTCGTCGGCCGCGTCTTCGTCACGGAGCGCCGCGAGTGCATATCGTCGGACGGCACCGCCATAGCGGTCGAGCATCTTCTGCTGGGCCGATGCCATGGCCGTGTTGTCGCCGTGGGCTAGCTCGACGACCGACCACAGGGTTTGGATCTGACTGAGATGGGGATCGTCGTCCATGGTGGGTTGCCGCGGGAATTTTTTACTTATTAATCGAGCTTACCAATGTCGTGCATCCATTCGGTCAACCGGTTTGGCCAGCGATTGACGGCGCTTTTGCCGGGGCGGATGCCGAAGCCGTGGCCGCCGCTCGAGTATATGTGCATTTCAACCGGCACGCCGGCCTTCCTCAATGCCAAGTATAGGTTGGGCAGCCCGGCCGCGATGTCGTCGCGGTCGTCGACCGAGCAGATCAGCAGCGTGGGCAGGGTTTCCGCGGAGACTTGGGCTGTCGCGTCAGTGACGCCGCCGGGATACATCGGCACCTGAAAGTCGGGCCGCGAGCTCGCGCGATCGATCGGGTCGTCGGCAGCCGCGTCGCCCGCGTCGCACTCACGTCCGACCGCCATCGTCAAATCACCCCCTGCCGAAAAGCCGAGCAATCCGATTCGATCCGGCCGCACTTGCCACTCGTCGGCGCGGGTTCGCACGATCCGCACGGCCCGCTCGCCATCGGCAATTGCATCACCGCGATGGTAGGGCGAGCCGACTTGCTTGTAGAGTCGATACTTAAGCACCGCGCCCACGATGCCACGTTGGGCGAGCCACTCACCAACTTGATGGCCTTCGTGATCGGCCGCCAGCATGCGATGGCCGCCGCCCGGAGCGACAACGATGGCTGCACCGGTGGCCTTCTCCGCCGCGGGCAAGTAGACGGTCAGCGAGGGATCGTTGACCTCTTCGATCCAGCCGTCCGCCTCGTGCCCAGGCACGGGTCGCTCGGATTTGGCGCGGTACGCTTTGGACCCTGGGGCACCTTCAGCCCACAGCGGCACGACGATCGGCTCGCTGGCCGAGAGCGAACGAGCCAGCAGCACCAAGCCCAACAGTGCCCCGCCAAACAGTGCCATCAACCGCAACAACGTCGCCTGTCGCATGGAACGGCCCTCATCGATTGCGCTATCGCCCCGGCCCAAGTTTACCAGTCCTAGATTAACAGACAGGCCGGCCGGCCGCCTAGCAGGCCGAACGCCTCAAGAATTCGCAGCCCGAAACGCCTGCCGCGCTGCGGCTAGCACGTCGGCGAGCGGAACATTCTGCTCGATGGACACGCAGTGGCAGGCCTCGTATTCGGGGGCGAAGCGCGACGAGCCATCGGGTAAATAGGCGATCTTGCCGGAGATCGCGCCCCAGGGCGTGGCAACTTCACAGGATTCGCGTTCAAGAACTGTACGTAGGACCTGTTGCCGCCGCACGCCGAGCGTGGTCGTTTCTTGGAACAGAATCGCTTCGAGCGCGTCGGCATCCACCGGCAGCGCCTGTACGCTCAACAGGATTCCCGGCCGGCCCTTTTTCATTTGGATCGGCGTCACTGCCACGTCGAGTGCGCCGGCGGCAAACAGCCGCTCGATCGCGTGGCCGATCGCGTCGCCGGGGCAGTCGTCGAGATTGGTCTCCAGCACGACGATCGATTCGACGTGTGGACGGTGTTCCGTAGAACTCGCAGCAACCGCCTGCGTGCCGACGAGCAGTCGCAAGATGTTTGGCTGTGGAAAATCCTTCTGTCCGGCCCCGTAGCCGATGCATTCAACCGTCATTGCCGGCAATGGCCCGAACTCGTTGGCGAGCGCGGCAATGATCGCTGCTCCGGTCGGCGTGGTGAGCTCGCCTTCCACGTCGAGCGGCGCGAGCGGCACACCGCGCAGGAGTTCGCCGGTGGCCGGCGCGGGAATCGAGCAGCGGCCGTGGGCGATCTCGACGAAACCGTGTCCCGTCGGCACGGGCGAGCAAACGACGCGTTCGATGCCCAATAGATCAAATCCGATCGCCGCACCCACGATGTCGGCAATCGAATCGACGGCCCCCACTTCATGAAAATGCACCTTCTCGATCGTGCTGCCGTGGACCTTCGCCTCGGCCTCGGCGAGCGTGCGGAAGATGCGCGTCGCCAGGTCGCGGGCATGCGGCGAAAGGTTGCCGCCGTCGATCATTGCCGTGATGTGGTGCAAATGGCGATGGGCGTGCTCTGGCTCGTGCTCGACGACGATCTGCGTCGCACGGAAGCCGCGCTTCTTTACCTCGCTCGCCACCAGCCGGCAACCCGCGAGGCCGAGCGAATCGATGCCCGCCTGGATCGCCGCGAGGTCGGCCCCCGCGTCGACGAGCGCCCCGAGCGTCATGTCGCCGCTGATTCCGCTGGTACAATCGAGGTAGGCGATTCGCATGGGGTGCTGCTAGCGTGCGTACGTTAGACTTTCCAGGCTGACAAAACGTCGAACGTCAGGCTGGAAAGCCTATCCTACCGGCCAATTCTACGGCGATCGGCAATTTTCCGCAAAGGGCCGCGACGTTGACCCCTCTCGCCCCGCTTGCTAGAGTCCTCGCGCCGTATCAGGCGCCGAAACCATGTCCATGCTCGCCAACCCGCTGTCGCCATCGACTTACACGCCGAAAATCTGGGGCCAAATGCCGGCTCGGATGAAGGTGCTGTATGTCACGACGCTCCACCGCACCGGCGGCTGGCTTGCTGAAGCCTTCGCGGCCGATAGCGCCACGCAGGTCGCGCTCGAAGAAGCGATCGGCGTGACGGCCGGACTGGCCCGCCTGCGCGACGAAGTCTTCGATGCCGTGCTCGTGAGCCACGAGGCCGACGTGCTCGATGGCCTCGAGTTCGTCGATGGCCTCCGCGCCGGCGGCCACGACGAGCCGATGATCGTGCTCGGTACCGAGCCGTCGGCCGACCTTGCCGCAGAAGCTTTTGAAGTCGGCGCCGATGCCTATTCGTGCGTTGCCGAAACGACCACGCGGTCGCTGTTGTGGACGTTTGCCCGGGCGATCGAACGCTCGCAACTGATGCGCGAGAACCGCCGATTGGTGCAGGCCGAGCGGCAACGGCTCGCCCAGGAACATCAAGAGGCCGAGCGGCTGCTCACGGAACAGCGGGCGCTGATCGTCGAGCTCGAGCGCATCCGCGACGGTTCGCAGTCAGCACCAATCGCGATTTGTTCCCCCGACGATTCGACCGACGGCGAAGCGTCGCCGGAGAGTCTGGTGAGATCGCTCGCCGCGGCAGCGCCCACGAAATGTGATCTGCCCGAGCGACTTGTGAACCACTACCGCGAGCTATTGCGGGCGCATGTGGTGATGGGCGTCGGCAACCTGGCCGGCGAAATGACCGCGCTGGCGAGCCTCTTGGCCGAAGCGGGCATTTCGGCTCAGCAGACCATGCAGCTCCACGTCCATGTGCTCGAAGATTTGATCGGTTCGCTCGGCAATCGCAGCGCCCGGCACGTGATGAATCGGGCGGACCTGCTGGTTGTCGAGGTGATGGCCCATCTGGCGGACAGCTATCGGCGGCGGTACGATGAGCGGCAGAACCCACCCCAGCAGTTGCAACTGCCGGGGTTTGCTGCCACGCCGACCGACGACCCGATTGCCCGAGCCGCGTGATGTCGCCGCCCGCCGATTCTTCCCGCACCGCCACCGACGCCACGACGACCGTGGCCGAGCTGCGCAAGGTCATGGCCGATTTCGTCGCCGAGCGCGATTGGTCGCAGTTCCACTCGCCGAAGAACGTATCGATGGCCCTGGCAATCGAAGCGGCCGAGTTGATGGAACACTTCCAGTGGCTCACGACCGAAGCCTCCCGCCGTCTGGTCGACGAGCCGGAAAAGCTGGCGGCCGTGGGTGAGGAACTCGCCGACGTGGTCGGTTATTCGTTCGCGCTCGCCAATGAGTTGGGGATCGATCTGTCGAGCGCGATCCGCGCAAAGATGGTCAAGAACCGTCAAAAATATCCGGCCGACCAGTACCGCGGCCGCTACGGCCCGGAAGACGACGGCCAAGGACGCTGACGAGGCGTGACCGAGCGAATTGCCATCGTCGGCGCGAGTGTGCGGGCAGCCGTGGCGTCGGCGGTGCGGGTGGGCTTCGAAGTCGTCGCCGCCGATCTGTTCGCCGACGAAGACCTCTGCCGCATCGCCGACGCAACGCAGATCCACAATTACCCCTTCGGCCTCGTCGCTTGGCTGCAATCGCTTTCACCGACGCCCGACGCCTGGGTGTACACCGGCGCGCTCGAAAATCATTCCGAACTCGTGGACAAAATGGCAGCGATCGCGCCACTTTGGGGAAATTCGGGCGAGATCCTACGACAAGTCCGTTCGCCGCGGCGTTTGGCCGACTGTCTACGGCGAGCGGGACTTCTGTTTCCCGAAATGCGAGAATCCCCCGCCGGTTTGCCGCGCGATGGCACTTGGCTTGCGAAGACTGGCCGCGGCGCCAGCGGCAATGGTGTAGCCGTTTTTGACGATTTCAAGAATCGACCGGAGTGCTTCTTTCAGCGAAGGGTGGCCGGCATCCCCTGCTCTGCCGTCTTTGTTGCCACCGCCGGAAAGGCGGTGCTACTCGGCATCGTGCGGCAACTCATCGGTGAACCCTGGCTCCACGCGCGGCCGTTCCAATACTGCGGCGCCATCGGCCCCTGGCCCGTATCTGCACAAGTCCGCGCCGTTATCCGTCACGTTGGCGACGTGCTGGCGAGCGGCTTCGGCCTCCGCGGCCTGTTCGGTGTCGACTTCATGTTGGATGGCGACCGTGTGTGGACGATCGAAGTGAACCCTCGCTATCCGGCCTCCGTTGAAATCGTCGAGCGAGCGACGGGCATGGATGCGATCGCGGCACACGCCGCCGCATGCTGCGAAAGCACTTTAACAAGTGTTTTTCACAGACTTTCCGGTGCGCTATACGGAAAAGCGATACTGTTTTCGCGACAGTCGATCACGATCGACGAGGACGTGAATCTGCGATCTCAAATCGCTGCGGACGGAACGCGTTGGCCTGCGCTTGCCGATCTACCGCGCGTCGGCGAGCGCGTCGAAGTCGCGCACCCGGTCCTCACGCTTTTTTCCAGCGGCGCGACGACCGACGAAATTATCGCGAATCTAAAAGCTCGCGTTGCAATTGTCGAACGACAGTTGTATGTTCATTAGCTAGCTCAGAGGTGGGCTTTATTCGACGGCATCCGTTCCAGCTTCTGGAGGGATACACTGATGCGCGTCGGCATCATCAGCGATACGCACGGTCAGGTGGATTTCACTCGTCAGGCGGTGCGAATGTTTGAGAGTCTCGACGTGGAGCGAGTGCTCCATTGTGGCGATATCGGTTCGCCCGAAGTGGTGGAGCTCTTCGCGCCCTGGCCGACGGACTTCGTGTTCGGCAATTGCGACACGGAGCAACGCCAATTGCGCTCGGCGATCAATCGCGCGGGCAAAGTCTGCCACGGCGAGTTCGGCGACCTGGAGATCGAAGGTATCCGCATCGCGCTCTTGCACAGCCACGATCGCCGCTTGTTCTCCGCGTCGATCGGCAGCGGCCGGTATGGCACCGTCTGCTACGGCCACACACACATCGCCGCGGTCGAGCGGCGAGGCGACACGTTGTTGATAAATCCCGGCGCGATCTACCGGGCTCAGCCCCATTCGGTGGCGATTCTCGAATTGTCCGAGAACACGGCGACGATTGTCGAGCTGTAGTGGGGTTGAGGGTGGAGAGTTGAGTGTTGAGGGTCGGAAAAAGACAGTCGCGCGATTACTGACCCTCAACACTCAGCCCTAAACTCTCAACCATCCTCACCCCGCCAGCCGATCGATCCGATTCATTGGCAGGATGAGCGCCGACTCTTCTGACTGGTAACAGAACTGCATCACGTAGGCATCTTCCGGCGAGTCGTCGTAGAAATCGCGGAGCACGTTTGTGGCGCGGAAGCCGCCTTCCCGGAAGAAAATCTGGGCCGACAGATTGGTCTCGCGGACCTCGAGCGTGATCTCGGTGCGGCGTTGGCTGGAGAGTTTGCCCACCAGCTTCTCGATCATCTGCCGCCCGACTCCGCGGCGGCGCAGATTTGAGCCCACCGCGAAGTTGAGAATGTGCAGCCGCGTCTTGTGCAGCTCGTAGATCATGAAGCCGACCACGCGCTCGGCGTGTTCGGCCACCATGCCGATGCAGTTGCGTTGCCGCAGGCAGCGGATGAAATCCTCTTCGAACCAGGGGAATTCGAAGCTTGCGCGTTCGATGTCGAGTACCTCCGGCATGTCGCGGCGGATCATCCAACGGATGTGGACACGCAGTTGGGATCTTTGGTCGATGCTCATTATGGGCCTCCTTCCATGTCGGCCAATCCGGCCAGCCGCCGGTCACCGTCCGCGTGCGCCGGCAATTGTCCGAGGCACGTCGTGGGGGGAGCAAATTAACAAATGACTGCCGCCGTGCCAAGCCGAGTGAGTGGCGCGAGTGTCCGTTGCCAAACCAACCGCGGCGGCGTGGCAAACGGCGAAAGCTTGGCAGAACCCCCACTTGCTAGCAGCCAAACTCGAACTGCTATTGCGTTGCCAATTGGGCTTCGATCGCCTCGACGACTTCCGGCGCATCGGGCGTTGTCGGCGGCGAGAAGCGGGCCACGAGTTCGCCGTTGCGATTGAAGAGAAATTTTTCGAAGTTCCATTTGATCAGTCCAGGCGACTTCGGATTCGTCTCTTCGGACGTGAGCGACTTATAGAGCGGGCAGGCAGTCTCGCCGTTCACGTCGACTTTCGACAAGAGATCGAACTCGACGCCATACTTTGTCGAGCAGAAAGTAGCGATCTCGTCCGCCGTGCCCGGTTCCTGGCCGTTGAACTGATTGCACGGCACGCCGACGATCGCCAGCCCTTGGTCGGCATATTTCTTATGCAGTGCCTCGAGCTCCTTGTACTGCTTCGTGAGCCCACATTTGCTCGCCACGTTCACCAACAGCACGACCTTGCCGGCATACTTCTCAGCCGGGTTCACTTCCTTGCCGTCGAGCGTTTGCATCGGCTCGTTGAGCGGCGAGGCTGGGTTCGCCTTGACGCTGGCCGACACGGCGGCGTCCGCAGCCGACGAAGTTTGAATCATGGCGAGTGCTCCGATCAACAATAGCGAGAGGACCAAGGTAATTTTCATGATGATAACTTTCATGATGAAATGGCTCCGGAAACGAAAGGACGAATCGCGCGACTGCCATGATACCAGAAGTCGAATCGGCGGGTCGACCAGTCTACTTCCTGCGTGGCACTTCTCCGGGCTGATCCGAAGCCAATACGGCCACGCAAGTTATGACCTTCTCGCGGCTCGACTTGATGCCAGGCCACAAGCGAATTATAGTGACTCGCTTGTGCAGCCTAATCACGCGCCCCAGCGGCGCGGGAGCGGGGGACCCAATTCGACTGCTTTTGCCGGCTAACCGTTTTTTGCGGAAATACCGAGCCAAAGCGGTCGCGGGGCGCAGATCCGCCGTTGCGGATCGGGGCACTTTCAAGCCCTAGCCCGTCAGCTAACCTCGCCGGCCGGTTTCGGTGCGTTACCGGGCCAATTTTGAAAGGGTACTTCCGCTCTCTTGGATGATGAGCCGCGCTCGCAATGACGGGCATCAAGGCAGCTCGGCATCTCGCCAGCTTGCCTCATTGAATAGCCCGCCCCACACGAGGTTGGCTCGCGCGCCATCATCCACCAAGCGACGAAGCGCCTCACCGCGTTTTTTGGGACGCAACGTCCCAGGTCGTTTTCAATGTCTTCGTCTTCGGATTCGCCATCGCCCGCTGCGGGTCGATCGGGTGCTCGCGCGCGACAGATCGTCGTGGTGAGCAGCGTGATGTTCACGTTCATCTCCTTCTGGCGGACCGCCGCCGTCGTGCTCTGCGACATGTCGAGCACGGTCTACTACGTAGGGGCGATCGTCGAGAATGCCATCGGCAAGGCCGCGCCGTGGTTCATCCTGGCCGTGCTGTTGTTCAGCTACATGATGCGGGCCGTGTACATCGAGAGCTGCGCGCTGTTCGTGCGCGGCGGTGTGTACCGCATTGTGAAGGAAGCGCTCGGCGGTTGGTGCGCGAAGGCGGCAGTGTCGGCGCTGTTGTTCGACTACGTGCTCACTGGGCCGATCAGCGGGGTCTCGGCCGGACAGTACATCATCGGCCTGGCGCTCGAACTGTTCACGCGCATGGGCGGCGTCGAGTTGGACGTCTCGACCCGCGACGCGCTCAAGTCTTGGGGTTCCGTGGCGATTGCTTGTGCGGTCACGATCTATTTTCTGCGGCAGAATCTGCGCGGCATCCACGAGTCGAGCGGCAAGGCGCTCAAAATCATGATCGCCACCACCGTGATGGCCGTGATCATGCTCAGCTGGAGCGCAGTGACGCTCGCCGTCCGTGGGCCGGTGAACGACCTGCCTTCCTGGAAGCCCGACTTGACGATGAAGGTCGAAGTTCTCGCCAACGGTGAAACGGTGCCGCGGATCGATCCCGTCACTGGCGAGCAGCAGGATCCGCTCGGTTGGCTCGGCGAATTTCCCAGTTTGTCCGAGCCGCTCCGCCATCCGACCAATTGGCTCAGCCTGATCGGCGCGATCGGCGTCGTGATTGCATTCGGCCATTCGATCCTGGCGATGAGCGGCGAGGAAACGCTGGCCCAGGTCTATCGCGAGGTCGAATCGCCCAAGCTCCGCAACTTCAAAAAAGTCGGCTTCATCGTTTTTGCGTACAGTCTGATCCTCACCGGCACGATGAATTTTCTGTGCGTCATGCTGATCCCCGACGGCGACCGGATGCACCTGTACTACGACAACTGGATGGGCGGCCTGGCGATGCAGATGATCGGGCCGCTGCCGATCCGACTGATGCTCAACGCGTTCGTGGTGGTGGTCGGCTTTCTGATTCTCTCGGGCGCAGTGAACACTTCGATCGTCGGATCGAATGGCGTGTTGAGCCGCGTGGCCGAGGATGGCGTGCTGCCCGATTGGTTTTTGAAGCCGCATCCGCGGTTGGGCACGAACTACCGCCTGCTGTATTTGATCGCGGGGCTGCAATTGATCACGATCATCGCCAGCCGCGGCGACGTGATCGTGCTCGGCGAAGCGTATGCTTTCGGTGTCGTGTGGAGCTTCGTATTCAACACGATGTCGATGGTCGTGCTGCGGTTCAAGAAGCGCGGTCCGCGCGAGTTTCTCGTGCCCTGGAACATCCACGTCGGCAATCTCTACCTGCCGATCGGATTGAGCCTGGTCTTTCTCACCGTTTTCGCCGCCGCGCTGGCGAATCTGGTGACCAAGCCGACGGCCACCATCGGCGGGCTGGCCTTCGCCGGCGTGTTTCTCACCACGTTCACCGTGACCGAACGGCTCCACAAACGGAATCGCCGCGGCGAGCAGCACGAACATCTCGAACAATTCAACCGCGAGACCGTTCACCGCGTCACCGGCGAGAGCCTCGGCCTCACCAAGCCGTATCGCAAGCTGGTGGCGATCCGCTCGCCGAACAATCTGTTCATGCTCGATAAGGCGATCGAGGAGAACGACCCGCAGACGACCGACGTCGTCGTGATGACCGCCAAGGTCGAACTGCCGGGCGCCGGAGCGGAATCGCTGCACGGGCTCGACACCTACGATCAGCAATTGCTAACCGCGGTGGTGACCCACGCCGAGCGGCTGGGAAAAACCGTAACGCCGCTCTTGGTGCCCACGAACAATGCGCTCCACGCGGTGCTCAACGTCGCCAAGGACCTGCCGGCCCAGGAAGTGATCCTCGGCGCGTCGAACGTCTTTTCGGCCGAGGAGCAGCTCGACCAGATCGCCTTTTATTGGATCAATCTGCATCACGGCGAGGCTCAGGGAATCACCGTCCACATCGTCAGTGCCGATCGCGCCGTGACGTTCGACCTGCACGGCGGCAACCGCATTCCCCGAGTCGCCGATCGGCAGGCGAAGACGGTGGCCGACCTGCGGGCCGCGGGCATCGGCATCCGCCGCGTGCTATTGGTGCACGATGGCACGCCGAGCGGTCACGATGTGTTCGAATGGATGATCACCATGATCGCGCCGGACGTGCACCTCGACCTCGTGCCGGTGAGAGCTGAGGGAGCGCCTCCGTCGAGCGATCGCGACCCGGTGCACCTGGACCAACAGCGGGCCACGCAATTGGGTCGCTCGGTGCAACTGCTCGCCGAAAATCCTCAAAGCGGGCCCGACATCGTGCGGCTCGCACGCGCAGGGAACTACGACGCGCTCGTGCTCCCCTGGCCCGACGCCGACTGGACGCCCGCCACCGCTGCGGCCGACGACTGGGTCAACTACGTGCGGCAATATGCGCCTTGCAGCGTGTTTCTCGCCGCGCACCCGGTGATTCCCCGCGAGGTGGTGGGGTCGTGACGTTCACGATCGTCAGCCCCCGGCTCTGCCGGGGGTCAGTCCCGCAAGCAGCGCTGTGTCGTCGAAGTCGCGAATGGCCGTCGTCGCGCCCAGGCCCGTGACGCAGCACGCTCCGGTCGCGGCCGCGAGTCGTGCGGCGTCGGTGGTCGACATTCCGCGCAGGATTCCCGCGAGCAGCCCGCCGCAAAATGAGTCGCCCGCCCCAGTCGTATCGACCACCGGCCCCGGCGGCGCAACGGCCGGCACTTCAAAGAGTTCACCAGGCCGCGGACTCATCATTGCACCGAGCTCGCCACGTTTGATCCCCAGCAGCCCCGTCGCTCCCGCGCGGCGAAACGCCGCGATCATCGCTTGCGGTTTAGCTTCCTCCGTCTGATGCCGCGCTTCGCTCTCGTTCGGCAAATAAAAATCCAAATGTGGCAGGATCCGCCGGAGTGGCTCCATCGTGCCCCCGTCGCCCGCCGCATCCATGGCCGTGAGACAACCCACCGCGCGAATCGCCGCGAGCACCTCCGGCAAATCATCTTGCAGCCGCGTCATGAGTGGATAGTAGCCGATGAGCATGGCCCGGCTCCGCGCAAAGAGATCGAGGCGACTCACGAGCGCCTGTTTGTCGAGCAGCCGAGGCGCGCCCGCGTAGTGCACGAAGCTCCGCTCGCCGCTGGAATCGATCAAGACGGCCGACGTGCTGGTGGCCCGCTCGGCGTGAGTCGCCAGCGCCGA
>JANNTD010000242.1:0-4195 GCA_031403315.1 Planctomycetota bacterium
GCACCTGGCGCGAGGCAATCGTCCGCGACACGACCGTGGTCATCGCCGGCAACGAGTTACCCTGGTTCGGCCCGGCACCAAGTGCGGCGAGCCTACCGCCCCGCGACGCCAGCGGCATGCCTCTTCGCATCCTACTGGCCCACGCCCCCGACCAATTCGCCTGGGCCCGCCGGCACGATTTCGACCTGATGCTCGCCGGCCACAATCACGGCGGACAAGTCCGGCTGCCCATTTTGGGCGCAATCCTCGCTCCGAGCCTCTCCGGTGTCCGTTACGCGTGCGGCACATTCCAACGCGAGAACACCGTGCTGCACGTCAGCCGCGGCACCGGCGGCCTCACGCCCTTCCGCTGGAACTGCCCGCCGGAGATCGCGCTGTTGGTGCTTGGCCCTACGGTTTAGCGCAGCTAGAATTGAGAGATATGACTCAGCAGGTGAATGCCATCTACGATCACGGTGTTTTTAAGCCGCTTGGACCACTTGATCTCAACGACCAAGAGCTGGTGTTGCTGTCGGTCCAAAAAGTGAATCCGGAAGTCGGCGGAGTGAACAATCTGGAGCCAACGCTCTTTGAAGTGCTCGACGAAGTCGGACTAATCGGCTGCGTCAAGGATGCACCCGCCGACTTGAGCAGCAATCCGCGACATCTCGAAGGGTTCGGCAAGAGTGGCAACTAACGGTGTGCTCGTCGACGCGGGGCCCTTGGTAGCCATACTCAGCGAGCGCGACCAGCATCATGGCGTTTGCTTTTCGGCAGCCAAGTCGCTGCGCGGCCCGTTCTACACGTCGTGGCCGGTTGTTACCGAAGCGGCCTATCTGCTGAGAGATCAGCCGGGTGCCGTTGAGAAATTGCTCGGTCGCATCCGTGATTCCAAGCTGCATCTCGTGCCGCTGGGAGTGGGCGACGTTGACGGAATTTTAGCGATATTGACGCAATACGCCGACCAGGCTTTTGATCTGGCAGATGCGACGTTGATGTACTTGGCTGAGCGTGAAGGGATCGAGCACCACGCCTGTTCGGCACGGTATTTGCGCTTGCCCAGTTTGACTTGCGCTACGGATTTCGATCGCGCATGTTAGCAGCATGCCGAGCGAACCGTGTCAGAATCGAGAGCCGCTGCGTGAGGAAGACATCCAGGGTCTCAAGTATTTCCGTAAGCTCTGGCCGCTGTTCGAGCGGTTGCATGACGTGGGTTGTGGGCGGGACAAGGCGGGCAACCGCCAGCTCTTCATGGACCAGTACTGCGGACTAGTGCTGCTGTTCATGTTCAATCCGTGCCTCCGTTCGCTGCGGGCTTTGCAGCAGGCCGCCGAACTGAAGAACGTCCAGCGAAAGCTGGGCTGCGGCCGGGCGTCGCTGGGGTCACTCTCCGAAGCGACCGACGTCTTTGATCCCCAGCGGCTCCGCGAGATGATCGGAGAGCTCGCTGCCGAAGTGCGGCCAATGCAGCGTGTGGCGGGCCAGCATCTCGATCAGCTCCTGACGGCCGTCGACGGCAGCGTGGTGCAAACGCTCTCGACCATTGCCGAGGCGGCGTATTTGAAGAACGTCCATGGCCAAAGCAAATCGGCCTGGCGGCTGCATACCCACTTCGACGTCGATCGGGGCGTGCCGACGCGGATCGACGTCACCAGCGGTCTGAATGGCGGCAAGACCGACGAAAAGAACGTGCTGCGTAAACATTTGGAGGCGGACCACTGCTACCTGATGGACCGCTGGTACGCACAGTTCACCTTGTTCAACGAGATCAATGCCCTGGGCAGCAGCTACGTCTGCCGCCTGCGGGACAACAGCCGCTACGACGTACTGGAAGAACGTCCGCTCTCCGACGCGGCCCGCGCCGCGGGCCTGATTCAGGATGCGGTCGTGACACTGGGCGCGACCGGCAAAGTGGCTACGCGGCCCAACCACCCGATCCGGCTGGTGTTGGTCGCGTGTACGCCCCATCAGAAGACGGGCGGACGAGCCGGGCCGCCCTCGGATGGCGTCTTACGCATCGCCACCAATCTGTTGGACGTGCCCGCCGAAATCATCGCCGACATGTATCGGCAGCGTTGGTCGATCGAGCTGTTCTTCCGCTTCTTCAAGCACGTGCTCGGCTGCCGGCACTTGCTGAGCACGTCACGGGCCGGGATCGAAATTCAGACTTATTGCGCGATCATTGCCTGCTTGTTGCTGGCGCTCTGGACCGGCGGCAAGCCGACGCTGCGGACCTACGAGATGGTCTGCCTCTACCTGCAAGGCTGGGCCAGCGAGGAGGAGCTGGTCGCGCATCTCAAAAAACTCAAACCTCACGCCGCTTAAGCCCGCTCTTGCCCACGAGCGCCGGCTTGCTTCACGCTGCGCCGAATTTCGCTGAAGTCGTCGCCGACGCACCTTGCCAGCGCCTTTTCGGAACCCGTCAGCTTTTGGACCTACGCTCCACCACCACAAGCACGTTCACTGCACTTGTCGGGCCGAACAGATGTGGTTCCGACTGCGTTTTCTGAGGCGCTCTTCGCCGATTGTGTACTCCATTCGCGGCAGTGGCTTGCGATTTCACGTGGCACATAAGAAAATGCGCACTCGCGAATTCCGCGTGTCGGACGGTGAGGAAACGAGTCGAGGCGGGAGTTTTCAGCATGACGGTGACAACGAATCGGCGCAGGTTTTTGACGCAACTTGGTTCGGCCGGGGCTGCGCTCGCCTCCGGATCGTGGCTGGCTAGCTTTGGCTATGCGCAGGCGCGGGGACCGGCGCGGACCATCATTAACCAGGCGCGATATCGTGCGGACTTGGATCGGCGGCTGTTGGGTTCGTTTCTCGAGCACCTCGGTCGGGCGATCTACACCGGCGTTTATGAGCCGGGGTCGAAGTTGGCCGACGCCAATGGCTTCCGCAGCGACGTGATCCGCGAAGTGAAGCAGCTCGGTGTGCCGATCATGCGGTATCCGGGCGGGAACTTTGTCTCCGGCTACAACTGGCTCGATGGCGTCGGGCCGAAGGACAAGCGGCCGACCGTGCTCGAGCGGGCGTGGAACTCGCTCGAGACGAATCAGTTTGGCACGGACGAGTTCATCGAGTGGTGTCGGCTGGTGGAGACGGAGCCGCTGCTGGGATTCAATCTGGGCACCGGTACGCCGGAGATGGCGGTGGCGTATGTCGAGTATTGCAACGTCGATCGCGGGACGAAGTGGAGCGAGCTGCGGCGGAGCCACGGCTACGAGAAGCCGTACGATGTGCGGTATTGGTGCATGGGGAACGAAATGGATGGGCCTTGGCAGATGGGTCACATGACGGCCCGCGAGTATGGCCGCAAAGCCCGCGACGCCGCCCGGCAAATTCGCGTGATCGATCCGACACTGCAGCTAATCGCCTGCGGATCGAGCAACACGATTCTGCCGACGTACCTGGTCTGGGACCGCGAGGTGCTCGAGGAATGTTACGACCAGGTCGACGGCATCTCGCTGCACAACTACTACGGCAACACGCAACCGCTGACTGGCGTCAACACGCCGCGCTATCTGGCGATGAATCTGGACATGGAGCGGCAGATTCACGAGATCGCGGCGGTCTGCGATTATGTGCAGGGCGTGCTCAAGTCGCCGAAGCGGTTGTGGCTGTCGTTCGACGAGTGGAACGTGTGGTATCGCGCGCGGGGCGGGCGGTTCGGCAACGGGCAGCGGCAATTCGCGCCGCGGCTGCTCGAGGAAGAGTACAACCTGGAAGACGCGCTATTGGTCGGCGGCTTCGTCAATTCGCTGCTCCGGCGGGCCGACCGGGTCCGCGTTGGCTGCCTGGCACAGATCGTCAACGTGATCGCGCCGTTGGTGACCAATGAAGAGAGCGTGCTGCGGCAGACGATCTACTACCCGTATGCCTGGGCGCTGAAATACGCGCGCGGCCGAGTGCTCGATCTCGAGGTCGCCAGCGAGACCTATCCGATTCGGGCCGAAGGCCTGCGGGCCGATTTCGCCCGCGACGACCAGGTGCCGTATCTCGACGTGACGGTGACGGTCGACGCGGAGCGCAGCGAGGCGTGTGTGCTCGTGCTCAACCGCGATCTCGAAGGGGAGCGCGAGTTGGTGCTCGATTGGCGTGATCCGACGCCGAAGCGGGTGCTCGTGTGCAAGACGCTGACCGGGCGGGACCTGAAGGCGGTGAACACGTTTGCAGAACCGATGAAGGTGGTGCCGCAGAAGCTGGACGCCCCGCA
>JANNTD010000243.1:0-11505 GCA_031403315.1 Planctomycetota bacterium
AGGCGCCGTCAAACGTCCGTGCCGCGGCACAAGGTTTCTTGACGCTGGTTACCCTGGGGCTGGGGTTATTCGTCGGCTCGATCGTGTCTGGGCGCGTGGTGAATCACTACGCGACCGAGGGCGGCCACGATTGGTACCACATCTGGCTGATCCCCGCCGCAATGGCCGGAGCGGTGATGGTGCTCTTCGCGCTGTTGTTTCACGATCACGGTGACGGGCGGGCTGCGAGCGAACAGTCCAAGTCGTGATGGTTGCGGCGCGCGTCGCAAGCGATGCGGTCAACGTGGTACAATTTCCGCATGCCGCTCTTGATCGACGGTTACAATCTGCTGCACGTGTCGGGCGTCTTTGGCCAGGGGACCGCGCTCACCGAGTTGCACCGCTCGCGCGAGGCGCTGTTGGCGTTTCTCGCCGCGTCGCTCGAACCGGTCGAGCGTGCGCACACCACCATCGTGTTCGACGCCGCGGGGGCGCCGCCCGGTTTGCCGCAGAGTTACCCGTACGAAGGAATCAACGTGCAATTCGCCCGTGACCCGGGCAATGCCGACGAGTTGCTCGAAAGAATCATTGCGGCCCACGACACGCCGCGGAAGCTGGTCGTGGTCTCGGGCGATCATCGCGTGCAACGGGCCGCCCGGCGGCGGCGGGCGACGGCCGTCGACAGCGATCGTTGGTGGGCGGACTTGTGCGCTGAACGCCGCCGCAAGGGAGCCGAGCTGCCCACGCCACCGCAGAAGCCGACCGGCAATCTCAGCGCAGGTGAAGTCGACTATTGGGTGAGTCAATTCTCGGACTCACCACCGGAGGCTAGCCGCAAACAGCAAGGCAACGTACCGGCCGACGATTTCGACAATCCGTTTCCGCCCGGTTACGGCGAGGACCTGCTGAACGATGAGTGAGACGTTCCGTTAGCCCGCCGGTTCGACGGGTACCGCCGGCGGACTTTCTGGGCGGATCGTGATGTCGCCCGTCGAGCGGAGGTCCAATTCGTAGACCGCGCCTGGTTTCACGCGCATCGAGACGGCCGATCCGTGGGCGGCGTAGATGCCCATCTTCGCCGCGCGTTCCGGGTCGTTGGCGATCAGCCAAAAATCGCTCCAAATCTTTTGTTCGAAGCTCGACATCGGCGTGCCGCGGGCGTAGGCGGTCGGGCGTGTGCCAACTTCATCCAAGAGAAAACCGTCGGCCGCCTGCTGGTGCTCGCCGAAGATCCGTTGAAACAGGCAGATCGCCGTTGCCCGGTCGAGGTCCGACTGCTCGACGTACTTGTCGTCGAACGTCACGCGAAGGTAGTCGATGTAAACCTGGTCGCCCTGGATCTCGAACTGTTTTGGCTGGCCAATCGGCTGGCCTTCGTCGTTGAGTTCAACGAACTCGATCTTGGAGACGGGCATCCCCAGCGCGATGTCCTGACGCTGTTCGAGCACGGTGAGCCGCGCTAGCCGACGACGCACTTTCAGAAGCCGCATGGCGACTTCGAGTCGCGCAAGCTTGTCGTTGAGTTCCGTGACCTGGTGGTCGCGAGCCTTCAATTCCCCGAGCGTCTTTTCCAATTCCAGCTGCTTTTCCGCGAGCTGTTTCTGCGGCTCGTTGTAGAGGGCGTAGCCGATGTAGCCGGCATAGCCCGCACCTCCCACGACGACGACGGCGAGCATTGTGCGGAGCGTGCTGTTGACGGTCTTGATCGTATCGCTGACTCCCATGTCGAAAGTATAGGTCGCGACACGGTGAGCCACAATTGGCGCAGATCGCAAGATGCTGCGAAAACACCCGGATCAATTCAACGAATCGTCGCAAATCATGCGCAAGGACGTTGGTTTGGTGTCGTCGTTATGGCCGATCGCCACAGCCCAACGCGCCAGCGCCAATAGCGGCAAGGCGTCCGAATGCAGGTCGTTGCGATACCAGGCTCCGACGGCGGAGTCGCGCTCGGTCAATTGTGCATCGCACCAGCGTCCATCCTCGAGCTGGGCAGCGATGAGAAACTCAACGCCACGGCGAGTCGCGTCGTGATCGGCGAGTCCCGCAGCAACCAGCGCGAGCACGGCCCAGGCGGTCTGAATCGCGGTAGACTGGGCGGCGACAAAGTTTCGCTCGCTCGCGTCGCGGACGACCGCTTCGCCCCAGCCACCCGACTCTTGCTGGTGAACCAGCAGCCAATTCACGCCGGCGGCAACGGCTGGATCGTCGGCTGCCGCTCCCGCCGCAATCAGTCCACGCACCGCCCAGGTGGTGCCGTGGATCAGTCGCACGCCGGCGGCGCTGTGCCAACTGCCGTCACCGCGTTGAGTGGATCGCAGGAAAATGGCCGCTTGAGCGACGATCGGAGCAATCAATGCTCGATACTGGAACGACAACAATTCCAACATCGCGCCGGTCGCGTCGGGCGAACTTTCTTCGTCTCGCTGGCGGGCATTGGCGCGAATCACGCCGCGCGATCGGTGATTCGCGTCGGCGCCTCCGCCGGACAACCAGCTCCAGGGCGACCAGCCGCCGTCCGGCCGCTGACGCGTGCAAAGCTCGTGATATAAGTCCGCGCCGAGTTGTTGGTACAAAACCGCCGGATGTTTTCTTTGCTGCGCCCAGCGCAGCGAGCGGCGGGTCGCCAATTGAAGATGGGGCGGCAAGGCTTCGTCCGACGCATCGTCGCCCGTCTGCAATCGAGCCAGCGCCCGTTGTACCGCGGCCATTTCGCGAGCGTTGTTGTGCTGTTGAACCAGAGGCATGCGATGGTCAACGAGCCACTTGATACCTGCAGCCATTGGTTGTTCGTCGACGCAGACACCGCTCGCGTGCAGCGCTTCGATCGCGAGCGCAGTGTCGGCCGTGAGCGACGTTTCCGGCTGCGCGCGGGCTTCGTCGGATTCAACGTCGACTGCGATCAGTCGCCCCAAGCGATCTTCACAAGCAGTCACCGCAGGCGTTTCTTGGCCGTAGCCGAGTGAGGCGAGTGCGATCCGCTGCCAGGCAAAATCGCAGAAATCGGTGTCGCCGCAGGCTGCTTCCGCCGCTGAGTCGGCCAGCAGCAGTTCAGCACGATCGAGGGCCCACTTGCGCAACGGCACCCAGCGGATCCGTTCGCAGCAGGCCCACAATCCAGCGAGTGCCGCCGACGGTCGAGGCATCAAGACATCGCTCACGCGCGGCCAGTCTCGTGGCGATTCGATAAAAAGTTCGCGCACGCCACGTGAGAGTTCCACCTGGCGCTGCGGTCGCAGCGAACCGACGACCGAGTGCGCCGCCAACCGTCGCTCGTCGGTCGAGGAGAGACGCCCTGTGACGGGCGCCGTCAACAGCCATTCCGGCGCGATCGGCGGACAATCGTCGTAGCCGATTTGACCCAGGAGTGCGAGCCACAGGCGTGACGCCGTATCCGCTGCGTCGGCACCGCCGCGATGGCGGATTGCCTGCCGCGCGCGACTCATGGCCGGTTGGCTGGCGTCCTCACCCGCGAGCTTCAAGGCAAAATAGGCCAAGACGCTGGCTTGGAGGTCGATCGGGCCGTCCGGCGCGAGCGACCATCCGCCTTCGGGTCGCTGGTCGCGCAGTATAGCGTGGGCCGCTTGTTTGACGGGCTCCGACCCGTCGCGTCCGAGATAGGTGAAGAGCAACACGAAATGGCTCAGCGACGAAATATCGCCCGATTTCCGGCCAGCCCACGAGCCATCGAGCCGCTGCCGTGCGATGAGATGGTGCCGCGCGCGAAGAATACTGCTGCGAACCGGTGCCGCAAGTTCGTAGTGCGATGGCACGAGTGCCGGCCGCACTAGCGCGCGCCGAGGAGAAACATCCTTCGAGAGATGGTGAACCAGATCCGTCGTGTTCATGTGTGCCGCAAGTGTGCCAACGGTCTTCCGTGCCGCGCGACCTGCTCAGGTCTGGAAACAGCTTAAGACATCGGCGCATCGGTCGGCAAGTGGATCGCGCCAACGTGCTAGCACTGCTGGCGGCGATGTTCTTTGAGGCGGTACCGTTTGCGGCTTAGCGCTGCGGACGCGCAATCGTGAATTCGGCCCCCCCGCCCTCAACATTGTTCACGACAACCCGGCCGCCGTGTTCGGTGACGATCCGCCAACACTTCGACAGGCCAAAGCCGAGCCCGCGCCCCGCCTCGCGACCGCTGAAGAACGGGTCGAACAGATGCGGGCGAACCGTTTCGGAAATCCCCGGCCCATCATCGCGGACAATCACTTCCGCCGAGCGGGCCTCGCCTTCGGTCCACTCGCGCGTGGTCACGTTGACATGGCCGTTGGACCCGACCGCTTCGATCGCGTTGGTGACGACGGCCGCGACGGCAACGGCCAACTGCGTCGCATCGGCCTGGATCGAGATCGGCGTGTCGCCGACCGTGCAGCTTAGCTTGATCGAACGCTCGACTGCCATTTCGCGCTGCTCGTCGACGACTTGCCGCACGAGTTGCCGCAGGTCGACCGTGGCGAGTTCGAGCTTGGGCGGCCGGGCGAAGAGCATCAAGTCCGCGATCATCTCGTGAGCCCGCATCGCCTGGCGATGGATGGCGGTGAGCTTCCTCCGCCGCTCGGGATCGGGCTCGCCTTCGAGCAGTGTTTGCGCGCGGGCCGCGATGTTGGCCAGCGGATTGTTGATTTCGTGGCCGGCCCCGTAGGCCAACTCCATCAGCGCGGCGAGCTTTTCTCGCTCGAGCCGCTCTTCGAATTCTGCCGACGGTGCGTCCGTGTCGCACATCCTTGCCACCACTGCCGCGAAATCGGCGAATGTCCCGAGCTCAGCGCGGCGTCGCGGTTTCGACGTCGAGCAATTGGCAGACGCGGTCGACGAGGGCTTCCACGTCGAATGGCTTCTTGATGAAGTCGTTCGCGCCAGAGTCCTTGAGCTGCTGAATCCGCTCTGGCTCGACCATGCCCGAGATGCAAATGATCCGCACATCGTCCATCGTCTTGTCGCCGCGCACGAGGCGGCAAACTTCCATGCCGTTGATATCGGGCAGCATCACGTCGAGCACCACCAGGTCGGGGCGGAATTCCTTGATCAGCATGCCGGCGCCGAAACCGTTGTTCACGCTGCGGACCTCGAACCGGCCGTCGCGCTGGAGTTGATCGACGATCAATTCCACCAAATCCTCGTCGTCGTCGACCACGAGAACTTTGCGCTTGCCGCTGTCGAGCGCGTCGGTCGGGATGCCGTTGTCGCGCATGAACGAATAGAGCTGGTCGCGTGGGATGCGGCGGAAGCGGCTGCCCGGAACTCGGAAGCCCTTCAATTGGCCGGAGTCGAAGCAACGGATAATCGTCTGCTGGCTGACCTTGCAGATCTTGGCAGCTTCGCCGGTGGTGAATACGGTTTTCATACGCTCAACCATCCCTCTCCCTAGTTGATGGTGGGACAATCCATGCCTCACACCCGCGGCTTGGTGAATCCGAATCACCATCCGGCCGCGCCGTATGAGAACGTGTGACGAAGTTAGCCTCTAACACCCGGCATCCGCAGAACCCTCAAATGGATATCACTTCCACAATCTTACGGAGTGCTGCAATCAGCAGGCTCAACCACGGCTTCCGAGGTTGCCTGGCTTGCCAGGATGTTTGCGAATTATAACGAAGCCATAGGCAGAGTCAATATCGCTCGCAGATAGGCAAAGTGTTTTGACGTAATCGGTTACGTCGAATGACGTGACCGGACTTGGATTTTTTGCGGGGGGTCCGAAGCAGCCAACATCTTGTGTGGACACTTGCAAATCTCGCGCAGAACGCGGTATCTGCGGTGTTTGATTGTGGTCTGCGAGGGGTGGAAAGTCTTCCGTGTGGCGTTGCTTTCCCGAAGTTCGCAGTCCCGCGCTCCGCTCCAGACCTCCGCATCGAACGCCGAATTAGTGCGAGTCGCACGGACGTGTAGCGTGTGCCATATCGTGTTTTCGAGACGAAGACGACGAAAAACCCGCTACAGGTACATGAACAGCACTCTAGGTACGAGTCGCTGTGCGTTTGCCTTCGAGATGGACCATTATCAGGGCAATATCAGCCGGCGTAATTCCACTGATCCGGCTGGCCTGGGCAAGATTGGTGGGACGCACACGGGTGAACTTTTCGCGGGCTTCGGCGCGGAGTTGATCGAGCCGGCCGTAGTCGAAGCTGGCCGGAATTCGTTTGGCGGCGAGCCGCTTTTGGCGGTCGACCTCGGTCTGCTGCCGGGCGACGTAACCGGCGTATTTCACGTCGCACAGTACCTGCGACGCGACTTCGGGCTGCACGTCGGCAAGCTCGGGCAACCGGGCGACGACGTCTGCCCACCGGGCTTCCGGCCGGCGGAGATATTTTGTGAGCTGCGCGCCGTCGACCCAGGTTTCGTCCAAGAGCGCCTGCACCCATTCGATTTGTGCTCGCTTTGTTTCGAGGCGCGACCAGCGGGCCTCGTCGACCAGGCCGCGGTCGTGGGCGAGTGGCGTGAGTCGACGGTCGGCGTTATCGTGACGCAACAGCAACCGATACTCGGCTCGGCTCGTGAACATGCGGTAGGGCTCGTCGACACCGCAAGTGACCAGGTCGTCGACCAGGACGCCGATGTAAGCCGCGTCGCGATCCAAGACGAGCGGTTCGCGGCCCAACAGCGCCAGCGCCGCATTCGCGCCGGCGATGAGTCCTTGCGCCGCCGCCTCTTCATAACCGGTGGTGCCATTGATTTGGCCAGCGAAGTACAGGCCGCCGACCGACTTCGTTTCGAGCGTTGGCTGCAACTGGTCGGGCGGTGCGTAGTCGTATTCGACCGCGTAGCCGTAGCGCATGATCTCGGCTTTCTCGAGTCCGGGAATCAGGCGGAAGATGCCCTCCTGCACGTCGCGTGGCAAGCTCGTCGAGATGCCGTTCACGTAGACTTCCCGCGTGTTGCGGCCCTCCGGCTCGAGGAAGAGCTGGTGGCGATCCTTGTCGGCGAACCGCACGACCTTGTCTTCGATCGACGGACAATATCGCGGCCCGCTCGACTGGATCTGCCCGCTGTACATCGGCGCGCGGTGCAGATTCGCGCGGATGAGATCGTGCACCGCCTGGTTCGTGTAGGTGATGTAGCAAGGAAGTTGCTCGAATTTGAGCCAATCAGTGAGCCGGTCGGTAAGGAACGAAAACGGCTCGGGTTCGTCATCGCCCGGCTGCAACTCGGCGCGATCGTAGTCGATGGTGCGGCCATTGAGCCGCGGCGGCGTGCCGGTCTTGAATCGCGCGAGCCGGAAGCCAAGCCGCGCGAGTGCTCCGCTGATGCCCGCCGTCGTGCCTTCGCCGGCGCGACCGCCGGGCGTCTTCACTTCGCCGGTGTGCATCAGCGCTTGCAGAAAGGTGCCGGTCGTGAGCACCACCGCCCGCGCGGTGTAAACGGCGTCGCCACGCACGCGGACGCCGACGATGCGAGGGTTCAGGGTTCGGGGTTCAGGGTTTGGGGTTTGATTCTCTGAACCCTGAACCCTGAACCCCGAGCCCTGTTCCGTCAACAGGTCCTCAACCACTTCTTGGCGCAATGTCAGATTCGGCTGCTCCTCGATGATCCGTTTGACTTCGGCCTGGTACGCCTTCTTATCGGCCTGGGCTCGCGGACTGTGCATCGCGGGGCCCTTGCGACGGTTGAGCATGCGGAACTGAATGCCAGTCGCATCAATCGCCCGGCCCATCAAACCGCCGAGTGCATCGATCTCGCGCACGATCTGCCCCTTGCCGACACCGCCAATCGCCGGGTTGCAACTCATCTGGCCGACGGTGTCGCAATTCGTCGTGAGGAGCGCCGTCCGCGCCCCCAGCCGCGCAGCCGCCAGCGCCGCCTCGGCCCCCGCATGCCCGGCGCCGACCACGATCACGTCGAAATCATATTGGCTGCTCATGCAATTGAGCATACCCTCACGCGGCGACGGCGCGAACGGTGGCGACCGAAGCCACGGCAATTTATGCCCAAGTCTCCGAGGCACCCGCGTTCGCAATGCTCGTCCCGCATGGTAGAATGGAACAACGACGCAGGAGCCCAGCCCATGGCAACAACCGAACACGACCTGAATAGCTTCACGAGCTTTGCTCGCCAGCGCATCGAAGCCGGGGTGCGCGACCTGAGCATCGATGAGCTCTTTGATCAGTGGAGAGCCGAGAATCCGTCGGACGAGTCGTACGCGGAAAATGTCGCGGCGATCAACGCGTCGATTCAAGACTTCAAGAATGGCGAACGCGGGTCGATTGCGGGACAGCATTCGATGCAGCTTCGGCGTGACTTCGGTCTGGCAGACGAATGACCTTTACAGTTCGCGAGCTTCCGAAGGCCAAACAGGATAAACGCAGCATCTTCCGCTGGATCCACGAGCGGTCATCGATGGGGGCTGAATCGTGGCTCCTGGCCTACGACTCACTCATCGAACGGTTGCAAGACGACGCTCAGTCATGCGGTGAAGCACCGGAGAACGCGGACTGCGAGTTCTTCGTCCAACAGGCCCTCTTCAAGACTCAGCGCGGCCGCGTCTACCGCGCTCTGTTCTTCATCGATGGCGATGAGGTCTACATCCTCCGAGTTCGCGGCCCGGGCCAGGCACCGGTATTACCGGAGGATGTCATCTGATGGATGCGTTGCTCGCTGACTGCCGAAGTTGAATCCGCCGCCTACCGCCGGCATTCCACGCCCGCGTGCCAGCCGTGGAAGATCAGCGAGCGGTCGTCGATGGTGCTGTTCAGATAGGCATCCGAGGCGAGATGCAGGCCGTCGATGAATAGCACCTGGTAGCCGGCGCGGCAGGCCCAGCATTTGTTCAGGCGGCAGACGGCAGTGAGCGAGGCCTCGCCGACGTAGGCGATGTCCGACTGCTCGATGATGGTCAGATCCGAATCATTGACAGTGGTTTGGGAGCCGGTGTCGCCGGCAACGTCGGTGTCCGCCCCGACGTACTGCGTTTCAATCGTCTGACGGAGGTTCGACCATTTCGCCTTGTTGTAGTAGACGCCGCCGTTTGCAAAACCCTGCAACGAAAATCGGCGTCCGTACTGCCAGATGTCGTATTTGACACCGCCTTGGAAACCGATGAGATTGTTTTCTATGTCGAAGATATTGGCCGTGTTCGTCGTCATAAATGTTTCTGGCATGGCAGCCGGCAATGGCGGCACGACGAATTGCTCGTTCTGATCCCAAATTTCATCGTCAAACTTGATATACCGAACGCCGCAGTATGGCCGCCACGCCGGATTGTACATCCGCAAGAAATTGAGCTCTCCTGAGTGCAGGCTCGAGCGGTAGTACATACTCCGACGTTCAGTCGGATCGCCTGGTGGCACCGGACCAACGATCGGTACTTCGGGATACACGATTGCGGCGTTCCACTCTTCAATTCCTTCGTAGCCGGCGAACATTTGGTAGCCGGCGCTCTTGGGCATGAGGCCCGTGAGATACACACGACCGCCGGGACCGCGATCGAATTGTTCCACCACTTCGGGCATGCCTGGTTCGGCCATTGCCCATTGCAGAGCACCGAGGTCTGTCGGCTCCCGCGTCATCACCATGCCGTCAACCGTAACGTCCCAGATCGGGCCGACTTTCCAGTCGTCGCAGGTGCCGGGACCGTTGGCGTACGGCCATTGGCCGCAGCCCCACATCCAGTCGTCGGGGTATTGGCCGTTGGGTAAACGGCCCGGCGGCAGGCCACAGCTATCGCAGCCGCCGTTGCAGTTCGGGCAATCGAGTGGCTCGTACGCCTCGGAGGGAATGTACTCTTCGGTGTCGGTGCCCTCGGGCGAAACGATCTCGGTGGGCATCGGCGGGTTTGCGGGAGGTGTGAGCGACTCGTCGGGCATCGTCGCGTCGGCGGGATAAGCGTCGGCCGCGACCGGCTGAAAGTTTGCCGCCGGCAGCACGAACGAGATCGGCTCCTCGGCGCCAGCAAACGCGCAAAATCCACACAGCAAGAGTGCGAGCGCCGCCGCTTGTCGAGTAACCAGATTGTGAACGAGTTCGCGCACGCCGGGCACACCCTGGGTCTGGGTCCGTCTTGCGGCTGGGCATCGCGGGAATGCCGAGCCGCAAGACGTGGATTCGGTCGTAACGGCGGGATCGGTCGCGCCGGACTTGCCGCGCAGACCGGTCGTAACGACCGTATGGAAAGAATCGGCGGTAGGGGCCGCGCGGCGACAGAAGATGCTGCGCCAGAGGAACAACTTACGCAGCAGGCAAAGTTTGCCACCGCGAAGTCGCAAGCGATGCTTGCACGCACTCGATCATACGAGCGTTTTCAGCAAACTTAGACAGGCATCGACCTGCTCGTCGGTGCCGACGCTGATCCTCAGTCCGTCGCCCCAACCGGCATAGTTCATGTAGCGGACCAAGACGCCACTCGCTTTGAGCTTCTGATAGAGCAGCTCGACCGGCAGACTGGGGTGCTGATTCCAGACGAAGTTCGCTTGCGACGGCACGCTGGCGAAACCCAGCTCGCGGAGTGCGCCGGTCATTCGTTCGCGCGTGGCCAGGATCGCGGCCCGCGTTTCCGCAAGCCAGGCCTGGTCGTCGATCGCGGCGGTGGCCCCGGCGATCGAGAGGGCGTCGCAGTTGTACGAGTCCTTTACTTTGCGAAGCTGCTCGATCATTTGTGGCTGCGCGACGACGAAGCCGAAACGCAGACCGGCAAGCGCATACGATTTGCTGAGCGTCCGCAGCACCAGGATCTTTTCGTTCTCGCGGACCAGTGCTAAGCAATTTGTGTCCGCGAAGTCGACGTACGCCTCGTCAACCACCAGCGGGCAGGGCAGGTCGCCCGCCAGCTTCGCAATTTGCTCGGGCGGGACGAGCGTTCCGGACGGGCTGTTTGGATTCGCGAGGAACGCCAGCTTCAGCCGATCGACCGGCTGCGCGAATGCCTCGCCGAGCGACCAATCAGCGTTGAATTTCACGACGTCGGTCGTCGCGCCCTGAATCTCTGCAAGTGTCCTGTAAAGGATGTAGCCGGGGTTCGCAAAGCGGACGACGTCGCCCGAGTCGACAAACGCCCGCGTGATCATCGTGAGTAGCTCGTCGCTGCCGTTGCCGCACAGGATCCAATCGGGATCGAAACCGTAGAGACCGCCGGCCACGATGCGAAACGCGGTGGCCAGCGGGTCGGGGTACTTCTGCAGCCCGGCCTGCACCACTCGGCCGATCGCAACCTTCACCTTCGGCGAACACGGATACGGATTCTCGTTCGTGTTGAGCTTGATGATCTTCTCACCGCGCGGCTGCTCGCCAGGCACGTAGCCGGTCATCGCGGTGATGTTGGGACGAAAGTAGGACATGCGGTGGAGAGGATGCAGGAGTCAGGATTCGGGATAGCAAGACATATTGCAGAGTCGCACTTAGCCGCGTCGCTCGCGACGCGCGGTCACACGTTACGGCACCGCGTGATTCCGCCGCTTGAGCACGCTCGCGGCATGGGCGGTGAGGCCTTCGGTCTTCGCCATCAGGACAACATCATCGGCCACGGCGTTCAGGCCCTCGGGCGTAAAATGGATGACGCTGCTCGAGCGCAGGAAATCGTTCGACGACAGGCCG
>JANNTD010000244.1:0-5978 GCA_031403315.1 Planctomycetota bacterium
ACTTTGAGGTCCGAAGTCGATGCGTGGCGCACGCGACGCAATACCCACAACGCCAAAGCCGACTGGCACTTCACGACAGCCGACGCTCGTGTAAAGCTGAAGAGCCTGTATCCCTCGCTTTAGGAGATTCAGGCCACTAGCCGCACGATGGATACCGACTTACCGATCATCACACTGGCGTCATTGATCGAAGCGACCGTTACCCAACCGCGGCCGCTTATCTTGTCAGCGCGCATGGCAGCGTATAGCTCCTATATCCTCGATCAATTCGGAGTGGACATGGCTGCGCGAGCACGAACCGTGATGATTACCGGCGCCAGTGCCGGCCTTGGCAAAGCTTTGGCCATCGCCTACGCCGCGCCGGACCGGACTTTGGGGCTGGTTGCGCGCAACGCCGAACGCCTCGACAACGTCGCGGCGCAGTGTCGCGCGCGTGCGGCCAACGTCAAAACCGGAACTGCCGACGTCACCGACGGTGCATCGATCGCCGCTTGGATACGCGATCTAGACGCGCAGCACCCCATTGATTTGCTGATCGTGAACGCCGGCGCATTTACCGGCCATGGCCCCGACGGTGCCGTCGAAACGCCAGAACAAATTGCCCAGATGGTCCGCACCAATCTCGAAGGTGCGATGATGACGATTACCGCTGCTCTACCGATGATGCGGGCGCGTAAATCAGGGCGGATCGCCATTGTAGGATCGTTGGCCGCACTGCATCCATTGGCGGACGCGCCGGCCTATAGCGCCAGCAAGGCAGGCGTGATGGGCTATGGCGAAGCACTGCGGGAATGGCTGATACCCGACAACATTGCGGTTTCGCTGATCTACCCCGGGCACATCGATACCGGCCAGGTTGCCAACCATATCGGCAAGCTACCATTGCTGATGACGGCCGACGCGGCTGCGCGAAAGATCAAGAGGGACCTGGACCGGGGTCGCTCGTTCATCGCCTTTCCGCTGCCACTGCTTTGGCTGATCAGAGCCGGCCGAATGCTGCCTTGGCGCCTGCGCGCTCGGCTCGGCCAAGACCAGCGGTTCCATGTGGCCGATGGTTAGGGGGCAAGGGCCTGCAACTGGGTTGGCGGCGGCACCGCATCCGGATCGCGCTCGCCAGCAAGATCCTTGGCGCCATCGCGGCCGTAGACATCCGGCCGGAACTCGATCCGCCCGTCCGTTTCTGCCCAAGCCGTAAGATACGTAAAATATACCGGCACTGGCCGCGTCAAAGTAACGTCGAGCGGCTGCCCCCCGGCAATTACGTCTTCCGCACGGCCCGGCTTGTCCCATCCGACCTCATAGCGGGCGATCCATTCGACCAGCTTCATCACATCCTGCACCCGCACGCAGCCAGCCGAAAACGGCCGTGAGCGCTGATTGAACAGCGGTTTCATAGGGGTATCGTGCATATATACAATTTCGGAATTCGGCATATCGATGCGTACCAGCCCAAGCGCGTTTTGCGGGCCAGGGTCCTGCCGGAATTTTACGACCTTACCGTCCGCCTTGTTCCAATCGACACTCATGGGGTCGAGTTCCGGCCCCTTGTAGCCGTTGAAGGCGCGAATGAGTTCCTTGCTCAGATACTCCGGCTCTTTGCGCAGCCGTGGAATGAGATCGAGCGTGGCGACGCTTTCCGGAACGTTCCAATAGGGAAAGAAGTTCAATGCACGGATCGTAGCCTTGATGACCGGAGTTTGCCGCTCAGGCTTGCCGACAATCACGCGATGCCGCTGCTGCACGTCGTAACCTTCGACGGCTTCGAGCTGAAAAGCAGGGGGATTGACAAGAACGTAGCGCTCTTCCACGCGCGACTGCAGCAACTCGCGGATGCGACGCTGATTGAGCTTCAACTGCTCGAGGCGCGCGGCAGCGGAAATATTCAGTTGTGCCAGGGTCGACAGTTCGGCCCGCCCGGTAACCCGCAACCCGGATCGTTCCTGAAAATTACGAACCCCGGTTTCAAGCGCATCGTCAAAGCTATAACTGCCTTCCGAAACGCCACTCGATTTTAGCTCGCCCCCCATCAACAGCCGCTTACGCAGGATCGGCACCCGCTCGTCGTCGGCGTCGCCGGCACGAAGCAACCGCCCTTTGGGCACCACCGGCCAACCACCACGAGCTACAATTTTCTCATAGCGCGCAATTGCAACATCGAGGTTTTCGACCATCTGGTCGCTGCGCCAAGGTGTAGAGTCCACTCGTAAATCGTTGAGCGCCTCAACGACCCGCTCCCGTTTATCGGTCGATGCTCCCTGCACCGATCTACTATCTGAACTGCCGCGACCGAAGCCGGGCAAACCATCCCACCAACTGCCACTGCCTTGCGCGCGAGCAGCCGATGCTCCTAAACCCATAGCTGCTAAGCCCGTCATCACGCTGCGGCGACTTGCCTGTAATGTCTTGGGCGGTGGTACGGGCATGAGATGGTTCGTCCGTTGTCGTTTAGCAAATCATCGATGTGGTGCGTTCGTGCTGCAACGCAAGCACCTCGGCACTAAACGAGTCAAACCGCCTGACCCGTCGATTACTGCTCACTTGCCGAGAGAGTTTTGGCGAAAGCAAGACCCAATTACCAGCACGACGCTGCACGAGCTACCCGGCTGGCGCATTTGAGCCACTCGCTGACGCGCCGGAGCACTACTTGCCAGTCGCATTATCATAATTGCCAGTCGCGAGTTACCTATTGTTATGGATAGATTTATTGCCCGCGGATCTGCCCGCCGTTCCGGCCACTTGAATCTGGTCATATGAACGTGATTGCAACACCGCGCATTTCCACACGCCAGGAACGACTTGTCGCAGCCGCCAACTGCACATAACCTCCAAGCGTGCTCCACAACAGGCGTCAACTCAAGACGCCGGGCTCAAGCAAGCGCATGGTTCTCTCAGGAGGAGACAAGAATGGTAACATTGACACGTCGACGCGCACTCTCGGTCGCAGGCACCATCGGCGCAGCGTCCGCGCTAGGTCTGGGCCCTGTCCGGGCACAGGCCGCCTATCCCAATCGTCCGATCACGTTTGTCGTCCCGTGGGGCGCAGGCGGCGGCACCGATGCGACCGCTCGCATCGTTGGCTCAATCCTTGAACGTGACTTTGGCCAGCCCGTTAACGTTGTCAACCGGACAGGCGGTTCGGGCGTCGTCGGCCATTCGGCCATCGCGACCGCCGCGCCTGATGGCTATACCATCGGTATGATCACCGTCGAAATTACGATGATGCATCATCAAGGCCTTACCGAACTCAATCCGAAAAGCTACACGCCGCTAGCGCTGATGAACGAGGACCCGCCCGGCGTCCAAGTAAATGCCGCATCGCCTTACAAGAACGCCAAGGAATTGGCCGATGCAATCAAGGCAGCCCCGCCTGGCAAGTTCAAGGCTTCCGGCACCGGGCAAGGTGGCATCTGGCATCTGGCCCTCATTGGCATGCTGCAAGCCATGGGTCTACAGCCCAACCACGTTGCATGGGTGCCGTCGAACGGTGCCGCACCAGCAATGCAAGACTTAGCGGCTGGCGGCATCGACCTTGTCACCTGCTCGGTACCAGAAGCCAAGGCGTTGATCGATGCGGGCAAGGCCCGTTCGCTGGCCGTTATGGCAACGGCCCGCAATCCAGCGTTCAAGGATGTGCCGACGCTAAAAGAGGCTGCCGGCATCGACTACTCCGTCGGCGCATGGCGCGGTATCGCTGCACCTCTCGGCATTGATGCAGCGATCGCGGCGAAACTCGTTGCTGCATTAAAGAAGGCGAACGAAGCCAAGGAATTTAACGACTTCATGGCAAATCGTGGGTTCGGCGTGAAGTGGGCTGATCCTGCGGGCTTCACCAAATTCATGGCTGACGGAGACGCCGCGATGAAAAGCGCGATGACCGCGGCTGGCCTCGCCAAGAAGGCTTAGGCAACACGCAGGCAGCATCTGATCGGCTGCTGCCTGCTTTTCTGTTTTCCTTTTGAAAACCACGCTGTCAACGGCCCCCTCCAAAGGGCGCAGTGCTGCGGTCGCGCACCGGGGTGCCCTATGCAAATTTCTGATCGGATGTCTGGGCTTTTCCTGGTCGGGCTTGGCGCTGCCGCCTGGTATGGCGGATCGCTGCTGCCGCCGGTGCCTGGCCAGCAGGTAGGACCAAACGTATTTCCCATGGTGGTTGGCGGTGGCCTGGTGCTGTGCGGGGCGATGATTGCAATCGGCATCGGCTCGGCAATTGAGCGCGAGGCGGAAGCCGAGGTTGCGGCCCACTCAGACCCGGCCGCCAATATGGGGTCAACCGACTCATCCCTGATGTTCGCGATGAAGACGCTGCTGCCACCAGCCCTTCTACTGTTTTACGTACTGGTCGCTGATCGCCTGGGTTTTGTGCCGACCGCCAGCATCATGGTGTTTCTCACGTCGCTGGCGATGGGCGCCCGTCTCAAGCTTGCCGTGCCGCTCGCGGTGGTCGCGCCGATGGCCGTCCATCTCATATTCTTGAAATTGCTCCGCGTGCCATTGCCGCCGGGCCTGCTGCCAATGCCGTGGTAGGGGGATAGTATCATGTGGGCGACACTGTACGAAGCGTTCGGGCTGGTGTTTGCGACTGACGTTCTTTTGGCCATCCTGCTGTCGTCGATCTACGGCCTCGTTGTCGGTTCGCTGCCGGGCCTGTCGGCCACCATGGCGGTCGCTCTGCTGGTGCCAGTGACGTTTTATCTGTCACCGATCGCGGCCATTGCGACGATCGCCTCGGCGTCCGCCATGGCCATCTTTGCCGGCGATATTCCGGGCTGCCTGCTGCGTATCCCGGGCACACCGGCATCGGCCGCCTATACCGATGAAGCCTACGCCATGACGCGCAAAGGCGAGCCGGAGCTGGCGCTCGGCATCTGCGTCTGGTTCTCGGCCATTGGCGGCATCATCGGCACGCTGTCGCTGATCCTGCTCGCGCCGCCGCTGGCTGAGATGGCCCTGAACTTCTCAACCTTCGAATATTTCTGGCTGGCCGTTCTGGGGTTGATGTGCGCGACGATGGTGGCACGCTCGAACCCCGTGAAGGCAGTTGCGAGCATGTTGCTTGGACTGCTGGTCTCCTGCATCGGCATCGAAAACCCTGCCGGAACACCGCGCTTCGTGTTTGGTTCGACCGACCTGCTCGGCGGTATCGAAGTGATCCCGGCATTGGTCGGCGTATTTGCCTTGTCCGAAGTGATGCGCGGCATGACCTCGGGCGAACCGCCGCCCATGCCGCGGCGCAAATTCGGCTCGATCATGAAGGGCATGATGGCGCTTACGCGTCAGTATCCGTTGCCACAGGTGCGCGGCAACATTGTCGGCATCATCATCGGCGTGCTGCCGGGCGCGGGCGCCGACATGGCCGCCTGGGTCAGTTATTCGATGTCGAAGCGCTTCTCAAAAACGCCTGAGAAGTTCGGCACAGGCCACCCAGAGGGGCTGATCGAAGCTGGCGCATCAAACAACGCGAGCCTTGCCTCGGGCTGGGTTCCATCCCTGCTCTTTGGCATCCCTGGCGACACCATCACCGCCATTGCGATCGGCGTGCTGTATATGAAAGGCCTCAACCCCGGTCCGACGCTGTTCACCGAAAAAGCGTCGTCGATGTACGCGCTCTACATCATTTTCATCATCGCCAATATCCTGATGATCCCGCTCGGCATCATCATGATCCGGCTGGCGTCCCGTATTCTGAGCGCCCCCCGTGCCGCGATCATGCCGGTCATCGTCCTGCTGTGCGGTGTTGGGTCGTTCGCCACCGGCAACAACTTGTTCCTGGTGATGACCGTCGCCGTATTCGGCATCATCGGCTTTGGTATGGAGCGCAACGGCTATCCGGTCGCCGCCATGGTGCTCGGGATCGTCATGGGCACGATGGTAGAGCAGAGCTTCGTCACGTCGCTGATCAAGTCCGACGGCAGCATCTGGCCGTTCTTTGCCCGTCCGGTCTCGTCCATATTGGCATTCTTCACATTCGCAGCAGTTCT
>JANNTD010000245.1:0-4387 GCA_031403315.1 Planctomycetota bacterium
TTGCCCTCCGGTCGCCGCCGCGCGCCCAACCCGAACATCCTTCCACCGCGAAGGGAAATCGCCATGAGTACTGGAGAAGGAGCGGGGACCGAGTTTGCCACGATGCGTGGCCGCGACTACCCATCGATCCGCCAGTTCACGGTGTTCCTCGAGAACCGCGTCGGCCAGTTGATGGACGTGGTCCGGCGGTTCGAGGGGAGCAATGTGCGGATCGTAGCGCTCACCATCTCCGAGGCGAGCGAATGTGCCTTGGTGCGGTTTTTGTTGAGCGATCCCGAGGCGGGGCGGGAGATTCTGGAACGGGCCGGGCTGGCGATCGTCGAGTCGGACTTGATCGGCGTCGAGCTCCCCGATTCGCCACAGCCGATGCTGCAGATTTGCACGGCCCTATTGGCGGCGGAAGTGAACATCACGCAGATCTATCCCCTGCTCTTGCGGCCGACCGGGCGACCGGCCGTGGCGCTGATGGTCGACAACATCGACATGGCGGTCGAGACGCTGCGGTCCAAGGGATTTCACGCGATCAATGAAGACGAGTTGATGGATCCGTGAGCCAGTCCGTAAATGTACGGGCGAATTCGCGCGTCGCGAGCGACGCGGCTAAAGGTTGACTTCTCGGTTGGCGCGGCGGAAACTGGGACGCATGGCCATCAACGTTACTTGCCCAGGCTGCTTCACCAAGTTCACGGTCCCGGACAAATTTGCCGGCCAGAAGGGACCTTGCAAGAAATGCAAGACGATCATCGAGATTCCCAAGCTCGAGGATCAAATCGTCATCCACGCGGGGGAGCACGAGGCCGGGGCCGTCGGCGTCAGCGGGCGACATGCGCTCAAGACGTACAAGCGGCTGGACACGAAGTTTCAGCCGCTGATGTTTGCCGCGGTGACCGGCGTCGTGTTGGTGATGCTGCTGGTGGCGTTGGTGCTGCGCGGACAGGGAGCGCCGTCACTATGGGTGTTGGCGCTGGGGGCGATCGTCCTGGGCCCGCCGCTCTCCTGGGCCGGCTACACATTCTTGCGCGACGATGAACTCGAAGGCTACACAGGCATGAATCTTGGGCTGCGGTCGTTGGCGTGTGGGCTGGTTTACGCCTTGCTCTGGGGCGTGTATCTGTTTATCGGCGGCCAATGGTTCGGTTCGGAATCGTTTGCCAAGGGCCTCGAAATCTGGCAGATGCTGGTGCTCGCCGTGCCGATCGGAGCGATGGGCACGATGGCGGCTTACGTGTCGTTCGATCTCGATCCCGCGAGTGGCTTTTTCCACTGGGCGATGTACTTTGCAGTGACGGTGATCCTGCGGCTGGTGATTGGACTCGCCGCGATTCCGGGACTTGGGGCCGCGACGTGATGTACGACGTACCGGAACTCGCGCGGTGGCGCTCTGGCGGCTCGCTGGTGCGGATTCCGCCGGGGCTCGACGTGCCGCTCACTCCGCGCGTGCGGCGGCTGATCGATACGAAAGCGTTTCGGCGGCTCGCGCAGATCAGCCAATTGGGGCTGGTGAGCCTCGTCTATCCGGCGGCGAACCACTCGCGGCAAGAGCACTCGCTCGGCGTCTATCAGGTGGCGATCGAGTTTCTCGGGCGATTGGCGGCGGATGAGCGGTTCGCGGCGACGATTGGGCCGAGCGACGCGGAGCGGTTTCTCGTGGCCGCCCTGCTGCACGACGTCGGCCACTGGCCGTTCGGGCATCCGATCGAAGATTTGCGGCTGCCGAATGTGCCCGATCATGAGTTGCTCGCGCAGCGGTTCATTACCGAGGGCGACGTGGCGACCGCGATCCGCGAGGATTGGTCGCTCGAGCCGGGCGACGTGGCCGACCTGATCGCGGGCCGATCGAACGACGTGGAAGCGCGGCTGCTCTCGAGTCTGCTCTCCGGGCCGTTCGACGTCGACAAGGTCGACTACCTGATGCGGGATAGTTTGCACGCCGGCGTCCCCTACGGCCGGAACTTCGATCGCGGCCGGCTGATCGGCAGCTTGTGCCTCAATGAAACCGGCGACGCGCTGGCAATCACCGACAAGGGCAAGACGGCAGCCGAGATGATGGTCTTCGCCCGCTACGTGATGTTCTGCGAAGTGTATTGGCATCATGCGGTGCGGAGTGCGACGGCGATGCTGCAGCGGGCGGTGTACCTGCTGCGCGACGCGGTGGATTTTGGCCAACTGCAGGCCCTCACCGAGCAGCCGATGATCGAGAGGTTGCGATCCGCTGGGGGGAGTGGCCCGGAGGGTGAGTTGTTGGACGGACTCTTTGGCCCCGAACGCAGGCTCTACAAGCGGCTGTCGCAGTACAGCTACTTCGAGGAGCCGGAGATCTACCGGCAACTAGCCCGGCAGCCGTACGCGAAACTCCTCGCGTGTGCGGAGCGGCTCGCCGCGATCTTGAGCCGTGATCTGAAGATCGACATTGCAGCGCATGAGATCCTGATCGATGCCCCGCCGGTCGAACTGGAAGTCGAATTCGACGTGGAGGTTTATTTTCCCAAGCAGGATGTTTACCGGCGGCTGGGCGACGTGTCGCCGGTGGTGCGGACGCTCGCCCGCGAGCAATTTGACGACTACGTGAAGCGGGTGCGGCTGTTCGTGCATCCGCGGCTGGCGGTGAGGCTCAAGCGATTGCCGGATTTGGCGGCGCGGTTGGGGGAGGCGGTGGGCGGCGCTTAAGTCGCGCGTCGCAAGCGACGCGGCCAATGCCTATTCGCGCTACACCATCATGGAGACTAGTTCGGACTCGCTAATGATCGGCGCGTCGGGGTCGGATGAACGATGTGGCGCGGAGGGGACGATCCGCTTGATGACCACGTTGCGACGCTCCATGGCGGCGCGATAGGCCGAGAGTTCTTCGTCGACCCGAGCCTCGCTGAGGATCCGCAGCTGCACCAACACGTCGGTGATGTTCGGCTTGCGTTCCCATTGTATCATGAGCAGCCGCTGGAGTTCGACCGGCGTCATCATCCCCATGCCGACGGCCACCTCGCCGAAGCGTTCGTGGGGAATGCCGCTTTGGCAGCGAAGGACCTTGAACACTTGGCGCGCGGAGAGGACGCCCTCCTCCATCGCCAATTGGCCGACGGGAGGCATTCTGCTGTGCTGGTGGTCGAGTGCGGCCACCAGTTGCTCGGCGGTGATCGCGCCCTTCTTTTTCAGATACAGTCCAAACTTCATCAGGCACTTCTCCCAGTTGCGGCAAGCGCTCTCGCGCCGGCAAAATCGGAGGCTTTAGAACGGTAGGTCAGGCCGCCGTGCGGCTATTCGAAACGGCGAGGTTTCGCCTTGCCTTTTGCCACCCAGCGCCGGCCAGTCGGTTGCATCCGGAAGAATCGCTGCAATCGGCGCTGGGTGGCTGGGGTCAAGGTTCGGCCGAGCCCCCAGCGATGCACCACTGGGGGCTCGCGGGCACCGAGCAGGATGCTTGGTCGGCTCGACCCCAGCCACCCGCCGTTACGCCGCGCACGGCAAAAGTTGGATTTTCGGTTGTTAAGATGGACCGCCGTGCGAAGGAGTGCCGATAAGTAAAGCTGACCGGATTAAGTAATTCGGCTGGCTTGCATTGGAGGTAAGTCTCTCGCAGCGACCTGGACGGAATCCAAGGGTTGCAGCGAGCGGATCACCGCGTGCAACTGAAACGCACGATCCTGTAGCGAAACTTGCACCTCCCCTCCCACCACGACGCACCCGATGCAAGCGCTCGGCCCCCACTATCTGCTATTTACCGACTCGGTTGGTCGCACTTGTCAGGTACGCGAGTGGCGATTCGTTCTGCAACCCACGGATGCGGGTGAGCGGATCATCGCCTCCGACGTCGAAGGCGATGCCGACAACATGCGGCTCGATCTGTTGGCCGTGGTCCGCGGTCTGGAAGCTCTCGACGGGCCGTCGCGCGTGACGCTGCTCGCGGCAAATCGCTTTGTGCGGCGCGGCATTCGCCGCGACCTCGCCCAATGGCGCGAACGCGGTTGGCAGTGGGAACGGTTCGGCCAACTCGTGCCGATCCGCGATCTCGACCTGTGGCAGCGGGTCGATCGGGCGCTGGCAATTCACCAGGTGGAGTGCTTTGCCTGGAACGCGGAGGAGCAGGAGGCTTGTGCCGGCCGCTTAAGCGACCAGTCCGTCGGGGTAGGCGACCGGTCCGTCGGGGAACGATTTGCGGATTCACGACGCGGCGTGGATCGGACGTATCCCCAACGGCGGCAGGGTCTTCCGGCGGGGCGACGGCTCTCGCATTGGGGGCAGGAAGTGCTCAATTCGCTCACCGGATCGCGCCGCACGGCGTTGAGCCGGACCGCTTAACAGAACACAATAGACGCACGGCCTTGACCACAGGCGGTGACAAAGGCGACTGAAGAGGAGATTCCCACGGTGCAGACTCAACTCGCATTGGAAG
>JANNTD010000246.1:0-5383 GCA_031403315.1 Planctomycetota bacterium
CGGTAGGCTTCCGCGGCATCGCCCCACTGCTGTGCCTTTTCTTGATCGGGCAATCCTTCGAGCGATTGCATTTCGTGCACGTCGAGGCCAGAGCAAAAGGCGGTGCCCGCCCCGGTCAGCACAACCGCCCGCACCCGTTTCTCGTGGTGCAGGTCGTCGAATGCCTGTTGCAATTCCGCCACCATCGCCCGCGACAGCGCGTTCCGCCGTTCCGCGCGGTTGAGCAGAATCGTGCCCACGGCACCGGTCACGCGCACATCCACCACGCCGCTAGCCATGTACATCGAAAATCGCCTTCGTTGGCCGCGTCGCTTGCGACGCGCTGAATGTTGCACCCGCAGCCATTCGCAACGATTGTAGCGCGTGCGACGACCGCTGACGACCCAGCATGTTGACTCGCAGCAACGCGATTCACCACCAATGTTGCCGCCCGTCAACACAATGGCACCTGGACAACATCGCGTCTCCGCTTCACCTCGTGCCACAAACTGCTTCGACGAAACCACTTACACACCGGCAACCATTCCCGTCCGCGGTCGTTGGCACCGGCAGTGCATTCGTTCGCCGCCGTCACCTTGACGCATCCGGTCCCGGCACACAGCGAGGAAAAGCCTGTGCGACGCACTCAACCAACCCGCTCCCGCAATGCCGCCGTTACCAGCAAGAACGGCCACGCATCGAATGGCTCCGCCAAGCCGGGCAACCGTCCCCGGGCGGCCGTCTCCGATTTTGACGAGTCGCTCAATGGCCACAGCGACGACGTCGACCAGGCTGGCGTCCACGCCATCGACCCCGATGCCGACGTCGCCGGATTCGTCGATCCCGACGAAGCGCCTCCCGACGAGGACGCCGACGTCGAAATCGATTTCGATTCCGTTGGCGGCAGCAGCGAATCGCACATCGACGACCCGATTCGCATGTACCTGATGCAGATGGGCGAAATCCCGATGCTCAATCGGGAGCGTGAAATCTCCTCGGCCAAGTCGATCGAAGCCACGCGGACCCACTTCCGTCGCACCCTGTTGAGCAACGACTTCGTACTGCTCGGGGCGGTCGACCTGCTCGAAAAAGTTCAAAACGGCGAGCTCCGCCTCGACCGAACCATCGAAATCTCCGTGACCAACACGGCCGAAAAGAAACGCACCCTCAAGCGGCTGGTCCCCAATCTGATCACGATCAAGCACCTCCTGCGGCTCAATCAGATCGACTTTCGCAACGCCGTGAGCCGGCGTCGCAACCACGTCGAAAAACGGCAAGCCTGGCGCCGCCTCGTCGCTCGCCGCAACAAGATCGTCCGGCTCGTCGAAGAGCTCAACCTCCGCATCGGCCGGCTGATGCCGATCATGCTCCAGCTTCACGAGATTGCCGCGCGGATGGCGACCATCCGGCAACATCTCGCCGACCCGCACTCGATCCACGGCCCGACTCAACGGGACGAGTTCCGGACTGAGCTCCGCTACCTGATGCGGATCACGCTCGAAACGCCCGCCACGCTCGCCCGCCGCGTCACCCGCAGCAACGAACGCCGCGAGAAGTACGACCACGCCAAGCGCGAACTCTCGGCCGCCAACTTGCGGCTCGTGGTCTCGATCGCCAAGCGCTATCGCAACCGCGGACTCTCGTTCCTCGACCTCATTCAGGAAGGCAACACGGGCCTGATGCGGGCGGTCGACAAATTCGAGCACGCCCGCGGCTACAAGTTCTCGACCTACGCCACTTGGTGGATTCGCCAGGCGATCACGCGAGCCATCGCCGACCAAAGTCGCACCATTCGCCTGCCGGTCCACATGATCGACACGATGGGCAAGGTCCGCAGCGCAACCGCCGAGTTCATCCAGCAGAACGGCCGCGAACCGAACCCGGAAGAAGTCGCCGAGTTGGCCGGCCTTTCGGTCGACGATGCCCGCTGCATCATGAAGATGACCCGCCAACCGCTCTCGCTCGACCAGCCGGTCGGCGACCACGACGACAATTTCTTCGGCGAGTTCCTCGAAGAAGGCCGCGACGACGATCCACTCTACGAAACCAACCTCGAGAGTCTCAAGCGCCGGCTCGATGACGTGATGGTCGACCTCAGCTACCGCGAGCGGGAGATCATCCGCCTCCGCTACGGCCTGGCCGACGGCTATGCCTACACGCTCGAAGAGGTGGGCAAGATTTTTTCCGTCACCCGCGAACGCGTCCGCCAAATCGAATCGAAAGCGGTACGGAAGCTGCAACAGCCGTATCGGGCCCGAGCCCTGGTCGGGTTCCTGGATTGTGCGCCGGTGATGCAATTTGAAGCGACCCCGTAGGTCAGACTTCAGCCTGAAGCCAACGAGAACCGAATTGTCAGGCTGGAAAGCCTGACGTACGAAGCCTTCCCCTGTCGGTTTCCCGCCTCTCTCCTCCCGCCAGCGTGCCACCTGTCCCGCCTCTCTCCCCACCGCCCTAGGGACAGGTGGCATGCCCTTTTCTTCTGCGCGCGGCCTTGTCCGGAGCTACACCGCAAGCGAACATCGACGCGGCTTGGCGAATCGCTTGCGGTTTAGCTCCGTAATCTCGGCCCGGATGGCGCGCGACCGCCAATCGCCTATAATCGGCGTTTTCCTGCGGATCCCCAGCAACTCGCCGCATGCCGATGGCCGCACTCAGCGATCAAGCGACTTTCGTGGAGCAACTGCGCGCGATCGTCGGCACCGATGCCGTGCTCGATTCACAGGCCGAGCTCCTGGTCTACGAATGCGACGCGTTTGTGCTCGAAAAGCACTTGCCGCAGGTCGCCGTCTTGCCGCAGACGGCCGGGGAAGTCGCCCGCATCGTCAAACTCTGCGTGGCCCACGAGGTGCCCTTCATGCCGCGCGGGGCCGGCACCAGCCTCGCCGGCGGCAGTGCGCCGGTCGGCGGTGGCGTGATCATCGTGCTCACAAGGATGAAGGCCATCCACGAAGTCAATCTCCGCGATCGCTATGCGGTCGCCGAGCCCGGCGTCGTGAATGCCGCCCTCAATCGCCATCTCACCGGCACCGGATATCACTACGCTCCCGACCCCTCGAGCCAGGGCGCGTGCACCATCGGCGGCAATGTCGGCACCAACGCCGGCGGGCCCCACACGCTCAAATACGGTGTCACTGCGAACCACGTCCTCGGCCTCGAAATCGTCACCGCCGACGGCGAGATCGTCCGCCTCGGCGGCCCGGCCGAAGATTCGCCCGGCCTCGACCTCGTCGGCACGATCGTCGGCAGCGAGGGTACGCTCGCCATTGTCACCAAGGTCTGGGTCCGGCTGACGCGCAATCCACAAGGCTACCGAACGATGCTGGCCGTGTTCGATTCGGTCGAAGCCTGCTCGCAGGCGATCAGCGGCATCATCGGCGCAGGGATCATCCCCGCGGCGCTCGAAATGATGGATCAGGGGATTATCGTCGCCGTGGAAGCGGCGTTCCACTTCGGCTTCCCGCTCGACGCCGAGGCGGTGCTGATCATTGAAGTCGACGGTCTTAAAGCCGATCTCGACGCCCAGCGCGACCGTGTCGCCGAAATCTGCCGCGAGCAGGGAGCCCGCGAGGTCCGCTTCGCCAAGGACGCCAAGGAGCGCTTGCACCTTTGGAAGGCCCGCAAGCAGGCGTTCGGCGCGATCGGCCGGCTCAGCCCGAGCTTCTGCACGCAGGATGGCGTGGTCCCCCGCACCAAGCTGCCGCACATCCTCGCGCGGATCCGCGAGATCGGCAAGAAGCACGAAGTCCGCATCGTGAACGTCTTCCACGCCGGCGACGGCAACCTGCACCCGATCCTGCTCTTTGACGAGCGGCTCCCAGAGGAAGTCAAACGCGTGCTCGCCGCCAGCGAGGAGATCCTCAACGAATGCATCAATTGCGGCGGCAGTGTCACCGGCGAACACGGCATCGGCCTCGAAAAGATCAGCTTCATGACGCGGCTATTTACGGAGGACGACATCGAAGTCATGAAACGCCTCCGCACCGCCCTGAACCCCCGCGGCTTACTCACTCCAGGAAAAATGCTGCCCACTGCCGGCGCCTGCGGCATGGAACAAATCCACCCCGGCCGCCGCGCGGCACTGTAATTCGAACGCATGGCAATCGCGACACAAAACGCCGAGGCCCTCACTCCGACCGACCAATCTGATGTCGCCGAGGCAATCCGCGCAGCCCACAACGCCCACCAGCCAGTCTTTGCCATCGGTGGCCGTACCAGTCTCGACTTCGGCGGCGCCGCACCACCAGCCGGTCAACAACTCGACCTCACCGGACTTTCAAGAATCGTCGACTACACGCCGCGCGACATGACGATCGTCGTCGAGGCCGGCATTCGCATGGCCGACCTCGCGGCAACGCTCGCCGCCGAACAACAACAACTGCCGATCGACGTCCCCCGCGCAGCCGATGCCACCCTCGGCGGCGTCGCGGCCACCAATTGGACCGGCCCCCGCCGGCTTGGCCACGGCACAATGCGGGACTACGTGATCGGCATCCACGCCGTTGACGGCCGCGGCGTTGCGTTCAAGGGCGGCGGCCGCGTCGTGAAAAACGTCGCGGGCTACGATTTCTGTAAGCTGCTCACTGGTTCGCTCGGCACGCTCGGCGTCATCACGCAGCTCGCACTCAAGGTGAAGCCGCGTTCAGAGCGATCCGCCACGGTCGTCGCCACGTGCCACGAACTTGCCGTCGCCGAAGCCATTCTCGAGCGGCTCGTCAATCTCACCGCGACGCCGACGGCGATTGATCTTTTGATCGGCTCAGCGTGGGGTCACGAGGCGATTCCTGGCTACGACAATCACGCCGCGAACCTCGTCGTTCGCATTGAGGGCACCGACGCAGAAGTCACCTGGATGGCTGAGCACGCGCAGTACGAATTCTGGCAAGGCGGCGCCACCGGCGCGCAGTTACTCGCCACCACAGACGCCGACCGCCTCTGGTCGCACCAAGTCGAATTCGCCGACCGTGGCGCAGCCACCAAGCACGACGAAGCGTCGCTTGTCTTGAAAATTGCCGTGCCGCCCAGCGCCGTCATCGCCACGATCGCCGACCTGCGTGCCCACGACCCAGCGTGTACAATTCAAGCGCACGCGGCGAGCGGCATTGCCGTCGCCCGGTTTGCCAACTTTGCAGCCGCCGACGTGAGCGCCGTACTGGTCGGCAAACTTCGGCCGGCAGCGGTAGCGCGCGGCGGCAGCCTCGTGGTCCTCGCCAGCAAACTCGAAGGCCTCACGCCGCACATCATTTGGGGCGGCCGCACCGACGCCACCATCCTCATGGAACGCATCAAGCACCAGTTCGATCCCTGCAACATCCTCAACCCCGGCCGCTTCGTGTATTAACAAACTATTGCCACAGAGAACAGAGAGGTCCCAGAGAAGCGGATTGGATTTGGCCATGCCTCTCGG
>JANNTD010000247.1:0-3765 GCA_031403315.1 Planctomycetota bacterium
GAGTTCACGCGCTGGGGCCACGATGGCCTCGACCAGATGACGCCGCTCTGGATGCTCAAATATCTGCCCAACATGCCGGCCAGCCACATCGCCATCTACAACGACCTCCGCGGCCCGAACAACTCGCTCACCATGCGCGAAGCCGCCTCGAACCTCGCCATCGGCGAAGCCTTCCGCACCATCCGCCGCGGCCACGCCAATGCGATGGTCGCCGGCGCCACCGGCACCCGCGTCCTCCCGATGCAAGCCATCCACGCGCTGCAGACCGAGCAGATGGCCGCCGAGAACTGCGACCCCGCCAAAGCCAGCCGACCGTTCGACAAGCACCGCACCGGCATGGTCGCCGGCGAAGGCGCAGGCATGATCGTGCTCGAAGAATATGAAGCTGCCAAAACGCGCGGCGCAAAAATCCTCGCCGAGATCATCGGCTTCGGCAGCTCGAACGTCGCAACTGAACAGCGAGCTGAGCGAGCCCAGCGAGCCGGGTCGTCCTCGACCCCGGTCTTAGAGAACGCCACACAACTCATCGGCAAATGCGACCTCGCGCTCGCCCACGCCATGCGATCCGCCCTCCGCGACGCCAGCCGCAATCCCACCGACATCGGCCACATCAACGCCCACGGCCTGGCGACCACCAACCGCGACGCCGACGAAGCCCGCGCGATCCACGAAGTCTTCGGCCCCGCCGCCGACAAGATTCCAGTCGTCGCGCTCAAGAGCTACTTCGGCAATCTCGGCGCCGGCAGCGGCACCGTGGAACTGATCGCCAGCGTGCTCGCCCTCCGAGAAGGCAAACTCCCACGCACACTCAACTACGAAACCCCGGACCCCGCTTGCGGCTTAGCGGTCACCCGCGACGAAAAAACCCCCGCCGGCCGCAGCTTCTTGAACCTCAGCGTCACCCCCCAAGGCCAAGCCGCCGTCCTCTGCGTCACCGCCGTTGATTGATCCAGAGCGGCTTGGGTCAAGCGTTGGTACCCCAAAGTTTACTACGTCTCCGGCTACTGCTAACCTCCGTAAATGCGATCGAAGAACGATTTGGCCTGGACTATTTCAACCTCGATGTTAAACAGCGAGCGTACCTTTGCCGCAAGCTCTCGGACTGTATTCTCATCGGAAGTCAAATCGATCGAAGCTATGGTCGGATCGTCTTCTTCCAAGCCAAACCGTAAATAGAAACGAAAAGTAGAATCGTAGACGCCCCAGTAAACCTGATATTCGATCACACAAATCCATTTGTCAGGTTGCGCCGCAAGTTGCGAAACCAAATCCGCTTTTAAAACGATGTCGGACTCCTTGATGAATCCGTCGTGAACGTGCCAGTCTTTATTGATGTATAATTCGTCGTTGAGTCCAAATCGCAAATCGAGTTCCGCAAAAAGAAAACGAACGACTGCTGTGCCAACAATTTTGTGCAGTGACTCGTCGAATACAAGTGCATACCCGTCGAAGGGCGGCAACGCTTCCGTCCAGCGCTGATTGAGCGCTTTGTCCATTTACGTCCCCTTCTTCACCGAAAACCGCAGCTCCAACCCCAACGCCGCCGCATAGCGTGCAAACGTCAACATCGTCGGGTTCGGCGCCGAATCATTTTCCAACCGCGAGATCGATTCGCGGCTCATCCCCGTCAGCCGCATCATGTCGGCCAGGCTCAGGCCGCGACGTTCCCGCTCAGCCTTCAGTTCTCCGAGCATCTCGCGAGCCACGCGTCGAGCGCCGAGCACCGCCCGGCCTTGCTTGACGATCTCATCCCGCTCGGCCGTGGTTTCCGTCACCGCCTTTTCCCAGCGACGCTTCTCCTCCGGCGTCAATTCGCGCCGCACTCGCTTGGCTTGTCTCTTCGCCATCATTCTGCCGCCCCAGTGTTACCATAAATGGTAACACTTGACTCGCCAAAGTCCAATGCGAGTCAAGTACCTATTTTTGGCCACTCAACTCCTCCGAGGGTGGCCAATTTTGGGTACTATACATACAAACACTCTCCTGTACAATCAATTACACACAATCGCTCGGTACTCGCCAGAGCACCAGGCGACGACACAACCCAATCGCGTGCGAGGCCATTCCTCCGCGGGTTTCCCTCTGTCCCACTGTGACCTCCGTGATGAAATCCTGCTCCGATTCGCACATGATTCAGGTCCACTCAGTCCGAACGCGTTCCGTACAACGGCACTCCGGGTGCGCGGCAATTGCGCCGAACTGCGCACTTTGCGTCGTTCGGGAACAGGTATGCCAGCATCGAGCCGCGCCATTTTCCCCGTGTCCCCTTCGAAACTATCAGGACTTACGACGACGCCACGTGTCATCTTCGGAAAAAACCGCGAGAAACGGCACGGATCGCGTGACCCCTTCGAGAAAACCCCGAGAAATAGCAGAAAAAGAGGCCGCCTTCCGCTACGGCGAGCTCGCTTCAGCGAGCGGGCGAACCAGAAAATGCCAAACGTGCCGGACCGCAACCCGCCCCCACCGGTGCTGGTCGCCACCGGCACCGAGGGTCATACTGAACGCGCCGCCGACTGGCATTCGATTTGCACCTTATGCCGGCCGGTTGGGTCCTTCCGGTCGTTTCGCCTGACCTATAATTCGGTCAAAGGGAGAAAAATATGAGTGCAGCAGAACAACGCCTGTTTGGACATTGGGACATGCTCAAAGGCAAGATCAAAGAGCATTGGGGCCAAATCACTGATGATGAGCTGGCGGAAGTCGAAGGCCAGTACGACCAGCTCGTCGGTCTGATTCAGCAAAAGACCGGCGAGGCTCGCCAGCATGTCAAGCGCGTCATCGACGAGCTCGCCGACGAGTACGGCGGCGCATTCGAACAAGCCAAAGTGGCCGCCCGCGAATACGCCGAGCACGCCAACGAAGCGCTGCACGAAACGGCCGAGCAATTCCGCGAACGGGCCCGCGAGGGATACGAACAAGCCCACGAAGTCGTCCGCCGCCGGCCGGCCGAATCGGTCGCCGTGGCGTTTGGCACCGGCCTGTTGGTCGGCGTGATCGTCGGTTTGATTGTCCGGTCGAAGTAACGGGCGTACGTTGGCCTTTCCAGGCTGACAAGGGTTCGCATTCGCCCCGGCGAAAAGACTGACACACACCACCGAGTATTACGGAGATATACCATGGCATCCAAATCAACTTCCGGTCGGCGCGCCACCGCGTCGAAGAATTCGGCAAAGCACATGACACCTCGCCAAGACGAAGACGATGATGCGCTCGAAGACGCGCTCGCCTACGAGCACGGCTTCTTCCGCGACGAAGACGAAGACCACGAAGCCGGCTATATCTCCCGCGCCTCGGCGCGCGTACGTGAGCTCACGCACCAGCGCGAAGGCCGCGTCGTGGTCGCGGCGCTCGCCAGCGGCTTCGCCATCGGCGCGGTGATCGGCTGTGTGATCGCCAGCTCGCGCGAACGGCAGCAAACCTGGTCCGATCGGCTCGCCTGCGAAGGCCTCGGCAAGCGGCTGTTGGACCGGCTCGGCAGCGCGGTGCCAGAATCGATTAGTGAGCGGTTCGGCCGCTAGCACAATTAAACAAACGTAATAAATAGGTACTCAGCTTGAATTCCGACGAAGAAGCCCGCGAAGTGGTTGAGCGCATGGCCGCGCTGCGCCGCGAGCTTGCCGACAATGTCGATCACGTCGCCGAGTCCGCCAAGGCCATGACCGATTGGACGTTTTACGTCCGCCGGTTTCCTTGGGCGGCGGTCGGTTTGGCCGCGGCCGCCGGCTTCCTGCTCGTGCCACGGAAGAAAACGACCGTCACACC
>JANNTD010000248.1:0-4958 GCA_031403315.1 Planctomycetota bacterium
GCTTCAATTTGCTCACCGCGCTCTCGGAGCGGAATGACGAGCCACAAAAAGCGTCGCGGCCGTTCGACCTCAACCGCGACGGCTTCATCCTTGGTGAGGGTGCGGCGATGGTTGTGCTCGAAGAATTCGAGCGGGCGAAGAAGCGCGGGGCGCCGATCTATGGCGAGATCCTTGGCTACGGCACGACGGCCGACGCCTTCCGCATCACCGACACGCACCCCGAAGGCCGCGGGGCGATCACCTGCATGAAGATGGCCCTCAAGGACGCCGGCAAGAATCTCGACGAGATCCACTACATCAACGCCCACGGCACGAGCACGCAGGTGAACGACCGGGTGGAGACGCTTGCCATCAAGGAAGTGTTCGGCGGCCAGGCGTACAAGATTCCGGTCTCGAGCACCAAGAGCATGATGGGCCACCTCATCGCGGCGGCCGGCGCGACGGAGTTGATCATCTCGCTGATGGCGATCCGCGACGGCGTCGCCCCGCCGACGATCAACTACGAAACGCCCGACCCGCAGTGTGACCTCGATTACGTGCCGAATGCCGCTCGCCCGGCGAGGATTCGCACGATCCTCACCAATAGTTTTGGATTTGGCGGGCAGAACATTGCGCTGATCGCTGGGACGGTGTAAACAAACAAAACCAGCCGCCCAGGGCGCATCCTTGCGCCGCGGCGGCTGGTGAGGCGTGATTCCTTTCACGCGATGTTGAAGAGCAAACCGTTGTGCCGTCGGAAACCGGGGTCGAGAACGACCCGGCTCGCATGGCTCGCTGGATCAATACGGGCCGATCGGGGCCGGGTTCTTTTGCAGGAAATCGCGTGGGCCGCGGACCGTGTAGTATGGGTACGCGGTTTGGGCCGTCGGCGGGCCTGGAGCGAAGTTGTAGTGCTGGTCGCCCGAGGCGCAACAGCCGGGGCCTTGTGGCTGGCAGCAGCAGCCGCTGTAGGTCTCGCAGCAACCGCAGCAGCATTGACCAGGGCAGCAGCCGCCCTGGCCACAGCCGTTTTGGCAAGCGCTGTAGTCGTAGTCGGCCGGGCACGGCCCACACTCGGAGCAGCCGCCACATTGACTGCACTGGTCATAACAGCCATTGCAGCCGTTGCGACGGAACAAGCAGCAACTTCCCTGGCAGAGCGGGCAATCGCCGAGCACAGAGCCGCAGCAACCGCCGGCACAGCAACCGCCGCCGCATTCGCCGCTGCCGCTGCCGCACGTCGGCTCGCAGCCGCACTCGCCGCAGCAACCCTGTTCGCCACATCCAGTACATCCAGTGTCGCAGCAGCCGGTGTCGCCACATCCGCCGCCGCAGGCGTACGGATCTTCGCAGCCACAGTCTTGGCAGCCACTCCCGCTTTCGCAGCAAGTGTCGCCACATCCACACCCGCTGTCGCAGCCCCACAGGCCGCCATAGCCGGGTCCACCAGTCGCGCTGCAACCCAAACTACAGACCGCTAGCGCAAGCAAAGCAAGCAAGCGATACATGCTATCCCCCCTAGTGCGTGTCGCACGAACGAATCGCGACCGCTCTCTCGTGCCATCGTGCGACGACGGCGAAAGAGCCGCGACAGTTGTGCGACGCTCGCTGTTAAGATCCTGGATCGCCGGTGCGCAGAAAAGACGCGGGTTGCGCTCGCGGCGGTGTCGGTAAGATTGGTATCGGCGGCATAATCGGTAGAATCCAGAAAATCGTTAGCGGGGAAGAATGGGGCCCGAATCGCTTGCGGGGCGGCGACTTAGGCAAATCGTCGTGGCCGACGATGCGAAGTTGGTGACCCGTCTTGGAACGGCGGCGGCAATTTGATACAAACCGCGGCCGGCCAATTGGATAGGCCCCGCCGCTTTCCCACTTACGAGTCACGGACGACCCATGAATCACTTCGGCCGCGCCCTCAAGCTGGCATTCCGCCATCGTTGGAATGTCTTTGGCTGCGTGCTCACGTCGCTAGCGGTGGCCGTGCTGTGGGGCGGCAATCTCACCGCCGTCTGGCCGGTCGTCGACGTGATCATGAACGACAGCTCCTTGCCGGAGTGGGTCGATCAGCAGATCGCCGCCAGCGACCGCGAGGTGGCCGACTCGCAACATTGGCTCAATGAACTCAAAGACCTCTCCAAGGACGACGCCGAAGTCGTCGAGGAGCACGTCCAGGCGGAGATCGAGCGGCGGCAGGCAGCGATCGGAAAGATCATCGACGGCGCCCCGGAAAAGGGCGCTTGGAACGATGCGCGGATCGCCGAACGGACGCGGCTCTTAAACACGCTCAAGCGTCTGGAATCGCTCCGCACGACGCCGCCGAAAGATCTCAAAGCCAAACTCGCGGCCGAAGCAGAACATGCGCAAGCCCACATCAAGCTCTACGAGAAGCGGGCCACCCAATACCGCTGGGCCGCGCCCTACGCCCATCGTTGGCTGCCGACGACGCCGTTCACTACGTTGGTGCTGATCTGCTGCGTGGTGCTTGTGGCGACCCTCTTCAAATCGATTTTCAAGGTCTGGAACTCGATCCTCGTTTCGCGGATCGGCAATCAAGTGTCGTTCGACATGCGGAATGATTTCTATCGCCAGATGCTGCGGCTCGACATGGCCCATTTCACCGAGCAAGGCCGCGGCGACTTGATGAATCGCTGCACGTCGGATTTGGGCACCGTCGGCCAGGGCGTGCAGCGCGTGTTCGGGCAAGCGATGTTGGAGCCGCTGAAGGTCCTCGTCTGTCTCAGCATCGCGGCCTGGGTGAGCTGGCAGCTCTTGCTGCTCACGGTGGTCATCGCACCGCTCGCGGGCTACACGATTCACTGGTTAGGCAAAGCGCTCAAGCGGACGCACAAGCAGGCAATGCAGGAGCTATCGTCGATCTTCGAAACGCTGGGCGAGACCCTCAGCGGCATGAAGCTGATCAAGGCCTTCACGATGGAGGCGGGCGAGCAACAACGATTTCAAGAGTCGTCCAGGAAGCTCTACCGCCGACAGATGAAGATTGTGACCTACAATTCGCTCGTCAGCCCGCTCACCGAAACGCTCGGTCTGGGCATGGTGCTGATCGCCAGTCTGCTGGGCGGTTACCTGGTGCTCGGCCAGAACACGCACGTGTTCGGCATCAAGATTAGCGACATCGCACTCACGCACGGCGAAATGGCCATCTTCTTCGCGATGCTGGCCGGCATGGCCGACCCGGCGCGACGGCTTTCAAACGAATTCGGCCACATCCAGAGCGCCGCGGCGTCGGCCGACCGCGTCTACGAAGTGCTCGATCTCGAGCCGAAAATTACCGATCCGCCGAATCCGCTGCCGCTGCCGCCGCTCTCCAAAGCGATCGCGTTCGAAGACGTCGAATTCTACTACCATCCCGACAAGCAGGTGTTGCAAAGTATCCGGCTCGAAGTGCGGGCCGGCGAGAAATTGGCGATCGTCGGTCCGAACGGCTGCGGCAAGACCACGCTCGTGCAACTCTTGCCGCGGTTCTACGACCCGATCAAGGGCCGGATCACGTTCGACGGCGTCGACATCCGCGACGTGCGGCTCCGCGACCTCCGCCTCCGCTTTGGCATGGTGACGCAAGAGACGCTGCTGTTCAACGACACCGTGGCCAACAACATTGCCTACGGCGATCCGACCGCGAGCCGGGCCACGATCGAAGCGGCCGCGCGCAAGGCCCACGCCCATTCGTTCATCACCGAAAAACTGCCCAACGGCTACGACTCAGTGGTCGGCCCCACCGGCAGCCGGCTCTCCGGTGGACAACGACAGCGGATCGCGCTCGCCCGGGCGATTCTACGGAACCCCGAAGTGCTGATCCTCGACGAGGCCACAAGCCAGATCGACGTCGAGAGCGAGCAATTGATTCACAATGTGCTTGAGGAATTCACCCGCAATCGCACGACGCTCTTGATCACGCACCGGCCGAGCACGATCGCGCTGGCGGACCGGGTGGTGGTGATGGACCTGGGCCAGATCGTCGACGTCGGCACGCCGAACGAATTGGCGGGCCGCTGCGAGCTCTACCGCCGGCTGTGCCTCACCGGCTACCGCGAGAGCGCTTAACGGTGCCGCTCGCGACGCTTTTTTCCGGCGAACCATCGGCTTCTCGAACGGGTCTCTCGACTTGCGGTTCGGCGCTTCTATCATGGTAGTGTAGACGGCGCGCTGAATCCGCAGGAAATTCGTTGTGACCGACGACGCCAATTCCCGTATGCATTTGTCGCAATTCGCATGACACTCACGCTACATTCCGATCATGCCCGGTTGTTTGAGCGCAATCGGTTCGTCTACCCGGTGCTGAGCCGGCGGTCGGACGGGATTTCGGTCGGCGTGAATCTCAACCCGGACAAGATTTGCAACTTCGATTGCATCTACTGCCAGGTCGACCGCACGCGGCAGAGCGAAACACGGTTCGTGGAGACCGACGCCCTCATGGCGGAACTGCGGACGACGTTGGATTTGGTCGCGTCGAGGGCGATCTACGAGACAGACAAATTCCGCGACGTGCCGCCAAATTTGCGGCGGCTCAACGACATTGCTTTCTCCGGCGACGGCGAGCCGACGACGTATAAGAATTTCGACGAGCTCATGCAGCAGTGCGCCGAGGTCAAGACGGCAGCCGGGTTGGATAATGTGAAGATGGTGCTCATCACGAACGCCAGCATGTTCCACCGGCCGCACGTCCAGCGCGGACTCGAGATTCTCGACCGTAACAATGGTGAGATCTGGGCGAAGCTCGAGGCGGGCACCGACGAGTACTTTCACCTCATCGACCGGACGCCGATCCCCTTCCGCCAGATTCTCGACAACATCACGGCCGCGGCCCGGAAGCGGCCGCTAGTGATTCAGGCGCTATTCATGCATGTCAATGGCGAGCCGCCGTCGCCGGCGGAACTCGAAGCGTTTTGCAACCGGCTCAACGAGATCGCGGCGGCTGGCGGTAAGCTGAAACTCGTGCAGATTTACACGATCGCGCGGCG
>JANNTD010000249.1:0-4039 GCA_031403315.1 Planctomycetota bacterium
CACAAATTGACCGCATTTGCCGTTGGCGGCACGCTCTTGGTGCTGGCGGCCGGCTGCCAAATGCCTCTGGCTGCGCATGGCGAAGTTGAGAAGCTTGAAGCGTCCCACCAAACGGCAGCCCAAGCGTCGCCGAAGAAAAAGGCTCTGAATACTGTCGCCACTGCAGCGGACGATGCGACCGTGGCGACTGTCATGCGTGAAGTGCAGACGATCAGCGCGAAGGATTCGGCCGCTGGGAGATTGCTGCTCGACGAACTGAGCCGCGTGGAGCTTAAACTCTGGCCGCTTACGGTGCAGCAATTCCGCTCGCGGCAGGCATTTCACGAACAGCTGTTGGCCAAGCCGAAGTTGCCCGACGAATCGACCGCTGCCAAAGCGCTCGACATTGTATCGGCGGAACCGCCTTCGGAGGACATCGGCAAACTTACCGATCCGCGCGGCATTCGGCCCGATCCGGCAATCGAACAAGCGTTCGCCAACGCCACGCCGGCCAACATGCCGGCGCCGATCGATCGCGCGCCGCCCGAAGCGATGCTCGTCGCCCACACCGCACCCGCGGCAATCGCGGAGGACGCGTCGGCCGCGCCGCTCGCCGTAAGCGAACCAAGAACGGGGAGCGAATCGCGTGTCGTTCCCGCATCGGCGGTGAATGCAGGGGACGTTCAACTGGCGTTGTTTTCTGCCGACACAACACCACCGACTCAAGCGGCTCCCAAGCTCGATTGGCAGCAGCATGTCAAATTGGCGGTCGACGAATTGAACGAGCAGCTCATCGACGGACCGCGGTCGACCGCCGAGGTGCATCAATTGGTGAGCCTGCGGCTGCTGGAACTTTTGACCGGCGACACGGAAGCGGCGCTCAAGCCGATTCCGAATGTGTCGACCGAGGAGCAGGACTACTGGTCGGGCCAGATTTTCGCACTTGCCACATTCCTCGATCATCACCGCCAGCCGGACGACCAGCGTCGTGCCGCGGCCAGCGTCGTGCATCTCGACGAGGCGGTCGGTCATTTGCGCGAGCTCGGCACCATTTCGCTGCGCAACCTCGCGTTCTGCAAAAACGTGTATGGTTACGGCGCTTACGAACCGATCAATAGCCCAGTGTTCACTCCCGGCCAGCAGGTGACGCTCTACCTCGAAATCGAGAACTACCACAGCGAGTCGACGCAAAAAGGCTACGCGACGAAGCTCGGGGCAAGTTACGAGGTGGTCGACGAAGCCGGCGAGCGCGTGGCGGGCGGTGAGTTTCCGAACATCGAAGATTGTTGCCAGAGCCGCCGCCGCGACTTCCACATCCAGTACGGCCTCGTGCTGCCGAAGACCGCCAAAGCCGGCAAGCACCATCTCAAGCTCGTGATGAACGATCGGCAGAGCGACAAGATGGGCAGCGCCTCGATCGCGTTCGAGATTCGCTAGCATCATACACCCGTTCCCAAGCGGCGGGTGCGGTCAAATCTCGCGGTCACTTCGGCGACCCACGCGCGATTCTCCAAGTACCAGCGCACTGTTTGTTCGAGGCCGGTCGCCAGATCGACGCGCGGACTCCAACCCAATTTGCAAATCTTGGTGGTGTCGAGTGCATAGCGATTGTCGTGGCCCGGCCGATCGGCGACATGCTCGATGAGTTTCGCACTGGACCCGTGCGGTTGATTCGGCAAACGGCGATCCACCAATTCACAAATCTGGCGCACCAGCTCTTCGTTCGATCGTTCGACACCGCTGGCGACGTTGAACGAATCGCCCGGTTCGCCCCGCTCCAGTACGTCACGAATCGCGCGGCACAAATCTTCGCCGTAGAGCCAGTCGCGACTCTGCCGGCCGTCGCCGTAAATCGGTAGCGGCTTCCCCTCCGCTGCGTTCAGGATCACCAGTGGAATCAACTTCTCCGGAAACTGAAACGGCCCATAGTTATTCGACGGATGCACCAACAGCACTGGCAAACCGTAGGTTCGGTGGTACGACCGCACAAAGTGATCCGCCGCCGCCTTCGACGCGGCATAGGGGGAGCTCGGCCGACAGGGCGACGCTTCCGTCGCACGGTTCGGCGCAACAATTGGCCCGAACACCTCGTCCGTGGAAATGTGCAGGAAGCGAAACGCCTGCTGCTTTGTCGCCGTTAAATTCCGCCAATAGCCGAGCGTTTGCTCCAGGAGTTGCCAGGTGCCGACGACATTCGTTGACACAAAAGGAGACGGGGCGTCGATCGAACGGTCGACATGTGTTTCGGCCGCGAAGTTGACGATCGCTTGCGGTCGAAATTCCGCGACGAGGGCGGCGACCAACGAACCATCGCCGATGTCGCCGTGTCGGAATACCAGCCGTGGGTCGTCGCCGACCGTTGCCAGCGACGCCCGGCTGCCGGCGTAGGTGAGCTTGTCGAGCACGACGACCCGGCCGCCGCCCGCGCCGAGCCAATGGCGGACGAACCAGCTGCCGAGAAATCCAGCTCCACCAGTGACGAGAATCGTGTCCAAGTTCTAGGCTCCACTCATAAAGCGAGGATACAGGATGCGGGATACAGGGGACAGGGGAAGGCCAGCGCTCCGTCTCCCTGCCCCCTGCATCCTGAATCCTGTATCCTGTATCCTTTCTCCGATGCAAACCTACGACGTAGTCGTGCTCGGGGCTGGCGGCGTGGGGAGCGCGGCACTCTACGAGCTGGCTCGGCGGGGCGTACGGGCGGTCGGCATCGACCGTTTTCACCCACCACACGATCGCGGCAGTAGCCACGGCCAGACCCGCGTCATCCGCCAGGCGTATTTCGAGCACCCGGACTACGTGCCCCTGCTCACGGAAAGTTACCGGCTGTGGCGGGAGTTGGAAGCAGCGGCTCGTCGGAAATTGTTCCATCAAGTGGGGCTACTCGAAGTCGGTCCGGCGGATGGCGTCGTCGTGCCAGGCGTGTTGCGAGCCGCCGCCGAACACGGCCTCGCAATCGAGCAGGTTTCGCCGAGCGAAATGGAACGGCGCTGGCCGGGGCTCCGCGTGCCGGGCGATTTGGTCGGCGTGTTCGAACCGAGCGCGGGCTACTTGCTCGTCGAAGATTGCGTCGCGGCAAATCTCGCGGCGGCTCAAGCGGCGGGTGCGACGCTGCTTGCCGATACGGTGGTCGACGAATGGACGGCCGACGACCGCGGCGTGCGTGTCCGCACCAGCGTTGGCGAAATTGCGGCGGCAAAACTGATCATCGCGGCCGGTTCGTGGGCGGGCTCGATGCTCGGCGACGTGCCGCTGAAATTGAGCGTCCGACGCAAGTCGTTGTTTTGGTTTGAGACCGAATCGCCGCGGTACGACGTCGCGGCGGGCTTTCCCGTCTATCTCTTCGAACTGCCGGCCGGCGTGTTCTACGGCTTTCCGAGCATTGACGGTCGTAGCGTGAAAGTCGCCGAGCACACCGGCGGCGCGACCGTCGACGATCCCGCGACTGTCAACCGCGAGATTGATCCCAACGAACAACGACGCATCGAGGAATTCCTCGCCGCTCACTTGCCAGAAGTTTCGTCGCGGATTGCCGAGCACGTTGTCTGTCTCTATACCATGTCGCCGGACGAGCATTTCATCGTCGACCGCCATCCGGCCCATGCCAACGTCGTGTTCGCCGCCGGCCTATCCGGCCACGGCTTCAAATTCACGCCAGTGCTCGGCCGGGCATTGGTGGACCTGGCACTCGACGGCTCGACGCCGCTGGCGATCGATTTCTTGTCGCTGAATCGCTTCTCGTAGTGCGAAAACCATCGCGTTTTTCCGAAGATGCCAGGGGTGGCGTGCAAAAAGTGCCTTGTTTTTCCGAAGGGGTCACGTGGCGTCGTCGTAAGTCCTTATTCTTTTGAAGGGGTCACGAAGAAAAGGGTGCGGGGGTCAGGGATCGGGGGTTCAAGGAAGAACGGAATTCGCCTCGCCACGGCGAGTCTGCGCCACAGAGGACACAGAGTACACGAAGCGGAAAAAGTCGGCCGGGGGGGGGGGGGGGGGGGGCGGGCTCCCCGGCCCCCCACCGCACGCGCGCGGGAGGCAAATAGAGGGGGGGGGCCACCGCCCC
>JANNTD010000250.1:0-16808 GCA_031403315.1 Planctomycetota bacterium
ACGACGTGACAATCGACGACGCGCAGACGACCTGCGGTCCGCTCCGCGGCATTGCTCACCGCGCCCAACAAGGCAAGCACCTGGCGCTGCTGTTCGAGTTCCTGGGCAATCGTCTGATGGTGTTGCAGCTTTTCGATTTGCGACCTCATCTGGGTGATCTCGCTGAGCATGGCCTGCGCCGGCCGTCCCTCGCGGGCGGCCGCTGCGAGTTGCCGCTCCAGCACATGATATTCATGGTCCTTGTACCACCGCGCGGCCCCAATCGCCGACAGTGTGGCAACCAGCACGACGGACCACTGGATGATGCAGCGGCGCACCAGCCGTTGGCGGCGGTAGACCGGCGGCAATAGGTTGATGGCAGTTTTCATGCGGCCCTCCATGCCAAGGCGGAGAGGGCAAACGCGGCCCCAAATAGCGCGCCTTGCCGACCTACGGCCACCGAGTCCACGTCCGTTTCAGTCGGCACGCCCCAGATCGAGACCGGCAAGCGGAGTGCCGCGGAGAGGTACGGCCCCATGTTTCGCACGCTCGCACCGCCGCCCATCAGCCATAATGCTGCCGGGTGCTGGTGGCGGCGTTGCGACTCGACGAACCGCAGCGTTCGCTCGATCTGTTCGACCAGCGAGGCCGTGATGTCGGCCATCGCGTCGGTGATGGCTGCACGAATTTCGCTTTCGCCGGCGGTGGCGGGGCTGGACCCCACGCCCGGCACGACAACGCCGTGGAAGTCGACCAGATGTTGGGCGTGGTCGCGCGTTACGCCGAGCGACGCTTGAATCGCTTCAAGGCAATTGCGGAAGTGGCAATTGTGCAGCCGCCGCGCGTAGAGGGGCCGGCCTTTGCCGACCACCGTGAGTGTCGTGTTCGAGAAGCCCCAATCGACGGCCACCACGCGGTCGCCGCTGCGCGGCCCGGCAGCGATGCCGATGGCTCGGGACATTGCCAGCGGCATGCCGTCGACGGCCCAGCAGTCGAGCCGGGCCCGCTGAAAGTCGGCGGCGACCTGGTCGATCCAGGGCCGCGTGACCGACATCACGTTGACGTTGAAGCCGTCGGAAGTCTCGACGCCCTTCTCGCCGCCGAGCTCCCAGTAGTCGAACTCGATCGGCGCGGCGTGTTCGGTCTCGTCGTCGGCTAGCTCGCTGGCGATCATCGCCCGGCGTTCTTGCTCGTCGCCCTGCGGCACCTTGAGACCACGGAGCTCGCAAACATTCATCGGCAGCAGGCAGGCGGCGCTGCGGCCACGGAAGCCGCCACACTCAAGTGCGGCCAAGATCTCCGGCCACGACGGGTCGGGTTCGTCGAGCGCGAGCGAATCTTGGTCGGACCAGGGGCTGGGCCGCTGAATCACGGCGGCATGGCGCAGGCGGACACCATCGGGCGAGCGCACCGCTTGCGCAAGCTTCACGGTGTGCGTCCCGAGGTCGACGCCGATCCAACCTAGATTATTCGCGAGAATCAAACGGTGACTCCTCCGTGAGTCGTGACAAACATCGCGGCGGGACAAGCCCGCCGGCTAACTTCCGTGCCTTTGGTCTAACGTTTGTTGCCCAATTGCTTGGCTAGGTTTTCCATCCGCGACAACCGGCCGTCGATTTCCTTGAGCGTGGCCGAGATGTCTTGCAGGATCGGGACCGATAACTGCCCGCCGCTGAGCATGTGCTGCGGCTGCGGCGTGGTGATGATCTGTCCCCAGGCGATCGACGGCATGGTAACGCTCGAGCCAATGAACATGCCGCCACCCACCAGGGTCATCGCGCAGAGCAAGTATCGAAGCGAGTGTCGAGGTGCGGTCGGATGTGATTCGTGTTGAGTCATGGCTTTGCCCTTTCGTCGTTTGGGTCAACGGGCTAGGGTGGCAATATCGAACATCGGCAACATCACGGCCACGACGATCGTGGCCACGATGACGCCCATCACGACAATAATCAGCGGTTCGAGCATGGTGGCGAGCTCGCGGAGGCGGGTCTCGCCTTCTTCTTCGTAGTATGCGCCCATCAGCTCGGTGACCATGCCGAGCGTACCGGTGCGTTCGGCGGTGAGGACCATCTCGGCGGCGACGGGCGGCACGAAGCCAGCCTTGATCAGCGAGCTGGCCAGGCCTCGGCCGTTGAGAATGGCTTCTTCGAGTTCCATGAACAGTTCGCGGTAGAGCGAGTTGCGGACTGCGCTCCGCGTAAGTCGCAGGCCTTCGAGCAGCGGCACCCCGCTTTCGATCATCAGGCCCAAGAGGCGGAACGTGCGCCCGATGTAGAACGCCCGCGTGACGTCGCGGATCACGATCGTGTTGAGCATCGCGCGGTCCCACCAGCGGCGGCCGGAAGTCGTGTACCGCGAGGAAATCAGGACCGCGACCGCGGCGATCGCGAGCGGCACCCAAATCCAAGTGAAGTGGCGCAGCAAGTCGGAGCAGGCCACCAGCACCTGCGTGACCGCCGGCAACGGCACTTCGAACTGTTCGAAAATCTTCTGGAACCGCGGCAACACGAAGAGCACCAGGCACGCTACCACCAGCGACGAAATCGTGGACAGCAAAATCGGATACGCCAGCAGCGTGCGGATCGTCGCGCGGTTGCGGATTTCGGATCGCTGCAGATCGGCCAGCCGGCCGAGCACTTCGGGCAACTGACCAGCCGCTTCACCGGCCGCAACGCTGGCGACGTAGGCGTCGCCGAATGCGTCGGACTGGGCGCGCATCGCTTCGGACACGGCCTTGCCGCCGGTCACGTCTTCATGAACCCGGCCGAGAACTTTGCGGACGCGCTCGTTGCTCGACTGCAGGGCGAGCGACTCGAAGGCGCTAGCCAGGTCGACGCCCGACTTGGTCATGATCGCCAGTTGCGTGGTGACCGTGAGCAAGTCGCGCTTGCGCATCGCCGATTTGTCGGCGCGTCCTGTAATGAATGCCCACCGCGAGCGGCTGCCCTTCTGCCGGACATCGATCGGAAAGAGCGCCTTCTCGCGGAGCGCGCGCTTCGCCTGGTCGACGTCGTCGGCGTCGATTTGGCCGGTCTGGATTTCTCCGGCGTTCGATTTGGCGGTGTAGGTGAATTGCATGGGGCTAGTTGCGAACTTCAAACGCTGGCGTGTACTGGTCCTCAAGTATTGCTTATTCGAAATAGGCCACGCGCATGACTTCATCGAGGCTGGTTTGCTCTTTTTCGGCCAGGCGGATTCCCTGTTCTAGGAGCGTCTTGCCCCCGGCACGGCGGTAACAGTCGCGGATTGCGTCGGAGCCGCGGTTGCTGGCAATCAATTCGCGGATTTCGCGGTCGACGACCATCACTTCGTAAATACCGGTACGACCGACAAAACCGGTATCGTGACACTTGGTGCAGCCTTCGCCGCGGACAAAGCTCCGCCGCTGGTCGCCCTTGTAGTGAATCGTTTCCAACAGCTCCCGCGACGGGTAGGAAAACGTCTTACACGACTGGCAGACGGTGCGGATCAGCCGTTGGGCCACCACGCCGACCAGTGCCGCCGCGATCTTGAACGGCTCGATGCCCATGTCGAGCAGCCGGTGGATGGCCCCCGCGCAGTCGTTGGTGTGGAGCGTGCTCAGCACGAGGTGGCCGGTGAGCGCGGCCTGGACCGCGATCTGGGCGGTCGGCACGTCGCGGATTTCGCCGATCATGATGATGTCGGGATCCTGCCGCAAAATGGACCGCAGCGCCAAGCTGAACGACATTTGCCGCGCGTCGTCGACCTGGATCTGGTTCACAAGCTCGACCTGGTACTCGACCGGATCCTCGACGGAAACCACGTTGCGGTGGACCGATTTGATCAATTCGAGCGCCGAGTAGAGCGTGGTCGTCTTCCCGCTACCGGTGGGGCCGGTGACGAGCATCAGGCCATAGGGCTTGGCCAAGAGCGCCTTGAGGTTCTTGAGCATGTCGGGCGGCACGCCCAACAGGTCGAGATTGAAACTCAAGTTGTCTTTGTCGAGGATGCGGAGCACGATCTTTTCGCCGAGTACCGTGGGCAGCGTCGAAACGCGGAAATCGACTTCGCGGCCTTCGACGGTCACTTGGAAGCGGCCGTCCTGCGGCCTGTGATGTTCGGCGATGTCCATCTTGCCCATGACTTTGATGCGCGAGACCAGCGCCGGGTGCATGTCGCGCCGCGGCCGGAGGGCTTCGTACATCTGGCCGTCGACGCGAAAGCGGACGACCGAGAACTTGCGGCTCGGCTCGATGTGGATATCGCTGGCCCCCGCACGAATCGCCTGCATGAGCAGGTAATTCACGAGGTTGATGATCGGGCTGCCGTCGACGAGCGCCTCGACGTTCATCATGTCGATGTCGGTGCCGTCGGTCTGCAGTTGGACGGCCCCTTCGTCGATGTCGGCAGTCACGGTATCGACTTCAAAGCCTTCGTCGTAGCAGCGCGGCAGCGTCCGCTGGATGCTGCTGCGGAAGGCAAACACGGGGCGGACGCGGAGATGGGTGACCCGTTCGATCTCGTCGACGTGTTCGAGATTTTGCGGGTCAGCCATGGCGACGCAAAGCGAGTCGCGGACCTTGAACAGGGCGACCGCGTCGAGCCGTTCGGCCATCCGCCTTGGGATGAGCCGCACCGCGACGGGGTCGATGATGCCGTCGCGGAGCCGCGCGGCTGGAACACCGAGGTGTCCTTCGATGAACGGCAAAATGGCTTCTTCCTGGACCATGCCCATTTCGACCAGCACTTCGCCGAGCCGCAGGCCTTTTTGCGAGCCTTCCGCCAGCGCCTGGTCGAGCTGCTGCGGCGTGATGACGTCGGCGCCGACGAGCAATTGGCCGAGCGTGCCGGCGCGCGGAGCAGGCGCGACGGTGGCGGCGGCTTTCGATGTGTCGGCAGTGGCCGTACTCATAGCAAAAAGCTCCGAATGGCGCTACCCGTGTCGCCAAATACCTCGAACCTCGTGCCGACGCCGGTCACTTTGAGCACTTCGCTGCAAAGCGCGCCGGGATTGGCCAGTTTCATCGCGCCGCCCATCCGTTGACATTCCTCATGCGTGTCGAGCAATAGTTCCAAGCCGGCGCTATCCACCAGCGCGACGCCCTGCAAATCGAGCACCACGCGCGGCTGGCCGCGCTTGAGGCAACCCTCGAGCATGACTGCCAGTTCGGCTACGTAGTCGCCGCTGATCCGGTCGCCGCCGCCGATGACGTCGATTGCTCCTTGGCGTTTTTGTTCGAACATGGTCTGTTGCCCTACGCGATCGGCAACACGATTTGAAACGTGCTCCCTTTGTCGATTTCACTGTCCACCGAAACGCGGCCGCCGTGCAGCCGCACCACTTCCTGCACGAGAGCCAACCCCAGGCCGCTGCCTTTTTGTTCCTGCACGCGCGGATCGTCGCTGCGGAAAAACTTGTCGAACACCTTGGGCAGCTCGTTCTCTGCGATGCCGACGCCCGTATCCTCGACGTCGATTTCGAGGTTCTGATCGGTGGCGTGGACGCGGAACGCCACCCGCCCGCCCGCCGGCGTGTACTTCACGGCGTTGCCCAAGAGGTTCACCAGCAGCGTGGCGATCTTGTCTTTGTCGATCCGCGGTTCGGGCAGCTTTTCGGGGATCGAGACTTCAAACGTGAGTCGCTTTTCTTCGATCTGCGGCTTGATCTTGGCGAGCACCTCATTGAGCATGCGGTGCAATTCGGTAACCGTCTTGTTGAGCGTCATCGAACCGACTTCCATGCTGCTGACGCTCAACAGGTCGTCGACAAAGCGGGCCAGCCGCGTGGCTTCGGAGTTGATCGTGTTGAGGAACTGCTTCTGCTGTTCGACGTCGATCATGTCGGCAAGTGCTAGCGTCTCGGCGTAGGCCTTGATGTTGGCCAGCGGAGTGCGCAGTTCGTGGGTGGCCGTGTCGACGAAGGAATCTCGCATTTCCTCGGCCAGCTTTTGCTGGGTGACGTCGCGAATGATCCAGACGTGGCATTCGTGGTGGACGCCACCGACGATGCAGATCGGATGGCGGGCGACGCGGACCACGCGGCGCTGGCCCTCTTCGAGACGGGACAATTCCGTGACGACCGGCCGGTTTTGATTGTCGGCCGAGATGAGCGCGTCGCTCGGCGAGAGCTGCCAGCTTTCGATCAGCAGATCGGTCAGCTTGGGCTCGCGGCCGGCACCGTAGTTGGCGTCGGTCGCGCCGACGATGTCTTTCATGCCCAGGATGGCGGCCATCGGGAGATTGGTGTACGTGAGCTGGCCGGAAGCGTCGGTCGTGGCGACGCCGTCGGGAATGCTGTTCAGGACGCCGTCGAGCCGGCCCTGTCGACCCTTGACGAGCGACTGCTGAATCTGCCGGCCGAGTTCGCTGGTTTGGCTGCCGGCGGCGCGCTGGTTGACCACGCGATTCCAGCCCATCGCGGCAGCGCCGACACCAGCTACCGACATCAGCTCGCAACCTTCGACCGAAGCGCTCATCGCCACGCGGGAAAGTTGCTGCTCGATGTCGGCGACGGGCCGGACCATGCGGTTCAAGAGCACCGCGCCAAGGACCATGCAACACGCGGGGCCGAGGATCGCCAGCGGCGCGTGGTGGGCTGCGCTCGACACGTAGGTCCACAGGCCGGGCTGGGCAACGCCATAGATTAGCGTGCCGATCGCATTTCCGCCGGCCTCGAGCGGTGTTCGATATTCGTCCATCGGCTCGCCGCGCGGGTTGACGTACTGGAGGCGGAACGTATCTCCCCACTGTTCGGTACTGCCTTCGTGTTCAACAGCTGGCTGGCCAACGAGTTCGGGATTTGAATGGGCGAGATAAACGCCCGTGTTGGACAGCACGGCGCAATAGGCGGCACCGCTTTGGGACTTGAACTCATGCACGAGCGACTGGAGATGGGTCTCGCCGTGCCGCACGTAGTCAAGCGTCAGCCGCGAGGAAGCTCGCCCCAGCCAGCGCAGACTCGCGCTTTCCGAGCGAGTTTGGTTGACCGCTCGCGCCACGTAGAAAGCGCCGCCGCTTAGCCAAATCACCGCCGTCAACCCGAACAGCAGGAAGTAGGCCGTCACGCGGCGCGGCAAACGAAGATGGAAAGACGTCGGCGACATTCGGATTCCGTTCCGAGGTCAAACTGAACTGTGGTGCTGGCGAGCGGCTAGCGAACGCTCGACGCTAGCGACTCTTCAATGCTGGTCAACAATTCGCTCGGGCTGAATGGTTTGGGCAACGCCGCGGACATGCCGAGCCGCTGGCGGAGCTTGGCAAAGTCGATCTCCATGCACTTGGCGGTGAGCAAAATAAACGGCGTGTGAGCGTGGTCGGGCATCTCGCGGATGTGCTCGCAGAGCTGGATCCCCGTCATCTTGGGCATCTGCTGATCGGAGAGCACCAGATCAAAATGGCCGCGCTGCAACGCGTCGATGGCCTCGCGGCCATTGCCCACGGCGGTCACCTGGTACCCGGCCCGCGACAGGTTGAAACAGATCACTCCCGAAAGAGCGACGTTGTCTTCAACCAGGAGGATTTTTGCTTTGTCGCCAGTCATGGGACCTCGCCATCCTTTGTCGGGCCGTCGGCTCGTGCTAGCACACCGCTACCACGGGAGAACTCTAGTACTCCAAAACATGTCTATCGGTGGATTGTGGCTGCAAACTTTGAATAATCAGAATAAATCGCCCAGTCCATAATCAATTCGCATGCTAATCAATCTGAGCATTTTTCCTATTTTAACGATTGTCGGCCGATTGCTAGTACGTGTTGTACGCGACCGGAGTGGCGCTGTTGTCGGTGTCGGACGTGTTGACGATGAACTCGCCGGTCACATAGCTGTACCGCCAGCCCTTGGTAGCACCTGCATTTACGCCCAGCGGGACCGTCGCCGAGTTGGTTACGTCGACCTCAGCATCGTCGTTGGCGCCGACCGGACAGGTCGGGAACGAACCGCGGAGATACGGAGCGATGGCGGCCTTGAACGTTGGTTCGTCGGTGCCGGGGAAGTTGCCGGCATTTTCGGCAGCGAAACGCTCCACGGCATCGCGGACGACGCTCAGCGTCTGACGCAATCCATTGTCGGTCGCGGTGCCCGAGGTGCCGAGCAACTTCGGCGCGGCAACCGCCGCGAGGATGCCGAGGATCATGACCACGACGACTAATTCAACCAGTGTGAAACCCTTACGCATTTCCATCTTAATAGTCCCCCAACGAATTCGGTGTTGACCCATTCGAGACCCAGGCAACGTCGAACCGTCGGTCCGCCGACACGGCGACCGAAGCGATTGACGTTCCGCCCTTTGCAATCGGCTGGTAGGCCTTCTCGCCTGCCCTTCTGTAGGGAACCGTAGCTTGTGAAATATCAGCGCGATTCCGGTCTCACAGGAAAATTCGGGGGTGTTCGGGGGGTTTGCCTGAAGCCTACCTCTTGCGAGGGAACCGCACTGGACCAACTGTGGCATGGCCGCGGGATTCCTGTGAAAAATACGGCCGCAACTTCGGCATCATCGGAATACATGAAACGAGTCGCGCAACCGGTTCGAGAGCACCGAGCGTGCGTTCGAGGGCTGGCTGGCGCAAACGTGGTGGATCCGGTTCGCCGCCGCGCGGCCTGCCGAAGGAAGAATCTAGCCCTCAGCGAGCTATGTTTGAATTAGTCAACATGTCGGGGCGCGGGGGCCCGAATCGACCCGGGTAGCACGATGCGAACGACGCTCGAAATGCAGGTGTCTGCGAATTCGCGGCGCGTCGCCGCGCAACGGTTTACGCGCGCTCGAACCCCCAAGCAGCACAACGGTTTTTCGATCATCGAACTGCTTGTGGTGCTCTTGATCATGAGCATCATCGCCGCGATCGCAACGCCGAGTTTTTACCGTTCGCTAAGGTATCATGCACTGGAGTCGGCCGCGCGGCGCGTGAAGCTCGACTTGGAACAGGCGTGCCACGCAGCTCGGGTGAACAGTCAAACGCAGTCGTTGACGTTTACCAATGCGACGACCTACAGCCTTTCGTCCGGCGTCGAGAGCCTGAAAAGTCCCGGCCAGGCGTACACCGTCGACTTGGCGAGTACGCCCTACGAACTCGACGGCGTCACGGTCGCTTTTGGCGGGCCGACGACGGTCTCGTTTGATGGTTATGGCAACGCGTCGGTGGGTGGCACCATCGTGTTGGCACTCGGCGACGAGACGCGGACTTTGACACTTGACAGCACCAGCGGAAAAATCACGATCACCGATCCGTAGCCCGCACAGAATGTAGGCCGCACAGAAACATGCATCTCCACCCACACGATCCGCGCCGGGGCCATACGCTCATCGAGCTCGTGACCGCCACGGTGTCGAGCGCGATTCTATTGGCCGGGCTGGGCTCGGTAATGCTGATCGCCGACCAGGTGGCGAACACGCCGGCGGCTTCGGCAAATCGATTGGACGCCGCGGAAGCCGCCAACGAATTGGCCAACGACGTGCGTTTCGCCACGTTCTTCGTCACGCGGACCACGCACGTGCTGGAGTTTGTGGTCACCGACCGCACCAACGACGGGACCGCCGAGCGGATTCGCTACGAGTGGTCGGGCGTCCCCGGCGACCCGCTTCAGAAGACGGTCAACGGCGGGACGCCGGTTGCGCTGGTGGATTCGGTGCAGGACTTCCAGATCTCGGTCACCACCGCCAGCGAGACCGAGTCGTTCACCGCCACGACGGAGACCGCCGAAGCGATTTTGGCCAGCAACGCGGTCGCGGCATCGGGCTCGGCTCGCGACATCAACCAAGACAGTTTCTCCGCGCAACGGATCAATCCGTTCGGATTCGCGGGGATCCCGGCCGATGCCACTGGCTGGAACGTAACCCGAGTTGACTTTCAAGGCCAGCGCAACGGCAACGGCGAGACGCTGCGAGTTCAAATTCGCAGCGCCGGCGACCCGAGCAGTCGTCCCACGGGGGAAGTGCTCGGCGAAGTAGCAATCCTCGAAGACAATCTCACGTCGAGTCCGGGCTGGAACTCGGCGACATTCTCCGGTCCTGTCCGCGGATTGGCGCTGCACCGCACGTACAGCCTGGTATGGCGCGGAACCACGGGCGAGTCGGGCACCGCTGCCCGCTTGCTCACGGACGACAACGCCTCGACGTCGGTCAACGAGTCGAACGACGCGGGCGCGAATTGGTCCTACATGCCGTCTCGACGGACGTACTACCGCATCTACGGCACCTACTCGACGCCGGGTGCCACGTACAACCTGACCCGCAACTATGCCACTCGCGTGAACGTGGTGTTGCAGGCTGGCGTGGCGACCCATTCGCGGATCAATGCTAGTGTGCCGCTGGCAAACCGGCCGGAATTGCTCTCGGCCTACTGGCGCGCGGATTTCGACGGCGATCCGACCGCTGCCGACTTCACGCGCGATGGCACCAATGACTGGACCATGACGGGCGGCGGCACGTTCAACGCCGCCACCCTGGTCGGCGGCGTCTGGATGGCGAGCGGGGCGATCGAAACGCGGGCGAAGAACAATTTCACGACCAATACGATCGTCGACGTGCGCTGCCGCAACACCAGCTTGGGCGGCAACGGGGCCGTCGTGCAAATCAACGCCGACCGGCAGGGCGGCACCCACGCGCCGCTGGTGGTTCGCGTGCAGCGGCAGTCCGACGGCTCGCAAACGCTCACCCTCTACGGCAAATCGAACGACGCGACGGACGTCGCGCTGTTTCAGTGCAAGCACCTATCGAGTGATTTCGTCCACTATCGACTGACGATCCTGCCCGCCGGCAACGCCATCAACCTGTCGATCAACGACGAAGACCAAGGCACATTTGCCTATCCCACCTACGCCCCCACGAACGACAACCGTTTTTTGACCGCATACGCGGACACCAGCAGTGCCGAGTTTGACTATGTCGAGCTGCGCGTCGCCGAATAATTCGTTGAATAGCCCGACTCGTCGGCGCGCTGCGCTGACGCTGGTCGAGGTCGTCGTGTCGACGCTGATCGTCGGCTTGATGACCGTGGCCGCGCTCAACGGGCTGGGCGCCGCGACGCGCTCCAGCCAATCGGCGGGCAATCGGGGCGTTGCGCTGGGCCTGGCCGACGATTTGATGGCGGAAGTCCTGGCCACGGCCTACAGCGATCCGGACGGCGCGGCGACGTTTGGCCTGGAATCGGGTGAAGCGGCGCCGCGCGACAACTTCGACGACGTCGACGATTTCAACGGCTGGAACCAGAAACCACCCAAAGCCGCGGACGGCACCACGATCGCCGACCGGGCCGACTGGCGGCAGCGAGTGACCGTCGAGCTGGTCGTGCCGACTAATCCTTCGCAGGAGACCGCCGGCGCGATCGACCAAGGGGCCAAACGGATTTGCGTGAAGATCGAATACAACGACGTCGTCCTCGCCGAGCAGTACGCCGTCGTGACCGACACCGAATAGCCGCGAGCCGACGATGACCGACACACGACGCAACCAATCGAACCGCCGCGGGAGCGTGTACCTGGCCGTGCTCGGTACGGCGCTGATCGTGTCACTGCTCGCGTTCTCGGCGTTGGCGCTACAGCGAGTGCAAAATCGGATGCTCTCGGCATCGGTCGACATCCGGCAAGCGCAGCTCAACGCCGAGGCGGCCATCGACCTGGGCCTATTGGCGATCAAGAACGACCCGAATTGGCGGACGACCTACTCCAACGGCAATTGGTTCTCGAATTGCAGCACCGGTGAGGGAAGCTGCACGCTTACGGTGATCGACCCGATCGATGCCAATCTCGCCGACAGCGCCACCGAGTCGATTGTGATGACCGGCGTCGGCACGGCAGGCAAGTCGGTACAGCAGGTCGTGCGGACGATCGACTCGTACGCCGAGCCGCTCGGTTGCCTACGCTCGAGCGTGGCTGCTGGCGGCGCGCTCAGCCTCAGCAACTCGGTGCTGCGGGCCGGAAACTCGGGATTGATTTCGGCCAGCTCGAGCTCCGCGTCCGGCTCGACGGTGTACGGCGAGGTTCAGGCGTTGACTGTCAGCGGCTCGACCTACGCCGGTACGACGTCGGAGATTGCGGCCGACGAGCGGCCTGCAATGCCCACCTGGTCGACCGTCTTCGACTACTACAAGACGAACGGCACCGTAATCCCGATCGCTAGCTTGTCCACAACGCTCAACATCGCCCGCAACACGACGTTTGAAACTGGTACGACGTATTGGACCGGCGCGGCGACCGGCGTCCCGACCGCCACGATCTCGCAGTCAAATAACAGGGCGCACACCGGCACTTACAGCCTGCGGGTGACCAATCGCTCGGCCTGGAACGCCGGCGCGTCGCAATACATCAGCGGCGATGCGAAGCCGGGACAACAATATTACATCGAGGCTTGGGTCTGGTCGGACACTTTGTTTCCGCGTAACTTCCGCATTCGCGTCGCCACCAAAGGGACTCTCTCCAGCGAATCGAACCAGAACAGCGCAAATTTGGTGGTGTTGGGCAGCCAATTGACAGGTTGGGTACGAATCTCTGCCACCCTTCCCGCCGACAGTTGGAGCGGCGACCTTGAATACGCCTTCGTCACGATCGCGTGGTCCGACTCGAATAGCGCGCCCTACTACGACTTCTACGTCGATGACGTCGTCATTCGGGAGACAACCACCGGCTACTTCATCTTTCGCCGCGCGCTCGGCCCGGGCGTGAATACGATCCCCGGCGGCGCGACCAACGCGCAAGGCCTCTACTGGATCAATTGCAGCGGGAACAAGGTGGTCATCGAGCGGTCGCGGATCAAGGGGACGCTGCTGCTCGTCAACCCTGGCAGCGGCTCCTGCATTGGTCCCGGACCGATCAACTGGTCGCCCGCCACGCCGGGCTATCCGGCGCTCCTGGTCGAAGACAATATTGGTTCGGCCGACGATGCCGACATCACGATCGCGGCCTCCAACCGATCGCTGAGTGAGGCAGAAGACGGGATCAACTACAATCCGTCCGGCATGAGCCACGAAAGTTTCGGCACGGATAGCGACACGAACGATACTTATCCGTCGGAAATCCAGGGGTTGGTGGTGGTTGAAGACGACGTCACGTTTCAAAACAACTCTTTGGTGCGCGGCGCGGTGATCGCCGGCGACGCCATCTCGGCCTCGAGCGGGGGCCTCGAAGTCGACTTCCGGCCCGACTCGCTGTTCAGCCCGCCGCCCGGTTTCACAGGCACGACGAGCCAGGTCGGCCGGCCGCTGTCGATCCGCAAAGCAGTGGTGCCGTAGGGCATGTTGTCTGTAGTCAGAGGTCTGTTGTCTGTTGTCAGTGGCACCTCGCTGAGCCGATAATGCCTGCTGACCTCCGTCCTCCGACCTCCGACCTCTCCCCATGCATCGCCGTCCGTTGCTCAACTTGCTAGAGTGCTATCGGCACGCCTTTCCGGCCGAGGCGGGGGTAGTCGATCGCATCGTCGCCCTGGTTGAGGCACACGCCGATTGCTTTGAGCGGACGTGCCGGCCGGGACACATCACGGGGGCGGCATGGATCGTCTCCGCCGACCGTCGGCGCTGCCTCTTGACTCACCATCGCAAGCTCGATCGCTGGCTGCAACTCGGCGGGCATGCCGACGGCCAAACGCAAGTCGAAGAGGTCGCGCTGCGCGAAGCCCGCGAAGAATCGGGGATGATGGGTTTCGACATCGTGCCGATCGCCGGCGCGCTACGGCCGCTGGACCTCGACGTACATACGATTCCTGCCCGCTACGACGCCGCGGGACAAATGATCGAAGACGCCCACGAACATCACGACGTGCGGTTTCTGCTGGTGGCCCACGCGGGACAAGTCGCCGCCGCGAGCGACGAGTCGCACGAAATCGGTTGGTTCACCAGCGAGGAAGTGCTGCGGCTCACCGACGAAGAAAGTGTGCTGCGGATGCTCTACAAGGCGGCCGAGTTGCTTGATTAGAGCGCGCTTCACGTAACTGTAGCGGCTTTTTCGTCGATTGCGTCTTGAAAATACGGAACGGCACACGCTACTCGCCCGTGCGGCTCGCACTAGCCGCGCGCTGCGCGACGCACGGCCTGCCATGCGGCCATCTTTTGTTCCAGCGAGCGGCCGGCGTGGGCCGGGCTGGTGGAAGGTAAGCGTTCGCAGCGGAATTCTCGCTTCAGTGCGGTAAGATTGGCCAGAACATGGCGACGAAAAGCAGTCTCCGCTTTTTGGCCATTGAAGAAAACGGCGCCAATCTGTCGGTGCTCGCGGAAAAACACCGCGAAATCGTTGGCCTGTTCCGAGTCGCGGTGGATTGCCGTGTCGAGGCTCCCCGCGCGGCGGCACGACTGCAATACGTCCCACACCGCGACGCGGCAAGCGACGAGCACCGCCTTTCGCTCGTCGTACGGTAGCGCCGGTCCCGCGCCGAATAGCCGCCCCATGATCGGCCAAAAAGCGTTCTGCGGATGGCCGTAATACTGCTCGCGGGCGAGCGACGCCACGCTCGGCATCGAACCGAGCACCAGCACCCGCGCGTCGGCGGCGGCGATCGGCGGAAAGCCGGTTAGCAGCGCGGTCTTGGTCCGTGGTTTCGCCATGAAAGTCTCGCTGCCCCTGTTCGATTGTCGCCGTGCGCGTTAAGTTGTCCAGCGGTCGTGACTCCGCGTCGCGGCTGGCACCACCAGGAGAATCGAGCATGTCCACCGCCTTTGGCCTCACCAAAATTCGCCGCGAAGACTTGCCGGCAGGCAAAGATCTTTGCGAATACTGCACCGCGAAGTGCTGCCGCTACTTTGCCTTGCCGATTGAAACGCCCGAGACGTTCGAGGACTACGAGTTCATCCGTTGGTTCTTGCTGCACGACCGGGCCACCGTGTTCCGCGAAGACGACGATTGGTATCTGCTGGTGCACACCGAGTGCGAGCACCTGCAGGCCGACAACCGCTGCGGCATTTACGAAACCCGGCCGCAAATCTGCCGCGACTACACCACCAAGGACTGCGAGTACGACGACGACTGGACGTACGATTTCTACCTGGAAACGGCCGACCAGGTGGCCGAGTTTACAGAAGCGGTCCTGCCCAAAAGAGGCAAAAAGATGCGCAGCGCCAAGCCGGCGCTCTTACCAATCATTTAGGGTTCACCACGGAGTACACAGAGTTCATAGAAAAAAGCAAATGCAAATTGCAAATTGTCGGAAGCCAATTCTTCATTTTGCACTTTTCAATTTGCATTTTGCATTTTGCAATCTCTTTCTTTCTTCTCCGTGGCCTCTGTGGCTCTGTGGCTAATTGTCTTTCATTTGTTTGGACTTAAACGGTGTCGCAGCAGAAGATTCAACCTCGCACGCTAAAGGGCTTCCGCGATTATTTGCCGGAGGCAATGTTGCCGCGCGAGCGGATCATGGACACGGCCCGGCGGGTGTTTCGTTCGTATGGCTTCAGCCCGATCGACACGCCTGCGCTCGAGTATCTGGAAATCTTGCTCGGCAAGGGGAGCGCGGAGACGGACAAGCAGCTCTACCGATTCCAAGACCACGGTGGGCGCGACGTCGGCCTGCGGTTCGATCTTACTGTGCCGCTGGCCCGCTTCGCAGCCCAGCACATTGGCGAGCTAGGCACACCGTTCAAACGCTACCAAATTGCGACCGTATGGCGCGGAGAGAACACACAGCGCGGCCGCTACCGCGAGTTCATGCAATGCGACTTCGACACGATCGGCACGACCAGCGTAGCGGCCGACGTCGAGACGGTGTTGGTGGCCGGCGATCTGCTGTCGGCGATTCAAGTCGGCGGCTTCAAGATCCATCTCAATCATCGCGGCGTGCTGGTGGGGCTGCTCGAAAAACTGGGCCTCGCCGAAAAATCGGTCGACGTGCTGCGATCGCTCGACAAACTCAACAAGATCGGGCCCGAATCGGTGGCGGAGGAATTGTCGCGAGTCGCGGGCACGAGTGACGCCGACAATAAGAAGTTGCTGGCCCTGTCGACGCTCCAGGGGTCGAATGACGCGGTGCTCGCGGAGCTCGAAAAACTCGTTGCCGGGAACGATACCGGTAGCGCGGGAGTAGCGCGGCTGCGGGAAATCCTGACAGCTGCGGGTGCGGCACTACCGGCTTCGGCGCGAGAACGCCTCCGCATCGAACCGTCGATCGCTCGCGGCCTCGACTACTATACCGGCGTCGTCATGGAAACCACGCTCGACGCGCTGCCGGCGATCGGCAGCATCTGCAGCGGCGGCCGCTACGACAATCTCGCCGAGCTCTATACAAACCAGCAACTGCCCGGCATCGGCGCGTCGCTCGGCCTCGACCGGCTACTCGCGGCGATGGAAGAATTGAAGCTGATCGAACCGGTCCGCACGCCGGCCGAAGTGTTCGTGCCGTTCTTCGCGGCGACTCGCCTCGGTGATTATCTGCGCCTAGCCGCAGAATTGCGTTCCGCCGGGCTGGGCGTGGAAGTCTATCCAGAACCCAAGAAGCTCGGCAAGCAATTGCAATACGCCGACAAGCGCGGCTTCCGCATCGCGCTCGTCGCGGGCGACGACGAATTCGCCGCCGGCGAGTGCCAGGTGAAAAACCTCGCCAGCGGCGAGAGCACGACGGTCTCGCTCGCAAACGGCGCCGCAGCCGTAATCGCCGAGATTCGGCGCATCTTGGCGGGCTGAGCGGAATGGTGTACAGTTGTGCGGAGAGACGCGCTCCGCTGCGCCGGTTGAGACCGGCTCCGCGTCGCGGAGCGAGTATTGCGAGCGCAGCGGCGCGCGTTCCCCAGGGCGAGCCCATGGCCAACCGCGACAACCATTATGAGGCCGCGTTCGAGGCGTACTTGCGCCGCGAGCGGTTGCCATACATCGCGGTCGACGAAGCGCGGCGGAGCCTGGTGCCCGACGGGTCGCTCAAGAGCCTCGACTTCATCGTCTCGCCGCCCAGCGGACCGTC
>JANNTD010000251.1:0-10979 GCA_031403315.1 Planctomycetota bacterium
CGAAAGCCGCTCGATCGAGCGCTGCTTAGTATCCCACTCGAAGCGGTCTAAGGATATGGCATCAAAGAAAAAACACGGACGTCCTTTGAAGTACAAGTTTGCGGAACGCCAACGCTTGGCGGAACTTATTCACCAGCATGGTGCCCGCGGAACGCGCGAAATGCTGTCAAGAACAATCTGTTCTTTCACTCTGCTCAAGATCGCAAAAGAGTTTGGAATTGAACTCAAGCAAGGGAGACGACCGCGACAAGCGGCTTGACGAACACCATGCACCTTCTGGCAACTACATCGCTGTTCGTGGTCACCGCCATCGCGGAGATCGCGGGCTGTTATCTTCCGTATCTTTGGCTCCGGCACGGGCGGTCGCCATTGCTCTTGATTCCCGCGGCCGTGAGCCTGGCGGCGTTCGCCTGGCTCCTAACGCTGCATCCCACGGCGGCTGGAAGGGTGTATGCCGCCTACGGCGGCGTATATGTTTCCGTGGCGCTTGTGTGGTTATGGGCCGTGGATGGCGTTCGACCTACACGCTGGGATTGGTTCGGCGTAGGTCTCTGTCTGGCGGGAATGACCGTGATGATGCTCGCTCCACGGGGATGAATGGACATTGAGCGAGGAACTCGAAACTGAAGCAACGGCAGGTAAGAGCGTGAACGCAATGGCCACGGCGACGTACAAGATCGACGGCATGGACTGTGCCGAAGAGGTTGCGGCACTGAAGGCTGAGCTTGCGCGCCTGCCGGGCATTAGTGAGATGGCGTTCGACGTGCTCAACGGCAAGATGACCGTCGTCTTCGTCGAAACCAAGGTCACCTCGGACCAACTGGTCGCTGCCGTCGTGCGCACTGGAATGCGGGCCGAGCCTTGGCGTGATTCAGCGCAACGAATTGAAGAACGTCGCGGTTGGGAGCGATGGGGTCGCACGGCACTGACCACGGCCAGCGGTCTCTGCCTGGTCGCCGGACTCATCACCCACATTTCCAGCGAGGGGTGGCGAGCGGCCATCGGTGGCGACGAAGGGATGACTATACCACTGGCGGCCAGGGTACTCTACCTTGCCGCGGTAATTGCCGGCGCATGGTACGTTGCACCAAAGGGCTGGCGCGCGCTGTTGCGATTGCAACCGGACATGAATCTGCTCATGACGATCGCTGTCGCCGGAGCGCTAATCATCGACGAGTTCTTCGAGGCGGCCACGGTTGCATTCCTGTTCGCGGTCTCGCTTGCGTTAGAATCATGGAGCGTCGGTAGGGCTCGGCGAGCAATCGCGGCTTTGATGTCAATTAGCCCCAACACGGCACGCGTCGTTACTTCCGATGGCAAGGAAACCGTAGTCGATGTGCAGAATATTCCCGTTGGCACTACCATCGTGGCGCGCCCAGGCGAGAAGTTTCCGCTCGACGGTAAGATCGTGAAGGGCGAAACGACCGTGAATCAGGCTCCCATCACGGGCGAGTCGCTGCCGGTCGCCAAGACGGCCGGCGACGAGGTTTTTGCCGGCACAATCAACGAAGATGGCGCCGTGGAACTTATCACCACGAAGCCGGCCGAAGATACGACTCTCGCCCGAATCATACGCATGGTTGGCGATGCGCAAAGCAAACGGTCGCCGAGCGAGCAATGGGTCGAGCAGTTTGCTCGTTACTACACTCCCGCCGTCATGCTGCTTGCGTTTGCCGTCATGATGTTGCCGCCGCTTTTGACAGGCGGGCTATGGTCGCGTTGGTTTTACGAAGGTCTCGTGCTGTTGGTGATCGCGTGCCCATGTGCGCTCGTCATTTCCACGCCGGTGAGCATTGTGGCGGCCCTCACGGCATCCGCTCGGCACGGCGTGCTTGTTAAGGGCGGGCAGTATATGGAGGCGCCGGCAAGACTCAAAGCGATCGCGGTGGACAAGACAGGGACCTTGACGGAAGGGCACCCACAGGTTCGGGTGGTCGTCCCCCTGTCCGGCCACACCGAGGAGGAGGTACTTGAGATCGCCGCCGCCGTCGAGGCACGCTCGGAGCACCCGCTCGCAAGAGCGATCGTTCGCGCCGCGGCCGAGAAAGGAATTCATCCGCCGGCAGCCGAAGGCCTGCAAGCCATCAAGGGAAAAGGCGCGACCGCGACGATCGGCGGGAAGCTCGTATGGCTGGGATCGCATCGACTATTGGAGGAACGGGGACAAGAAACGCCGCAGATGCACGAACAATTGGAGCGCATGGAAGCCGACGGTTCTAGCGTCGTCGTGCTCGGAAAGAATGAGCACGTTTGCGGTCTCATCGCTCTGGCCGACCGAATTCGGCCGCAAGCAAGACTGGCAGTTGAACAAATGCGAGCCGCGGGTATTGAGCGAATCATCATGCTCACCGGCGACAACCAGGGCACGGCGAACGCAATTGCCCGTGAATCAGGCGTGGACGAGGTGCGGGCCGAGCTCCTGCCCGAAGACAAGGTAGCCGCTATCGCGGATCTGGTTCAGCGATTTGGGCAGGTGGGGATGGTGGGTGACGGAGTCAATGACGCCCCCGCAATGGCTCGCTCCACGCTAGGAATCGCGATGGGCGCTGTCGGCACGGATGCCGCCTTGGAAACGGCTGACATCGCATTGATGAGCGATGATTTGATGAACGTATCTTGGTTGATCCACCATTCGCGCCGCACATTAAGTGTCATCCGCCAAAATATTTTCGCGTCGTTGGGTGTTAAGGCGGTGTTCGTTTCGCTAACGCTGCTTGGGCATGGATCACTTTGGGCGGCAATTGCAGCCGATACCGGGATGTCGTTGCTTGTCGTCGTCAACGCGCTGCGATTGCTTGGCTCAAACCGAATCGCATAGCCATCAACATATTTTGTGAACAAGGATGTTCGCATGGATCGCACTAAACCCTTCGTTCGTGAATCGGCTCGATCGCCGAGAGTAAAACTGTTTGCGCTAGTCCTGGGGTTCTTCGCGGCACAGTTTCCATGTACCTCGATTCCAAAGTGCAATGCCGAGACGGGGGTTGCAGGCGGAACCTCCTCGCCCCGTCAAGGCTTCGCCCTGCAAAAACTACCTGGCGTGAACGATGGCCATCGCATCCCCGTGGTCACGGTGGCCGCGCAATCGCGTCTCGATCGCACCGGAATTGCTCCGGTCTCGAAGGAGGTGCAAAGTCAACCAGGTCCGAAGCGTAATTCTCCGCAACCGGCGCAAATCTTGCTGGCTTCGTCGGCTCAGCACTCAATGGAGAATATTCCCCCGGGAATGCCAGCACCCAACTCTACCGAGAGCTTGACGTTGGCAGACCTGGAAAATATCGCGCTAGCGAACAATCCCACCCTTGTGCAGGCGAGTGCGCGAATTCAGGCCGCGGAGGGACGGTGGCTGCAAGGCGGACTACGCCCCAATCCCATTTTCGGCTACCAAGCGACGGAAGTTGGCAATGAAGGGCGCGGCGGCCAGCAAGGAGCCTTCTATAGTCAGGAGTTCGTGCGCGGCGGGAAACTCGACCTGAACCGGACTGTCGCAAGTCGAGAAATTGCCCAGGCCCAACAACAAATGGCAGCGCAACGGCTTCGAGTGCTGAACGACGTGCGCATTGAATACTTCAATGTTCTGGTCGCTCAACGAGCGTTAGAGTTGACTCGTGAATTAGCGGATATCGGACAACGCGGGCTGAAAATGACTGAACAACTATTTCAAGGCGAGCAAGTAAGCAATGCCGAGGTACTTCAGGCTCGGATTGAGTCGGCATCGGCAGTCATCACGCTACAAAACGCACAAAATCGTCATGCCGCTGCATGGCGCAGATTGTCATCAGTCGTAGGCGCGCGAGAAATAAGCGTGCAGGCATTGAGCGGCAATTTGACGCCCGAGCCGGGCGAGCTCGATTGGAACGAATCGTACACGCGCATCATTGCGCAGAGTCCAGAACTCGCCACGGCAAGAGCGGGTGTGTCTCGCGCCCAGGCAATCCTCGAACGCGCGCGGATTGAGCCCAGACCGAATGTGGACGTTCAGCTTGGTGTTCAATACGACAATGCATCGCAGTTCACGATCGGCAACATCCAAATGGGCATTCCCATTCCGTACAGCAATCGCAACCAGGGCAATATTCAGACGGCATTCGCTGACCTGCGAAATGCGCAAGCCGATGTCGGACGTGTTGAATTAAGCCTGCGGAATCGCCTGGCGCTAGCATATGAGAACTACGCGAACGCGCGAAACCAAGTCGACACTTTCTCGCGACAGATCCTTCCGGATGCCCGAGCCTCCTTAGAGCTGGTCTCCAGCGGATTCCAGCAACAGCAATTCGATTTTCTCACTCTACTTACGGCGCAGCGGACATACTCGCAAGCAAACCTAGCGTATTTGCAATCGCTTCAGGAACTCAATGCAAACCACATTGCGATTGAAGGGTTGTTGCTAACGGGAAGCCTGCAAAGTGACCGGGAATCCATCGACGTGCCTGGCCTCTCAGGAGGAATTGCCCCTGTTTTCGGTCCCGGGAAACCGCCAGTCGAGCGGAACTAGTGTTCGCGGTTGGCGACGAATACAATTTCACAAAACGATGGGGCGGCTTCACGGAATGGATTCTTTTCAGTCCGTGCGGCTCCGCAGTGGCCTTGCCGCAACAGTAATTCCACGGCGGATTTGTCTTCTTTCCAAAAAACAACATTCAGTTGGACATCCACTCCGCAGTGGGACTCACCCGCGCCTCGGATGACCCCGCATTTACGGGCGCCGGATTCTCAATACGCTTTTGACCGTTGCCTTCGGCGCTTCGGAGCATGCCCAGGCCAGGGAACGGTTTTTCATTGCGAAACGACTCTGAGGTCTCAATCATGCCGCACGTCGCGACTCTCGATTTTCCACGAAAGTGCTCGGAGCAGACGTGCGCTGCCCTCCGAATGGCCATGATAAGCCGCCCTTGCTCTGCGTTCAGCTAAGACTGCCTCTTGAACTGCACTTCCTTTACGAGGCAATGGAGGCACGGTGCCACCAGGAACGTAATCAATTGAACGGCCATGCCGCCGATGCTCGGGATAGCCATCGGCTGCATAACGTCAGAGCCACGCCCATAAAAAAGGAAAATAGGCATCAGGCCGACGACCGTAGTTGCGGTCGCTATGAGAAGAGGTCGCACTCGTTTCAGGCTCGCCTCCATCACCATTTCGCGGATTTCTTCAATGCTCTTGGGCTCGCGCTCTTTGAAATTGGCCTCCAAGAAGCTCAGGATGACCACGCTGGAGTCGTCGGCCACGCCGAACAGGGCAATGAAGCCGACCCACACGGCCACACTAAGGTTCGAGCCGTAAAAGAGGAGCATCGCAAAGCCGCCTGACGCCGCGACGAGGATGCCACTGAATACGATCAACGCCAGCCACCAGCGACCATCGATCGCAAGAGGCAAGCCTGCTGACACGTATGGCGCCACCTGCGACTCTTGATGGCGACTACGCAACGGCGCTTTTTAGCGGTGCTCAGCCTTCATCCGTGGACTGGTCAGAACCAAACTCGTTTCGTCACTACCTTCACGCGCTTCGTGGGCAATCTCGTCAATCGGAAAAGGATACGTTTGATGCAACGGTTGCCTTTCATCAACGTTTGCTTGACGCCGCACAGCTCTTGCTTGAACGATTGTCGGATGAAGGGGTAATTGGGGACGTTCGAGACTTCACCCCCGTGCTAGACGTAAGCCGAAACGCACTTCAATCTCTCGTGGCCTCGCAGGGGCCGCTGCTTAGAAGACGCTGGCCAAATCTCTAGGTCAGAATATGAATAACGCAAACGAAGACCACCTGGCAAGAATCAGAGACGACTTTCACGAGGCCGCGCACGGGCAAGTGGCGGAAGGTCTGGATTTGTTGGTGGAGATCACAATCCCGACGGCGGGACAGCATCTCGATCCAAACGCAATTGTTCATCCAAGGCCAACTGATCTAAATGAATTGGCGCTAATTGCAATGGCAGGGCCCATCGGGGAGGCTTTGGCACTCAATAATTCGGCTGACCCTAGTAATCTAACCGTCAGAATTGCTCTGCACGATGAAGCCAAGTCCCTGATACGTGATTTCGCAAGTTCAGTGGTAGAGCAACGAACCAAAAAGCATCGAGCCGAGTACATTCCGCTAAAGTTCAAAATGAGTGACGCGACGGATCATTCAGTGAACGTGGGCTACCCCGATTACGATTACTTGCCAGGGTCGTTCACTGAGGATCAGATCGTGCAATCTATCATTGATGCAGTGACCACAGTCCAAGACAATTGGCAAGGAGTCGTCCGGATTGCCGACATCTTGAAGCAGACCAACTCGTATAGCACGATGCAGTACAAGGACCTTCCGCCAGAGAAAGCGTGACCCGCCGATTTTCCTGCACATTTCACCGCGCATAAAAATGCCCGCAGGTTCGCGGGCTATTTTCACATCTGCGGCGGACTTAAAATCCCGTGGAGGGAAACCTCCGTGCGGGTTCGATCCCCGCTCCGGCTAGACTAATTCCAAGAACGGCCCCAGGACCAGGTTCCTGTCCGGCCATCGGGGCTCTCGCGGGACCGAGGTAATCAACGGAATGGGGAGTCGATGGTCGGCCGTACTATGTCCTTCGGGCCATAGGCAGGGTACCCGCCCGTATTGCCTCGGGCAGGTGGGGCCACGTTTGGATGACGACCACGAGTGCACCGTAGATTTGGGCATGGTCCTGGCGCTCGTTTCTGCTTCCAGTGAGCCCGCTGCGGCGAGTCCACCGTTTTGTGCGCTGCGTGCTTGTGAATGGGGCGTGTTTCCCGCGGGTTGCGATAGGGGTTCGACTCGATCCAACTGTGTCTCGGCCGCTGACTCCCATCTGGTATGTCACTTAAGCAACTATCAACCAGATTAAGGTTTTACAGGCACTCTCCTCCGAGAGCGCGCGGAATACCTTGATTGCTTTGTCGCACTGGATGGCCGCGCGAACCCATTTTGGTTCATCGGTTCATGACCCTATCACTTCGCGCAGCGGAACGTCTGTCAGGACGACCGACCAAAAAAGATTCTGCATCGGCGTCGAGCGAGTGCCACTTTGGCTAGCGTAGCAAAAGTCCTCGCTTCGCTCAGTTATTCGATTGTGGCCGATCGAGATAGGCCACCAACCCTGCAACCTGTTCCACGTCATCTGCTCCGACGATCGTGACATATCGCCCGTTTCGCTTCCAGGTCGCAGCCAGACGGTCGTCAACTTGAACGAGGCTGCACGGCATCCCGTTGCAGCGCGCCTGTATGGTAGGTCGCGTGCCGAACCACACCGGCTGATCGTCCACATGCTCGAAAACCACGAGCTTCTCACCGTCCGTGCCCTGGTAGATTGCCTGCACGCAGGTGCAGCAGGGCATCCGCAGAAGGTAAACCGCTTTTCGCGACAATCCGTTCGGCAAACGCTCCGGGGTCACCGGCTGATAGCGCACCCTTGCTGCCGCCTCATCGTAGCTAACGGCCTGCCCCTCGTAATTTGACAGAAGAACTTGCTGGGCCGCGTCCGGGTTGCGCTCGAATTCATCGAGATAACGCCCGAAGTTGACCGCGACGTACCCGTGTCCATGCTCCGCCTGCTCAAGCCAAACGATGGCTGCGGTTGAAGCAGCGACGACTACTACCGCCGCAGTCGCGAGGCCAATCCAGGCGCGCCTCCGAAGGATCAAGTTCACGAGAACCGCTCGCTGTCTTGGCACCTTGATAGCGAGCGTCGTCTCAATCTGTGGCCAGATGTCCGCTGGGACTCGCGGGGTCGGCAACTCCGCTGCCGTCTGGGAGACTTCCTGGAATTCGGCACGTCTCCGGGCGCATTCGGGACAGCCATCGAGATGCTTCGACACCGCAGCCTGAATATCAGGCGGTAGCTCGCCATCGTGAAAGGCTGAAAGGTGCTGTCGAGCAGAGGAGCAGTCCATTCTAAAAGTCCCAACCAAATTCAACGAGGTGCTCCCTTAACTCGGCCCGCGCACGGTTCAAGCGCGAACCCACGGTTCCGTCGGGAATTTCCAAAGCCTTCGCGATTTCTCCGTAGGCTAGTCCCTCGACTTCGCGAAGCAGAAAGATACACCGCAACTCCGGGGCGAGCCGCTGCAACGCCCGATCCAGCAGTTCTCGATGCTGGACTCGCCGCGCGTGCGGTGGTGAATGGTCGGCTGGTTCCTCTGTCAGTCCTTCGCATGGCCTTCGCTTCGCCTGCCGGAGGAACTGAAGGCACTCGTTGACGGCCAAACGATAGAGCCAAGTCTCGAAGCGAGAATGCCCCGAGAATTGACCGATCGTGCGAAAGGTCTGAAGAAAGACCTGTTGCATGAGGTCGGGAGCTTCCTGGAAGCCAACCATCCGGTTGACCAACCGAAAAACCCTCTCGCAGCACTGCTCGTAAAGCTGCCGTTGAGCCTCCCGGTCGCCTTGTTGGCAGGCCGCAACGATCTGCGACAGCGTGTTGCCCATGCTCGTCCATGCTTCCACTCCTCGATCTGTTCTGTTAGATGCAGCGAGAAGCGGATTCCTTCGGCGTGTAGTAGCTATCATCGCACAAGTCCCCGTCATTCAAGGGCCAACCGAGGCAAGAGCCGCAAAAACGCTCCGATTGGAAGGCCTTTCGCAATTCCCATGCCCTTGCCACTGACGGCGGAATCTCACAGTTTATCTGCCGTTGGGCATTGACGAAACCCGGTCCCTGGACGAAGTGTGCGGATTCGCCCGCAAATCGCGCGCATGAGAGCACGCTGAGTTCCTTGCGTAGAGGGGTTCCGTCTTTACCACCTATACGGATATTGGTGGAAATGCGTGCATTCACCCACGAATTGGCCTGTAGAACCTCGGCGCGTCTTGGACAGGCGGCTGCCCACCTATTTCGGCACTACACTTGCGAAGAAATCGGCAACTGCCGGCATCTAACTTTTCGAGGCGACGGACCGACGTTCGGTCCCGCCTGCCAGAGGACCGGCCGCAATTTCGCGGCCAGGACAACCGCCGCCCGATCCTTTATTTGTGAGGACTTTCCATGAGACAGTACACCAGACCATTGATCGCCTTGGCGCTTCTTGCCATTGTCGTCCCCGCCAGTTCAGCTCTTGCTCAGCGGGACGCTGGTTCCAAGATTCGCGGCGAATACAACTTCTCCGGCAGCGCCGCCGGCAGCGCGATGCGCAGCGCCCGCGACACGTCCGGCTATTACCGGCAGTATGCCCAAAGCGCTCCAGACAAAAAGGTCACGCCGGAGACCGCCCGCGAGGCCGCCGATACCATCGGCACGTACATCTCGAAGGCGCAGAAGCACTTTGCCTCGATGCGTAAGCATGCGACTGCGAGCAACGACAAGGAAACGTTGACCTCGTTGGATTCGATCGACAAGCACCTGGCGGCTGCGGCCAAGTCTCACGACGAAATGAAAGAAACTTGCCTCAAGGACAACGTGGACGCGGCTGCCACGATGGACTGCTGCAAAATGATCGACGACCACCTTGCCAAGGCGATTGGCGAGCACGACAAGTTGATGAAGAAGCTCGCGGCAAAGAAGTAAATTAGCGACAACGCCGCGCGACTGAGGTAGCCATTAAATGTCAGGTGCGTAGGCGGCGCGTTTGGCATCGATCGGCGGTCTGGCCGAAAGGCCCTGGCGCGGGAATTGTCCCGCTTCCAGGGCCTTTCTTGATTTCATGGCCACAAGGGAGGCAGCACATGGCTGCTCTCGAACTATTCTCACAACAGATCGAAGCTCGCCTCGCAGCAGCGCGACGCGAGCCACGATGGCAGGCGGCCGAGACCACACAGTTTATGGCCGAGCTTGAGCTGCGTCGTCGCCCTCGTCTTCTGAACCTCGGAAAGTCAGGTGGTTGTAACAGCCCAAACGGCCCGCATTTCCCAACGAAAACCGCCATTCACTAACGAAAACTACCCGCAGATTGCCCCAAAAAGGCTCGATCGTCGCTTGTTTGGATTGCGTTCAACACACAAAGTTTCGTGAGGATGAGAGTCGATGAGTGGCTTTCAGTTGCAGCGTCTGGGTCAGATCATGGAGCCGGAACCGGGCAATCGGCTCGAGGTGGAAGGTGTCCTGAATCCGGCTGCCGTTCGTGGCCCTGATGGTGAGCTTTACCTGTTTCCACGGCTCGTCGCGCAGGGCAATTACTCGCGTATCGGCATTGCCCGAGTTCGGTTTAATGACGCTGGCGACCCATCCGGAGTCGAGCGGATGGGCATTGCGCTCGAGCCTGAAGCTGATTACGAGCGGCGAGCTGACGGCGGTGGTGGCTGCGAAGACCCGCGCATCACCTACATCGAGCCCCTGGAGCGGTATGTGATGACTTACACGGCATATTCCCCCCGCGGCCCGCGCATCGCGTTGGCAATTTCGGACGATTTGTTTCACTGGGAGCGAATGGGGCCGGCAATCTTCATGCCGTATGACGGTGTGGACTTCAATGACGTTGACAACAAAGACGGCCTGCTTTTCCCCGCCGCCATCCCGGATGTGGCGGGCCGACCGGCGATGGCCATCATCCACCGCCCTCTCTTTCCGGGCACTAGTCCAGACCAAACGATTCACCGTCCGAATCCTCGCGAGGTGGATGTTCTCAGGGAAAGCATCTGGATATCCTATCACTCTTTGGTCGATGAGGTCTGCGACAAACATCACCACCTCTGCCACTTTGATTCGCACGAGCGGCTGGCGACCCCGGTCTCGCCCTGGGAACGGCTTAAAATCGGCGGCGGCACTCCGCCCATCTTAACTCGGCACGGCTGGCTGATCATCTACCACGGCGTGAGTGAAACGACGGAGCCGAGCAACGATGGACACCATCTGTGCTACTCAGCCGGGGTAATGGTGCTCTCGAAGGAGCGTCCGCGCATGATCCGCTATCGTTCGACAGAACCGACGTTGACGCCGCTGCTGGCGCAGGAACGCAGTGGGACGGTGCCCAACGTCGTGTTCCCGACCGGCATTGACCGACGTGACGATCTCGGCTTGCCGGACCGCTTCGACGTTTATTACGGGATGG
>JANNTD010000252.1:0-5263 GCA_031403315.1 Planctomycetota bacterium
GCGGACACCAAAACCGCAAACGCGACAAGCCGCCTGGCTGGCTCGTCCTGTGGCGAGGGTGGACCGCACTACAACTACTTGCCGCCGGTGCCAGAGCCGAACGACGAAGGAAAAAAGTTGGCTAAACCTAAGGCTTGCGCCCCGCGGCTGATTCAATCAGCCGGTACGCGCTAGCGTCCGGTTCATTGGGTGGTTTTGAATCGGCTTCTGGCCTCTGACCAGGTCCTGCCGGCCGACAATTTTGATCTGCTAGTTTTGAACTGCGGGAATCAAAAGTGCTCTGGCGCTCGAGGATTATTGAATTTTGATTTTGCTCATTTCGTTGCGATCGTTGTAACTTGTTGCTGCCGAACGATTTGGAATTTTGATCGAAACCTCAAAACACGCGAGGAGGGATCATAATTCATTCGTTTTGCACGGTCGCTCCGCAAAACTCCTCGCGTTTTCCAAGGCGGCGCGCGATTCGCATGCTGCAAAACTCGCCGAATTTAGGTCCCATTTTGATCGGTGACGTGCAGTTGGTTGGTCGTGGATGTCTCTCGCCAAGGCGCAGAGTCGCCAACGGATCGCAGCCGAACGCGCGCGAGCACGGGTGCGGGATTCAGGACGTGCGCCAACGCGGCCTGGCATAGATATAGTCATAAGTACACCATATCCGAGGGATTGACCGATTTCAAGTGTTATTTTTGGCCAGGCCGGAGATTTTTCTCGCAGTGGGCGCCGAGGGACGCGGAGAGGACGTCATTGGAAACTCTAATCGGCGCTAATCTACACTGATCAAATTAGTGATGATTCGTGGAGATTCGTGTTCTCGATTCGTCGGATGATGCGATGCCATCGTGAAGAACGCTGCGGGCGGACTTACGCGAAGGTCGCGGAGGACGATTGGGGAACGCTAATCGATGGTGATCAGATATGTAAAGTTTCGACACGTTCAAACTTCAAACGCGGCACCGCGTCGTTGAGCGTGGTGCAGTGGGCATGAGAAAAGGGGTCCATGAGAAAAGGGGTCGGAGCTATTTTCCAGTAACCGAAAATAGTTCTGACCCCTTTTCTCTTCCAGGTGGAAACGGTGATCTCGATGATCAAACGTCGCCAAGGCGCTCACGTCCCCAGTCGCTCCTACCACAGCCAATGCCGCGACTTACGCTTGCTCGTCCTCACCCACAACGTCATGATTCTTGTGGTTGTCCAACTTTTCTACAGAGCCGTTCTGACCCCTTTTTCTCTCCTAAGGAAATGATGTCACTCGAAAAAGCCAGACTCTCGGGCGCACTCACCAAGACTTGCATACCAGCTATTTGCCGATCCCGTGTTTTCATCAGACAAAAATACAAGTCCCCAAGGACTTCCCTCAGAGCCGAATCCACCATCGCCGAAAGCAATCCCTACATCATCATGCTCATCAACAATTGCAACAATCCAAACTGGATACATTTTCTCTTGCCATGAAGTACGTCCTAGTTCTCGCGAAATCCACTCCCAAACTCGATTTTGTCTTTGTGGAGGAATCAGTTTTTCCTTGACGCGAGCGCGAAGCGCTTCATCTTCGATTTCGGTCAGCGCCATGTTCAAAGCCAAAATGACTTCATCCTTGCTCATCCACACGCCTATTACTTGCTGTGTTTAGGGTTCAGTCTAATTGGACGAGAAATCATACTCGCTTCTACCGCAGTAATACCTCGAAGCGTTGCATGATAGGGATTATAATCACGCGGGGAAGGAACAACATCACCACCAGCACGCCGAATATCGCCAACTGTTGTTTGCCCGATTTTCTTGTTTTTGGTATCTTTAGCGAGTTCCGAATATGGAAGAAAAACGGAAGAAAAACGGGGTCAGAAGAAAAACGGGGTCAGAACTAATTTCTGGACTCGTTAGTCGATCGCTTTCGGCTGGGCCCCTTTGTTGTTATAGCTGCATTTCACCTGGAGGGCCGATCGAGATCAATCGTATTACTAAGCGTCGCAGCCATTTGCACAATGCGATTCAAACAAAACAACATGGAGATCTTCCGGTTCAAAGCGGATCCAAAGCACATTCGCGTCGAAAGCGATCGATAACATTGAAAGTTCTTTACCGAGCCACGGCTTAATCGCATCCAGTCGGCGTTTAAGAATCGCGGTCCAGCCGTCGCCCCGCGCACCCAATTCAATCTGCTCACGCAAAAAACCGAGGTATGACTGATCGATCGTTCTTTTTACAAGAGTCACCTCAAACCGTTGGCTGACTTCCGAAAACGGTCGACTGCAAACGACTGAGACCCAATCGGAGATATCTGAGCAGGCCAAGACTTGCAATCTAATTGAGTTCCACTGATTTTCGTTCAACATGATCTTTATGGTTTTGTTGGAACGCCACTCACCGTGCAGCGAATTAGCACCTCTTGCTCGTCGCCATATTTCCCCAGAAAAAAAAGGTCAGAACTAATTTCTGGACTCGTTAGTCGATCGCTTTCGGCTGGGTTTTTCGAGGGCGGCCGGGCGGGCGGATGGTGAGGTCGAGATCGAGTCGTTTGGCGAGCCGCTTGACCCACGCGGCGCCGCCGTATGGCAGGCCAGTCGCGCTCGAGCGGCGAATCGCTGCCAGGTTCGCTTCCTCAAGGGGCCGATGGACTTTCTCCGCCCATTTGCGTTGCCGCGTTTGCGGATGGGGAGATAGCTGTTCGTAATTGACGAGCGGATCGACCAATGCGTCGACTTCGCCCATCCCATGCGTCCGATAGCTCGTCCACGGATAGTCGTCGGCCCGCTCCACGATGTCGGCTCGGAGCGGGTTGGCCTCGATGTATCGCAGCACGGTGAGCAGGTGTTCGTCGTTCTGAATCACCGGGCTCTTGAACCGCCCCTGCCAGACGTGACCGCCCGATTGATAGTGGCGATGATATCGTTGCGTGTGCGAGACCAACAGGCTTTGCATGATCCGACTGATCGTTGCGCCGGTCGGCCGCAGCAAGAGGTGAAAATGATTGTCGAGCAGGCAGTAGCCGTAGAGCTTGAACGGTTTTCGTTCTTTCAGCTCGGCCAAGGCGGCCAGAAAGGCCGCGAAATCGCCACGCTTACGAAACACTTTTTGGCGATTGTTGCCGCGGCTGATCACGTGGTAGATGAGGCCGTCGTCGATGGGTCGCAGCGGGCGGGGCATGCCGCGAGCATAGCCGGCGGACCGGGACCCGTCAATAAATAGTTCTGACCCCTTTTTTCAACGGAGTCGAGCTGTATTGGATCGCGGCAAGGTTACCGTCGAAAAGTCGCCCGCAAGGGTTGCCCAATCGCGGTAAGTCCAAGCGCCGCAACGCCTTCCCGGCCTGCGGCGCCGACACTCGGTTTACGGGCGCGCGTCTAGCTGCTCCAATGGGAGGTTCGACCGGGGGCGGCCCGTCATGCGGCCGGTCCTGGATGCAATTCTGCGCATTCAAGGCAGATCGGGCCGCATAGTGCGAGTCGCACGGACGTGTAGCGTGTACCTGTTCGTGTTTTCCAGACGAAAGTGACGAAAAATCCGCTGCAGTTCCATGAAACGCTCTAGCAGTTGGCCAGACTTGAGGCCGCGATCCGATTCATGAGTGATTTGTCACAACGACTGGCCGGGCTCTCGCCTGCCCAACGCAAGCTGCTTGAGCAGCGACTCTCGGTGAAGCAATCGCAACCAACGTCGCCGCCGCCGGCCGCGGAGCCGATCGCGATCATCGGCATGGCCTGTCGCTTTCCCGGCGCGCCGAACTTGGATGCGTATTGGCGACTTATTCGCGACGGCCGGAGCGCGGTCAGCGAAGTGCCGGCCGATCGCTGGGACCCCGACGAGTTCTACGATCCGACGGGCGAAACGCCGGGCAAGACGTCGGTCCGCTGGGCGGCACTGATCGATTCGCCCGCCGACTTCGACCCGCAATTCTTCGGCATCACGCCGCGCGAAGCGTCGCGGATGGACCCGCAGCAGCGGCTCTTGCTGGAAGTCGCTTGGGAAGCGATGGAAAACGCCGGCCGGCCCGCCGACCAAATGGCCGGTACGCGGACCGGCGTGTTCGTCGGCATCGGCGCTACCGATTACTCGAAGATCGCCGTGCCGTACGACGACTACTACGAGCACATCGACGCCCACATGGGCACGGGGAATGCGCTGTCGATCGCCGCCAATCGGCTCTCGTACATTTTCGATTTCCACGGACCCAGCGCGGCCGTCGACACCGCGTGCAGCAGCGCGTCGCTGGCGATCCACTTCGCGGTCGAGAGCTTGCGCCGCGGCGAATCGGACGCGGCACTCGCCGGCGGCGTGAACATGATCCTCACGCCGGAAACCACGATCGCCTTCTCGAAGGCCCGCATGCTCTCGCCCGAGGGCAAATGCCGTCCCTTTGACGCCGGCGCGAATGGCTACGTCCGCGGCGAAGGCTGCGGCCTGGTGCTTTTGAAGCGGTTGGCCGACGCCGAGCGCGACGGCGACAACATCCTGGCCGTGCTGCGGGCGACAAGCGTCAACCAAGACGGCCGCACTTCCGGCATCAGTGCGCCGAACAGCCAGTCGCAAATCGCGTGCATTCGCGCGGCGCTGAAGCAAGCGGGACTCACGCCGGATGATGTCGGCTACGTCGAAGCCCACGGGACGGGTACTCCACTCGGCGATCCGATCGAAATGCAAGCGCTCGGCGAGATTTTCTGCACAGGCGAGTCGGACGCGCCGCCTTGCCACGTGTCGAGCGTGAAGGCCAATGTCGGACACATGGAGACGGTCTCCGGCGTGGCGGGACTGATCAAAGTCATACTGATGATGGAGCACGAAGCGATCGCGCCGCAGACGCACTTCGAATCGCTCAATCCGCACATTCAGCTCGCGGGCACGCGGCTGGTGATACCGACGGAGCACACCGCCTGGCCGCGCGGTGGGGAGCCGCGGATCGCCGGTGTCAGCTCGTTCGGCTTCGGCGGCACGAACACCCACCTGATTGTCGAGTCTCCACCAGGCGAGCGGGCTTCAGCACGCGGGGAGTCCGACCGCCCGATCAGTCTGCTCGAACTCTCCGCGAAAACCGAAACCGCGCTGGCCCGCCAGGCCGAAGAACTCGCGGCGTACCTCACCGACCACGCCGACGCGAGCGCTGCCGACCTGTGCTATTCCGCAAATACCGGCCGCGCCGATTTCAACCACCGCGCCGCTCTCATCGCCACCGACGCGACGCAATTGAAAAACCAGCTCGCCAGCTTAGCCGCGGGCAAACTGCCCGCCGGCGGCAAGTCGGGCATCGTCCGCGCGATCACCCGCCCCA
>JANNTD010000253.1:0-11191 GCA_031403315.1 Planctomycetota bacterium
CCAGGTTTCTTCGTACTCGCGCCCGGGGTCGGAGTCGGCGACGATGCCGCCGCCGACGGAGATCTGCCACCAGCCGCGGGCCGCGGTGATCGTGCGGATGAGGATGTTCGTGTCCATATGACCGCCGACTCCGAGATAACCGAGCGAGCCGCAATAGGGGCCGCGGACGGTCGGTTCGAGCTCGGCGATGATTTCCATCGCGCGAATTTTCGGCGCGCCGGTGACCGAGCCGCCGGGGAAACTGCATCGCAGCAGGTCGAGCGGCGACTGATCGTCGCGAAGCGTACCTTCGACGACCGACACCAGGTGCTGCACCCAGGCAAAGCTTTCGAGCCCGCAAAGTTGGGTGACGCGGACGCTTTCGGGCCGGCACACCCGCGACAGATCGTTTCGCAAAAGGTCGACGATCATCACATTCTCGGCGCGGTCCTTGGCGGAGATGGTGAGCTCGCGGCCGCTCGCGCGATCGGCCGCAGCGTCGTGCGAGCGCGCGGCCGTCCCTTTGATCGGCCGGGTTTCGACGCGCTGGTCGTCGACGCGCAAGAATCGCTCGGGCGAGGCGCTGGCGACTTGCCAGCCGCCGCCGTCGAGGTAGCCAGCCATCGGCGCGGGATTGCGCTCGCGGAGTCGGCAGTAGAGGTCGACGGTTGAGCCGTGCGCCGGGTGTAGCAGCCGCTGGGCGAGGTTGACTTGGAACACGTCGCCAGCGTGGATGTAGTCGATCGCGCGGCGGACGGCGTGGTGGTAGTCGTCGGCGGAGAAGTTGCTGGTGAGGTTTTCGATGCCGACGGGGTGTTGAAGGGAGAGTTCGCTACGGGGGAGAAGAGGCGAAGCTTGCACTATGTCCCCGCTCGCTGAAGCGAGCTCGCCAAGGAGGAGTTTGCGAAATTTTGTCAGGCGCGCGGCGGGATCCGCGTCGGGCCCGCCTTGGGAAATGAGCCAAGCGGCGTTTCGCGGGTGGTCAAACGCCACAACGACGTCGTACCAACCGACGGCGAGCGGCGGTAATTGAAATTCGTCGATCTTCGCAACGGGCACGCGCTCGAAGCGAGGCGCGAGCTCGTAGCCGAACATCCCGGCCAGCCCGCCTTGGAACGGCGGCAGGTCGGGCCGCGCGTCGCCGCTTAGTTGCGAAACTGCATCGGCCACTTCCGCGAGTGAATCCGGCGAATCCCACCAGCGGATCGGATCGGCGGCGACGAACGAGTATCGTCCCGTCGGGCCGCCGCGGACCGCGCTGTCGAAGAACACCACGTGCGGCAGATGCGCCAAGCGGCGAAAGACTTCGACGGGATCCGGGGCCGGTTCAAGCCGTTCGACGAGGGTCATGTTCGGGGAAGGGCGGAGCAAACGTGGCGATAGGGCAGCGTCGCGTCATTCTATACAATCGGAGGACCATGCACGATGACTTACTTGCCAATTTGCCAGTCGCCGGCGTACTTGCCGAAGCGGTGGCCGCGTCGCGCGGCGGGGCGGTCGTCGTTACGGCGCCGCCCGGCTCGGGCAAGACGATGCTGGTGCCGGCGGCGGTGCTCGATGATTTGCCGCCGGGCGAGCAGGTGGTGCTATTGCAGCCCCGCCGGCTGGCGGCCCGAGCGGTGGCGCGGCGCATCGCGCAGCTGCGCGGCGGTCGCGTCGGCGAGGAAGTCGGCTATCGCGTCCGCTTCGATGCCTGCGTGAGCCGCGACACGCGGCTGGTGGTGGCGACGACCGGCATTCTATTGCGGCGGCTCTTGGATGATGTGGCGCTGGAGGGCGTCGGGGCTGTGGTACTCGACGAGTTTCACGAGCGGACGATCGAGATGGACTTGGTGCTGGGATTGTTGGTCCGCGTCCGGCAAACGCTGCGGCCAGACCTGCGAATCATCCTGATGAGCGCGACGCTCGCCGCGGAACCGGTCGCGCGATTGCTCGGAAATTGTCCCGTCGTGCATGCGGAGGGGCGGCGGTATCCGGTCGCCATCCGTTACCAGCGTCGCGGCGAGCAGCGGCCGATGCCGGAGCTGATCGCGGCTACCGTGCCGGACGCACTGCGCGAGACGCCCGGACACGTGTTGGTGTTTTTGCCGGGCGTGGGCGAAATCATTCGTACTCAGGAGGCGCTCGCACCGCTGGCCGAACGACAGGGGCTCGCGCTGTTGCCGCTGTTTGGCGATCTGCCGCCGGAACAGCAGGACCGCGTGCTCTTGGACCTGGGGCAACGGAAGATCATCCTGGCGACGAATGTGGCGGAGACATCGCTCACGATTGAAGGCGTGACCGCGGTGATCGACTCGGGACAGGCGCGGCAGCTGCGCGTGTCGCCCGCGACGGGACTGCCGCGGCTGGAACTGGTGCCCATTTCGCAAGCGTCGGCCGAGCAGCGTGCAGGTCGCGCCGGGCGGACTGCGCCGGGGGTCTGCTGGCGATTATGGGATGAGTCGTCGCATCGAGGGCGGCCGCCGGCCGAGACGCCTGAGGTGCTGCGGAGCGATTTGGCCGAGCCGCTGCTCGCGCTGTTCGCGCTAGGGGAACAGGGCGATTTTTTCTGGCTCGATTCGCCGCCGGCGGAGGCGGTCGAAAACGCGCGGCGGTTGTTGCGGATGCTGGGTGCGATCGATACGGAGGATCGCGTCACACCGCTGGGCAACGAACTCGCGCGGTTGCCGGCCCATCCGCGACTCGGTCGGCTGCTGTTGGCGGGCGCGCGGCATGGCGTGCTGCGGGAGACCTCTGTTGTGGCGGCGCTCTTGTCGGAGCGGGATCCGTTTCGCTCCGCGCAACACGTTCGCCGGGGGCCGCGCGATTATGGCACGGTGCGAACTCGGTCGGACGTGGTCGATCGCGTAGCCGCTCTGCAGGCGTTTCACGCCGGAACGCATGTGAACGATCCCGATCTCGAATTGCACCCCGGCGGGGCGCGCAACGTGTTGCGAGCGGCCGAGCAGTTGTTTCACCTCGCCGATTTCCCGCGCGCGGAGCGGGCGGAGCGGCCGGATTTGGCGCTCATGCAGGCGCTCTTGGAAGCATTTCCCGACCGGCTGGCCAAGTCACGCGTGGGTACGCAGGATCGCGCGCTGATGGTGGGCGGGCGCGGAGTGCGACTCGATGCCAGTTCGCGGGTGCGCGGCGAGCCGCTATTTTTGGCGATCGAGCTTAACGACGCGGGCGGGGAGGCGCGAGCCCGGCTGGTGTCGGCAGTCGAGCGATCGTGGCTGCCTGATGAACGTGTGCGTTCGGCGGAGGAGCTGTTCTTCAATCCGACGCGCGGGCAGGTCGAAGCCCGCGCGCGAACGTATTGGGCCGATTTGTTGCTCGAGGAGGCGCCGGTGGCGATCAGCGACACTGCAGCCGCAGCGGCACTCCTCGCTCAGCAAGCGAGGCAGCAACTGGAGCGCGTGCTCCCCGGAACCGATTCCGCCGCCGGAAAGTTTCTCGCCCGCGTGCGCTGGTTGGAAAACACGCGGCCGGATCTCGAACTGCCAACATTTGACCAAACAGAATTGGAGCAACTCCTGCCGGAGATTTGTCATGGTTTGCGGTCGCTCGATGAGCTGCGCGCGGCCGACTGGCTCGCCTGGCTGCAAGCTCGCGTTGGTTTCGATCGACTTGCGGAAATCGACCGCCTCGCACCGGCGGAGCTCGAACTACCGAGCGGCAATCGGCACGCGATCGTGTACGACGCCGGCAAGGCACCGTTGCTGGCGGTGCGAATTCAGGAGCTGTTCGGGCTCGCGGAAACACCGACCGTCGGCAGCGGGCGCGTGCCGGTGCTGTTGCATCTTCTCGGACCAAATCGGCAACCGCAGCAGGTGACCGCCGACCTGGCAAGCTTCTGGCAAAATGGCTACCCAGAAGTGAAGAAGGAGCTCCGCCGCCGCTATCCGAAACACGCATGGCCAGACGACCCACTTGCCACGCAAGCGACGCGATCCGGTCTGAAACGCGACATGAAGTGAGCGATGATCCTACCGGCGAAGGCGAGGTCTGTTTTCGCTGCTTACCGTCCATGTTACGTCTTCAAACTTTGTGGTGCGGATCGTCTAGGTATTCCACGGATCGCCAGATCGGTCCTTCAAGATGGCGAGCAAAAGTAAACCCGGTAAGCCAAAAAATCCGGCGAGTGCCCATCCTATGCTGCGCCCTTTGGCCTTCGCGTAATACGCGAAACCAGAAATCGCCAAGGCCGTACCAGCAATCAATAGGACGACAGCGAGAAAATCAATAGTGCCTGAGGGTTGAACCTTGTTAAGCACGAAGCCCGCAAACTGAAGAATGATTCCCGGAATGAAGAACAGAAAGCTCAAATTGTTGTATCGCTTAACCAACGCCGGCCTCCTTCTTGAAATGCCCCTTTACATCACCCCGAACCGCTGCGCCTGGGCGTACTTCTCTTCCACACCGATCAGCGAGTTGAACTCGGGGAACGTCATCAGCGGCTGCTCGCTGCCGAGAGTTGTGCCGGCGTCGCGGAGTTGCTCGTACGTCCGCTCGATCGAGCGGGCGGCAGCGAACAGGCCCGCGAGCGGATAGAGGATTAGTTGGAAGCCCAAATGGGCGAGCTCCTCCTTGGCGAGCACCGGCGTCTTGCCGCCTTCAATCATGTTGGCGACGTTCGGAGCCGGGGACCGCCGGCCAATCTCCGCGAGCCGCTCCCGCGACTCTGGCGCTTCGATGAAACTGGCGTCCGCGCCCAATGCTCTCGCCGCCTCGACACGTGCGACCGCCTCGTCGATGCCCTCCACCGCGAGCGCATCGGTTCGCGCGACGATAAAGAAGTCGCGGCTGCCGCGGGTCTCGACCGCCGCGCGAATCTTATGCAGATAATCTTCGCGCGAAATCACCTGCTTGCCGCGCATGTGACCACACTTCTTCGGCCACACCTGGTCCTCGAGGAAGCATCCGGCCGCGCCGGCGGCGATCAGTTGCTCGATGGTGCGGCAGACGTTGAGCGGATTGCCGTAGCCGGTGTCGGCGTCGACGATGATCGGGATCGCCACGCTCGCGCAGATTTGTCGAGCTCGCTCGACCATTTCCGTCTGGGTCAAGAGTCCCATGTCGGGCTCGCCGATCGTGGTGGCGGCCACGGAGTAGCCCGACACGAACGCCATCGGAAACCCAACCCGCTCGGCGATCTTGGCCGAGAGCGTATCGAACACGCCGGGAAACGCGAGCGCGCCGACTTCGCCGAGAATGCGAGCAATGCGTGTGGTGGCCATGAGCACTCTGGCAGCAGAAAGCCCCGTTACGACAAGATCCGATACGACAAGATCGGCGAGAACAGAGAGCGGGCGACCGGGCTCGAACCGGCGACATCCAGCTTGGGAAGCCGACGCTAAACTACTGTCTTCCGAGCGGAAAACATAGCCTCGCACTACATTTCCCAGCGGGCCTGCACTACAATTCCCAAGTCCTCCCAAGCACCCCGCTCGGCCTGATTCTAAGGAGTCCAGGCAGTGCTTCGCAACCCACGAAAGCGGCGGATACCCGCCCTCAAGTTCACGAAGAACCGAGACATCGGCTGGCACGTTTCGTTTCGTGACCCGGTTACCGGTAACCCTCGCAAGCAACGCTTCGGAATGGTCAGCCGGGAGCAGGCCGACCAACTCTATCACGATTGGGTAGCTGCCCACCTTCGCGGCCAAACCCCGACGACAAAGCCGAAGCGGCGAAAGAAGCTCGACCTGCAAATGGTCGACGCCAAGGCCCGCGACAACAGTGTGTCGGCGGACATCCGCCCTGGCAGTTTATTGCATATCACGTCGGGGCTGCTGAGGTATGAGGAGTCAAGAATTCGCGGCGAGCACGAGGCTCGCCGAGCGGGAAGCATCTCCCGTGCGGTCTTCGACCAACGTAAGGCATACGCCAAAGAAATACTTCAATTCATCAATACGCGGCATGGTCAGGGAGCCGTCGGTCGCATACTGCTGGCCGACTTCAGCATGGAAGATGCCGAGGCGTACAATCGGGCCATCGTTGAAGCCGGTTATTCGTCGTCACAAGTCACCAAGCGACTCCAATTCGTTAAGGCCATCATCGACCGTGCCGGACGACCGGAGCATGACGGTCAGGTACTCGCCTGGAATTGGGATTCACGAGACGTTCATCATGGCAAGCCGGCTTGCAAGCGACTGCTTCATTCGCTTCCGCAACTGAAGCTGTTGCTCAGCAATTGCGGTCCTCGCGAGACAGCAATGGTTTGGATGGCGATTGGCTGCGGCTTCGGTCAACGCGACCTCGCGGCAATCCGCGTCGGGCAAATCGACAAGAAGAGCTACGACTTGCGTCGCGGCAAGACGGGCATCGAGCGGTACGGCGAGACGCCGCCAATGGTTTGGAAAGTCATTCAAGACTACCTCAAGCAATACCGACGGCAAGACGGCGACCGCTTATTCATCACCGTCAAGGGCATGCCCGTCGTCCATGAACACGCAGACTCAGTCCACCTTTGGTGGTCCAAGCTCGTCAAACGCTTGGGCGACGACTGCAAAGGAGTCGGCGGTTTTTACACCCTTCGGCATTTAGGGGCAACCGAGTTCGGCTCAAGGGACGGGTGTTCCATCGGTGCAATGAAGCGATGGCTCGGCCACTCCGCAAGCTCCGACATGGCCGACGTCTACATGAAGCCAGTATCGCCAGAGAATCGCCCGGTCATCGAATGGGTCCGAACCGCACTGCGAACGGCCAAGGCGGAACTACGCAAGAAGGCGAAGTCCTAAGAGCGGGTGAAGGGAATCGAACCCTCGTGTCTTGGTTGGGAACCAAGTGCTCTGCCATTGAGCTACACCCGCGACGGCTACCGTCGGCCTTTTAGCAATTGCCGGAGTCGCTACAAATTCAATCCTGATTGTAGCTACGAGAATCGCGGCTGAAAAGCTGCCGATAAGTGACCCGTCGGCCGCATCAGGTCGAACAAACTCTTGCCACACCGCTGCCCGGACGCCAATCGCCTGCACGCGAACCGTAGTCGGAGCCGTTCAGGTTGCTCATTTTTCCTTTCGCTTGCGGCAGCCGGACCCGGCGGAATCGACCGAAAGCAACCCCGTGCCAGGCGAAGCCTGTCACTCGGCTTGCTGCCGGTCGCGTAGTTTTTTCCGGCTGCAACACGCCGCTCGCTTTCCACCGTCCAAAAGTGATTGTTCTTGAACACTGGGTGAAAGAACAACTCACTTTTTCAAACGGAGGAAACCATGGAAAAAGCAATCCATACTCACCAACAACAAGAACAGCGTGCAATTGGCCATCGTCGAACAGACCAGCGAAAAGGGCGGCAGGTGGTACTCGACCACGATTAAACGGCCCTACAAGGACCAAGGCGGTCAGTGGCAACACGGCAGCCTAAGCCGCGAACACCTTGAAGCGGTCATCGAGCTTGCCCAAATAGCAATCCGCTTCATCGACTCGCGGCGAAAACCGAAGGCAAAGGCAGCCTGAGCCGCCTACGGCTGGCCGCCAGCGGGCCAGCCAACCAACCGAAAGCGTTTCAGGAAGCACATCCCGCTAGTCACGACGTGACGACCGTGCATTTCAACACGGCAGCCATGCCAGCCAGACCTCAGCAGTACAAAAAATCGGTGGTTTGTTGATAGTATCACGCGTTGACGAGTTCTCGGGACTTTTTATGCGGCCCGGCCTCGCCGAAAACACCAGCCAGCCGCCGCAAACATCAGCAATATCAATGTTGACGGCTCAGGGACGGCGGCATTCGCAGTGGCACCTGAGCCGCTGCCGGCAGTTTGACCGAAGTGGGCGCGCCTATCCCTGCTGGCCGTTGATGCCTGTCTTACGCCATCCATCAAGAGACATTGGCTCGCGCTCTAAGTGGTTGAGGTAGGATCGACAAATCGAGTGGATTCTAACTGGCCCGCCACATGCTGGCGAGAATCCTGGTCGCCGCCTAAGGCGACTGCATGTCGGGCTTCGTCGTTTCGGCAAACGCTTCCTTCAGGCGCTGCGTATCGGCTTCACTCCACGACTCAGGCTGCGTTACCTCGATCCACGAATTAATGTAGCTCGCCGGGGAGTAGTTGTGACCGTACCCGGCCGGAATGCTGGTGGCCATGGGCAGGTCAAAGGCGATTTGCAGGAACGTGACGATCGGATACCAGCGCAAGTACGGCGAAACATCGGGCCCGCGCTCGCCGACAAGCCAATCGGGTTTGCAGTAGAGCAGGTCGGGCGAGAAGAAAGTCATCGGGTCGCTGGCATGCTGGATGTAGACGAATCGCATGGGGCCCCAGCGTTTGCCGAATTTTCCCAACGAGTTGTCCAGGCCCGTAAAGCGGAGCATGGAACCGTTGCGAAATCTTGGCAGCCACATCGGCGAGTCTGGGTTTCGGTAGCGGGTGACCTTGCCCCAGGCGGCGCTCGGAAATGGCGGGCCGCTCCAAACGCCGCCCTGAATCGGGTCTTCGAACACGGTGAACAAGTCGGCGCTGGCCGCGGAGCCGAGCGCGCCCAGGCTCAATCCATAGACATACAGCTTCGGGCGGCTCTCCTTGGGAAGCGTTTCCCAGAAGTAGTACACCTCGTCGAACAGCGCCGCGGCGGAATCCTGCGAGCGCGTGGGATCGACCAGGATGGTGATCCAGCTCGGTAGATAGGAGTACTGCACGCTGACGATAGCCGTATCGCCCGCGTGGAGGTACTCGATTGGGTCGACGGCGCCGGGATCGAGCCAGCCGGTGCCAGTCGGGGTGGCAATGATCAGGACCTTTCGCTCGAAGCCGCCAATGCGGCGCAGCTCTTCGAGTGCGAGCTTGGCACGTTCTTCGGAAGTCTCTCGCGAGGCGAGGCCGACGTAAACGCGCAACGGTCGCGTGGCCGGCTTGTCCCAGAACGTGCCGATCTCGTCCTGCGTTGGGCCGGCAGCGATAAACTGCTTGCCGCGGCGACCGATCGTGCCCCACGCAATCAGCGATTCGCTGCTACCCGAGGCGACGGCTTCCTCGGGCTGCTCGATCCCTTCCTCGATGAGCATGTCCATCTCGAGAAAAACGGCGTCGGCGGCGTCGAGCGCCAGTCGAGCAAAGACGTCGTTGACCAGCATCATCAGCCCCACGGCTACGAGCAGCGCGCTGACAACAACCGAAATGCGGCGCGGAATCACGGCGCTGACCTTGCGGTCGACGAGCCGCCAGAGGCCGCGCACAGCGCGCGCGGCGGCAATGATTGCGATCCCGACCAGCAGCGCTATGGCGGCGACGCGCCAAGGATAGCCGGTCTCCACAGGCGGCATCTCCATGAGCTGGTGAATCGAGTTTTGCCAGACGACGTCGCGCCACAGAAACAGCACCACGACTGCGGCGACGGCGGCGGTCGTGATCCGCTTGCTCCACTGCTGGACGTGATCGGGCGGCTTGGGAATTTCGAGGAACAACCAGGCAGCGACAAAGAACACGCCGACGCCGTAACCAACGGCCAGTGCAAACCCCGACAGCGCCCCCTGCACGACGAAGGGTCGTGGCAACAGCGACGGTGTGAGAGACGCAGCGAAAAAAAGCGTCGCCGTCGCCAGGCCGACGAAGGAGAATGACGCCCAGAAGCGGCTCTCTAGCTGCTTCAAATTCTGGGCGATTCTAGTCATGCGATGTACCATGCGTCGAGGCCGGCGGCGCGCAGTGTGCGCACCTCAAGGTGGAGGGACGCACGGGCCGATCCGATATGCGCCCGGGCAGCGGCCAAGGCAAGTCTTTGCAAGATTATAACGCCGCGGCGCCATGCCGGAAGCGGTACGACCTCACGCCATGCCGCGGCGTCCTGAGTGCGACTTGGCGCTCCTTACGCGTTGACACTGCTCTGCCGACGCTGTGCGACCCAGGAGATGCCCATGGCTAGACGACTGTCGCGGCGTACCCCTTGGGCAACTCCGTGTGTTTCGGCCTCAACTGCAGACCCCTCGCAGGGATTGGCCGCTCAACGACCAAACCACTGACGCCATGGCGCTGCTCCGGGCGAGGGTGTGTCTAATCTCATGTACTTCAAAGAAAAAACACCCAATCTCAACGCGCGTCTGGAACGCTTTCATGGGAGCCACAAGTCTGAGTGCCTCGAGCGCATGATCTTTTTCGGCGAACAGTCACTTCGTCGAGCCACCACTTGTTTCTTGGAACATTATCACCAAGAACGAAATCACCAGGGGCTGAGCAATAAGCGGGCATCACCCGCGCCCTTGGCCGCCAACACGGCCGAAGCGATAACGTAGATGGCGACGCACACGAAGGAATTCAAAAACGCCAGAAACCCCGCGGCCATCCGGGGCAAGCGGCCCTTCGAGCCAATCCAACTGAGGCCGCCGATCACGCCGACGGTGGTCGCTGCCGCTGCCCAATACTGCGAATGCTCGTCACGCGGCGAGACGAACCATACCAGCCAGCCCGGCACTACCGGAAGCAATCTGGCCACTTGTTCGTCCGGGCCCATAATCGCCAACATCACGACGGGCAGATAAGCCCATACGACAACGACAACGAAAGCGCCAATCCAATTCTTCATCCAGGAGACTCTCACGCGAAGCGAACGATAAACAAGAAACACTAATTTACCGACATTTCCCAGATGGCTTGAGCTTGAAGACGAACCAAGCTCGGAATGTTACCCATTGTAACAAGCTGCGCCCCCCTCAGTGCCTAACGCGTGGCAATTATTTCCCATTATCTCGTCCGCGGCTGCGGTTTCTGAGCTCCCACGGCTGGAGCCATGCCCCATAAGGTGCTTTTCAGGGTCCCTACGAAGCCGTTCCCCGCCCGAGTATTGCAGAATAGATTTGTTGCAAGAACGCCATGAGGCGCGAAGCGCGTCGAAGAACCGCGTAACGAGCCATCAACCGATCAAACCGGTGATGCCTTTGAATAGAAACCACGCACCAAAAAACAGCGACATGACAATCACGATCCGTCGATTGTGCCGCTCGAGCCAAGCCTGTGCCGCCTTCAATGGTTTAGCGCTCTGGTGCGGCGCTGCTGCGTAAACGAGGATAGGCGTCATTGCCAGTGTCTGTGTTGCAAGTACGTAGAATAAATAAGCACCGACATTGGCCTTTCCACCCGGTCCGGCATCGCCGATGACGCTGATGGCTGACAGCGTAAAGACCCACTGCTTGACGGCAATCGTAACAAAGAGTGCGCCTGCGCCGACAGCCTTGAGCGCTGAGAGCCCTACAACGGTGCTAATCCACTGCGGAGGCGGAGCGTCGGGATCATCCGGCTCTTGC
>JANNTD010000254.1:0-13558 GCA_031403315.1 Planctomycetota bacterium
CAAGCCCTCGCGCAATTTCATCGAGCAGATCGTCGAAGCCGATTTGGCGGCGGGGAAGAACAATGGGCGAGTGCACACGCGGTTTCCGCCTGAGCCGAACGGGTATCTGCACATCGGCCACGCCAAGAGCATCTGCCTCAACTTCGGCCTGGCTCAAGAATACAACGGCAAGTTCAACCTGCGGTTCGACGACACCAATCCCACGAAGGAAGAGCAGGAGTACGTCGATTCGATCATCGATGACGTCCGCTGGTTGGGTGGTGATTGGGAGGATCGGCTGTTCTATGCGTCCGACTATTTTCAGCAGCTCTACGATTGGGCGATTCAGCTGATCAACGACGGCAAGGCCTATGTCTGCGATTTGTCGGCCGACGAGGTCCGCACGCATCGCGGCACGCTGAGCGAGCCGGGTAAGAACAGCCCGTTCCGCGATCGCACGGTCGCGGAGAATCTCGACCTCTTCGAGCGGATGGAAAAAGGCGAGTTCCCAGACGGGACGCGGACGTTGCGGGCGAAGATCGACATGGCGTCGCCGAATATCAATATGCGCGACCCCGTGATGTACCGCATCAAGCACGCGTCGCACCATCGCTCGGGCGACCGCTGGTGCATCTACCCGTCGTACGACTACACACACGGGCAGAGCGATTCAATCGAGGGGATCACCCACTCGATCTGCACGCTGGAGTTTGAGAACCACCGGCCGCTGTACGATTGGTTCTGCGAATCGCTCGGAATTCACCATCCGCAGCAGATCGAGTTTGCGCGGCTCAATCTTACGTACACCGTGATGAGCAAGCGGAAGCTGCTCGAGCTGGTGCAGCAAAAGCACGTCGCGGGGTGGGACGATCCGCGGATGCCAACGCTCCGCGGCCTGCGTCGCCGCGGTTACACGCCGGAGTCGCTGCGCGCGTTTTGCGAGCGGATCGGCGTGGCGAAGTTCAACAGCACGATCGACATGGCCTGGCTCGAAGACGCGATTCGGACCGACCTCAACGATCGCGCCCCGCGGGCGATGGGCGTCCTGCGGCCGCTGAAGGTGATCATCGAAAACTATCCGGAAGGCGAGGTCGAAGACCTCGAAGCGGCGAATCATCCGCAACTCCCGGAGATGGGAACACGCATTGTGCCGTTCTCGCGCGAGCTGTGGATCGAGGCGGACGACTTCATGGAAAACGCGCCGAAGAATTTTTACCGGCTCTCCATTGGCCGCGAGGTGCGGCTGCGGTACGCGTATTTCATTACCTGCAAAGAGGTGATCAAGGACAAGGCGGGCAACATCGTCGAGCTGCGGTGCACGTACGATCCCGCGACGCACGGCGGCAACGCCCCGGACGGCCGCAAGGTGAAGGGGACGATACATTGGGTCTCGGCGTTGCACGCCCACTCGGCCGCGGTGCGGCTCTACGACCACCTCTGCAACACCGAGAATCCGGACGATGTGCCGGAGGGTAAGACGTGGCTCGACAACATCAACCCGAAGTCGCTGGATGTGATCACCGACGCCAAAGTGGAGCCGTCGCTCGCCGAGGCCGGCCCGGGAGCCCACATTCAATTCGAGCGGCTGGGTTACTTCTTCACCGACCCGAAGGACTCGCAACCCGGCCGACCAGTGTTCAACCGCACGGTGACGCTGCGTGACACTTGGGCCAAGGAATCGGCCAAAGGGTAAGGCGGTGTCCACATTTGGGTTGCGAGCACCAAGGCTTGCTAGCACTTCCATGGGCGCCAAGTCGCGACTATCGTTGACCGCGAAACGGGGCTCAGCGCATAGTTAGCGTGCTTGCCGGGAGCGAATCGCACGCTCCGGGCGGCTTCGTCACCAGGGCTGGGAACAACTTTTGTGGAAGGATCCTCCAGATGCGCACACGGATGATGCTGGGGTTGGCGATCGCTTTGCTCGTGCGGACAACTGCCAGTGGCCAGACTTGGGACGGCGGGTCGGCGACGACGAATAATTGGAACGACTCGGCGAATTGGAGTCCCAACGCGGTGCCCGCCAACAACGGCACCGCGACGCCCAACTTCGCGGGCACGTCGCGGCTCGCGCCGGTGGTGAATGTCAGCTTCGACATCAATGGGGTGACGTTCGACAATGCGGCGGGGGCGTTCAACATCGGCAGCTCCGGCGGCGCATTTCTGTTTCTGCGCGGCGGCGGGATCACGAACAACAACCCCAGCGTCACGGAGACGTTTGGCGTCCCGCTGGCCCTGGCCGCCGCTCAAACTTGGGGCGGCATCGGCCCGCTCGCCGCCAACGGGACCATCGGCTTGGGCATTCATACCTTGACCATCAACAGCCCGTCGACGATTGCCTTGGGCGGTGCCGTCAGCGGCTCGGGAGCGATCGTCAAGAATGGCGCGGGCGCGGTGGTGATCAGTGGAAACAACACGTTCACGGGCGGGGTCACGCTCAACGAGGGCACCCTGGCCATCGGCAGCGGCAGCAGCTTGGGGACCGGCGTGCTGGCGATCCATGGCGGCAAAGTGGAAGCTACCGGCGCCAACCGGGTCGTCGGCAACTCGGTCGTCATCCACAGCGATTTCGCGATCCCGAGCGGCACGGGCTTGGGGTTCACGGGGCCTGTCACGCTCACGGGCATCCATACGCTCACCAACGGCATCACGAACCTGGCGATTTCCGGAACGATTGGCGAAGACGCACCGGGGCGGGAGTTGACGCTCACTGGCGCTGGCAGCACGCTGGCGCTGAGCGGCAACGCACTTACGCTCGGTACGTCTCTCCGGCTGAATTCTGGTACGTTGACTGCGACCGGTTTGATCAATACCTTCGGCCACACGCTGACGCAGAACGCCGGCACGTTCACCGGCTCGCTCGTCAATCGCGGCGTATTCGTCTACAACGGCGGCACCCACAGCGGGAACATCGCCAACGAAGCCGGCGGCGACGCCACTTTCAACGCCAATTTGACGCTCACGGCCGCGCTCAACAATTTCGGCACCGTTCGCGTCGCCAACAGTCGCACGCTGACCTTCGGCACGCAGCAGCTCAACAACGCCGGCACGATCGAGCTTGCGGGCGGCACGCTCTCCGCCAGCGGGTCGACTTCTTTCATCAGCTCGGGCATCGTCAGCGGCTTTGGAACGATCACCACCACCAACACCAGCTTCAGCAATTCAGGACAGATCCAGGTCAGTGGCGGCAATCTCACGCTGGCCTCCAACTTCAGCTTCACGAACTCGGGCACCATCAGCGTTCCCAGCGGGCGGCAACTGCAATGGAATAGCGCCGCGGGCTTCGGCAACTTGGGGCTGATGCAGCTCGCAGGCGGCGCGATCATGGGGACCGGCTCGCTCTCGAATAGCGGCGGCGGCGAAATCCGCGGCAGCGGCACCGTGCAGTCGGCGCTCACCAACGCCGGCGGACTGGTGCGGGCCTCGGGGACCGAGCCGCTCACGATCGTCAATTTGTTCGGCAACAACACTGCCGGCGGAGAGTTGCGCGTCGACGAAGGCGGCACGATGAACATTCAAAATGCATTCAACTCCAGCGGCACGATCGTGCTGGGTGGACCGAGTGCGTCGCTCAATCTCAATTCGGTGACCAACACCGGCACGCTCCGCGGACAAGGCCGCGTCACGGGCGCGGCGCTCAACGGCGGAGTGGTCCGCGCCGAGGGCGGCACGCTCTCGTTTGCCAGCTCCGGCAACACGAACACGGCCGCAGGACGCCTCGAAGCGGGTGCGGGCACGCAACTGTTCTTTACCCAGGGACTGGCAACGAACGCCGGTCTCGTTGCGCTGACTGGCGGGGCGCTCGACAACAACAACGCGGCGCTCGCCAACCCCAGCCGCATCGAAGGCTACGGCACGCTCCGCACCGGCGGACTCACAAACACCGGCGCGATCAGCGTGGGCGGCGCGCTCGACGTGATCGGAGGCGTCACCCAAAACGGCGTCGTCAGCACGTCGACCGGTTCGACGGTCCGCTTCTTTGGGCCGGTGAGTGGGCCGGGAAGCTACACTGGCACCGGGACCGTGACGTTTCTCAACACGTTTAGCCCGGGCGCGAGTCCGGCGGCGGTAAGCTTCGGCGGCGACGTAGCGCTCGGCGGGGCGTCGAGTTTGGTCATCGAGTTGGGCGGCACCTCGCCCGGCAGTCAATACGATACGCTTGCCGTGAGTGGTGACGCGATGCTGGGCGGCACGCTCGACGTCGACCTAACCGGCGGATTTACCCCGTCGCCTGGTAGCGTGTTTCAGATCGTTAGCGCCGCGGGTGGCGTCGGCGGCACGTTTGCGAGCGCGTCGCTGCCGAGCCTCGTCGGTGCGAGTTGGCAACTTCGCTATAGTTCGAACGCCGTGTTGCTGCAGGTCGCTTTGGCGGGCGACTACAATTTCAGCGGCACAGTCGACGCTGCCGACTACACGCTGTGGCGGAACTCGCTGGGCCAGCTCGGCGCGGGACTGGCGGCCGACGGCAACGGCAATGGACAGATCGACGCCGGCGACTATGGCATGTGGAAGGCGCACTTCGGACAATCGATCGCCGGCGGCGCGGGCAGCCTCGCCGCGGTTCCCGAGCCAACCAGCGCCGTTCTGCTGCTCGAGTTCCTGATCGGAACGATCGCTGTTCTGCGACGGTGCCGCTTTCCCGTGCTTGGCAGCATGATCGCACAGGTGTGATACAATCATCGGAATGTCCGACGACGACTTGGTGACGATTCGCAAGTACGGATCGCCGCAAGACGCGCATTTGGCGAAGAGCGTGCTTACGGGCGATGGCATTCGCGCCTGCGTCGCCGATGATGCGACCACGAGTTGGTTGTGGTATCTTGGCACCGCGCTGGGCGGCGCGAAACTTCAGGTGGCCAGACGCGATGCGGTGCGTGCGACCGACTTCTTGCGTACGATCGAATCGCATTCCGCCGCGACCGACGCTGCGACTTGGACGTGTCCGCGGTGCGGAGCCGACGTGGATGGTGGCTTTGACGCCTGCTGGTCGTGCGAAACGGCGCGGGGCGAAGAGGGTGGCGCTCGTCCGACTCCGGGGCATTCCCCTGACAGCGTGCGGCGCGCCGATTCCGACGAGCAGGAGGCCGAGGAAGTTGCCCTGCCTCCGGCCGAGGCCGACGCGCAGCGGGCGTGGCGGGCGGCGATCTTCGGCCTGATGTTCCCGCCGCTCGCGTTCTATGTGTTGTATCTGGTCGTGAAAAACATGCGCCAGGAATTGAGCCCGCCGGCCACGCGGCGATACTATGCGGCCTTGGCGATTTCGCTCGCGACGTTGTCTATCTGCTGGATGATCCTATTTCGAATCTGACCGGCGCTTGGCGCGGATGGTTCCGCGACAATAGGGGTGAGAAATCGGTCTGAGCGATATCCCCATCCCCGTGCTCTCGACCGCTTGGAACCCGGCAGTACCACGGGTGTCAGATTCGTTTGAGGGATAGCCGAAAAGCCATTTCGGAGGTGGCAGTAGGCCACCCGTTTGTCCACCACCGGGCGGCCAATTGAGTTCCCCAATTGAGTTCCTTGGGGAGCGCTTCCGCAGCGGGTCGTTTGGCGTGTATTCGCCGCACTTGGTGGATCAGGTTGTCATGGCAGACGTGACATCCCGCATCCCGCGCTATATCGTGAGAGGTGGAGCAGGCAGTCTTTCCCAGAGAAGAGAAAACGGCTGGTCCGAGCGATGCTGCCCCGCACCGCTCGGCTGGCCGCGTTGTACGCCAATGAAATATCGGCCAGTTTTCGCACCTCGGCCATCGCTTGGCGAACAAGTTCTGGGTGTCGTTGTCATGCCTGGTACGACGCGAGAAGCGACGATTGTGGTCTTGCTCGATTGGCAGGGTCGTGTCGTTTGGGTCAGCAGTGAAAACCCGCGGCGCGAGCCGGGCCAGGCGGCGGAGCAATACGTACGCGAAGATTTTCGCGCGACGGTCCAGGAAGCCGTTGCCGAGGTGGTGAATCACCGCAAGAGCCAAGAGCTGCAGGTGGTCAACGAAATCGGCGATCACTATCGCGTGTGGCTCTGGCCGCTCGACTCTCCGGACGTGGCGGTTTGCGCGCTCGCGGTTCACGTGCCGGACGAACTGGCGCTACTGACCAACCGTGAGCAGGACTGCTTGAAGCTGTTGGCCTACGGCCTCTCGGCCGGAAAGATCGCCGCGAAGCTGAAGATCGCGGTCAGTACGGTGCACACGCATTTCAAGCGGGCCCGCGTGAAGCTGGGTTTGTCGTCGCTTGAGTCGCTGATCAGCTTCGCCGCCCGGCACTGCGACACGTTTTCCCATCCGCTCGAGGAGCAGGTTGGCGACATGGCGGCCGGCACGGACGCGACGGTCCGCCGCCGCGCGAATTTAGGACCGGGCGAACATCAACAGACATCGGAGAGGCAATGACCCAACTTAAACAAGATGATTCGCACGTGCTGATTTGCGACTGGAAAGGCATTCTCAACTGGAGCAGCAAGGAGGCGCTGTACCATGCCTACGGAGATTTGGCGTGGAACTACGTGCCGGAGAGCGACCGCGAGAAGTATCGTGAGGCGTTCTCCCGCGCCACGACGCTCTGCAAGCGGCAGCAGATCGACGTGAACTGCGTGTACGGCGGGCGGTACCGCGCGTGGCTGTGGCCGCTGAATTGGCCGGACGCGGCGGTCTGCATTCTGGCGATGCGAATTCCCGAAGAGATGGCCCAACTGACACCGCGCGAGCAGGAATGCCTGAAGCTGCTCTCGCGCGGTCGGACAGTCGGCGAGCTGGCCTTGGAAATGGACGTGAGCACCAGCACAGTTCACACGCTGATGAGGCGCGCTCGCATCAAACTGAAACTAAAGTCCTTTGAGGAATTGGTGAGCTTCGCGGCGCGGTATTGCTTTCCGAAGGTGGGCGCGCTCGTGCCGATGCAGGTCAAGCGCCGCGCGCGGTCCGCATCGCACTTACAACGAACGGGGCCCGACGGGAGTTGACGGCCGGTCTCGAACCAAGAATTCCGACGCCGGCAACGCGGCCGGAGAAACGACGGGGCTGGACCGCCACCGGCAAATAAAAAAACGCCAGCCAGGGCGACCTGCCCCGATCCGCTCTGGCCAGCCGAAACGATTCGTGTAGGCTTTAGGGTCGTCGATTTTGGCGGGGACCGCAATCGTGCTTCACACCAATCCCAGGTTCATTTGTCATGCCGGTTACGACAACGCTTGTTACCACAGTCACGCTCTGCGATGCGGCGGGGCGGATGATCTGGACGAGTAGCGTGAATCCGGCCTACAAGCCCGGCCCCTTCATCTGGGAGTATGCTGCGCCCGAGTATCGGGAGACCAGCAAGAACGCGATCTCACGCGCCGTCGTCCTGCGCGAGCCGCAAGAGATCGACGCGACCACGCAAATCGGCGAACATTATCACGCCTGGATCTGGCCCTTGAATTCGCCCGAGCTGGCGGTGTGCATTTTGGCGGTGCAAGTGCCGGAGGAAATGAAACTGCTGAGCCCGCGGGAGCGAACCTCGCTGGAGCGGTTGGCCGAGGGTCGGACGACCAGCGAAATTGCGGGCGAAATGGACGTGAGCGTGAGCACGGTCCACACGCACTTTCGACGGGCGCGGAAGAAGCTCAAACTGCGGAGCGTCGAAGCGCTGATCGGCTTTGCAGCACGATACTGCTATCCCGCGACAGCTCCGCTGGCGATCACACCCCTTGCCAGCTTGAGAATAGCGCACCCGGTGGCAGCGCGAACTGCATCGCAGGCGCGAGAATAAATACCGGCCGGGGCGGCCTGCCCCAACTCGCATTGGTCCGTCCCGGCCGGCGTATCGGTCCGCCACGAGCGATACGTTCATAATCGGTCGCGCAGCAGGATCGCGCCATCGTGAGTCGCACAATTCTTTCGCCGAATGGTGTTTTAGTCGCAGCCTTCGATTCGGCGAGTCGCGTCGGAGAGGACGTTGGTCCCACGGAGCGCGACAATTTCTCAGCTGCGGCGACCCGTCGCTGGGGTTTTTACCCCAAGCGCTTGTTGAAACCGAGCGGTAACCCTTGGCGCATGTCAGCCAAATCGGGCTTATTCCGCAGACACTCTGCCGACGAGTGCTAAGCTAGCGGTAATATTTGGCACAGCTTGTAGGCGGATTTACATGCCAACTAGGACTTCTGTCGTTCCTGTTGTGACATTGTGCGACGCACAGGGCGAGATGATTTGGACCAATCATCCGAACCCGGTTTACAAGCCTGGCGTTCGCATTTGGGAGTACGCCGCCGAGCAGAATCGCGAACTGGTGAAGGATCGAGTGTCGCGTGCGGTCTTCCTGAACGAGCCCCAGGAATTCGACGCGAGCACGGACCAAGGTGAGCACTTTCATGTGTGGGTCTGGCCGTTGACGACCGTCGATTTGGGCGTCTGCTTGGTGGGCATGAGAATGCCGGACGAGCTTCGGCTGCTCACGGCGCGCGAACGAGAGTGTTTGCAGTGTCTTGCCATTGGCCGCAGCACGGCGGAGATTGCGGCGGAATTCGACGTCAGCGTGAGCACGGTACACACCTACATGAAGCGCGCCCGCGAAAAGCTGAACTTGCCGAACATGGAGCACTTGATTGCTTTTGCATCGCGCTATCTTCCGCCGCCGGCGTCGCTGGCCCCTCCGCCTGAGCGCCCGCCGAGCGCAGAGTGAACGGTGGAAATTGCTTCCGCGCTGGGTGGGTAATCTCTTAGCAAGCGCGGCCCCTTACCGAGCGCGACGCTGCGCGACCAAGAGTATCCCAGCGGCGGCAGCCAGCAGCATAGCACTCGTCGGCTCGGGCACCGAGCGCGAGCCGCCGCCAGGCTCAACGACTTGCTCGAAATGGTCGCGCCAGACGGTGTAGTCGGCGGCGTCGACGAGGCCATCCTGGTTGCCGTCGGCCCAGAGGCCGAGACGCGGGACCGTGGTTCCGTAGGCGGCTTTCCAGACATCGTAGTCGCCGACGTCAACCATGCCGTCATAGTTGTAGTCGCCGGGGAGCGGCTCCGGGCCGGTGATGGCGCGGATCATGCCATCGCTCTTGGATAGGATGTAGAGCTCGCCATCGGCGCCGACGGCGATGCGAATGTCGGCCCGGCCGAAAGCGCCGGTGACATTGGCAGTCTGCGGCAGTGGCGAATTGGCGGGGAGGCCGGTGCGGTCGATGTAGGTGTTGTGGATGATCTGAAACATCGGCCCACGAATCGCGTCGTTCGACGTGAGCGTCTCGTACAGTTCCTCGCCGTCGTCGGGCGCATCATTGGGATCGTCCCAGAGAATGTCGAGCGAATGAATCGCGGCTTGCGTGCCAGGATTGCCGTCGTCGGCGGCTAGCATTTCGTCAAAGTCGGCATAGTAAACCGCGCCGGTCGTGATGTCGCCGAACAGATATTTGCCGTAGAGCTGCGGAAGATTGTTGCCACGGTAGACGAAGCCGCTCGAGATCGAGTCGCCGGCGAGCAATTGGTCCTGGCCGGCGAGACCGTGGCCGTATTGGATCACCGGATAGAGCGGCGTGATGGTGCCGTTGTTCGTGCACGAGGTGAACAACGACCCGGTACAGATGAGCTCGTTGCTGATCGAGTCGGGATTGGGGAGGACGGTCGTCTGGTTGTTCGTCTGCAGCAGCTGGTTCCCTTCACGTTGCGAGTAGCCGTAGTTGCCGCCCTTGTGAATGATGTTCACTTCTTCCCACGTGAACAGGCCGATGTCGTTGGCGATCAGATGATTGTTCGTTTCGGGATTGGGGTCGGCCGGATCGACGTCCCAGCTCATGCGATGGGGATTGCGGAGACCGAGAGCGTAGATTTCGTCGCGGACATTTCCGTTGGTGCCGCCTGGATTCGCCACTCCCGTGAAGGGATTGTCCGTGGGAATGTAATACTTGCCGTTGGGGCTGGCCGTCGTCTCGACGTTGACGTTGATGTCGGGCGCAATTCTCAGAATCTTGCCGCCGTATGCGTTGAGCAACTGGTTCGTCCGGCGAATTGCGGCGTCGGCATTCTCCCCGTTGCCGGCGTCGCCGAGGGAGATATACATGACGCGCCAATCTGGGTCGGTGGGTCCCGCTGTGGGGTTGAAGATGATGTCGCCCATCGGATGAATTCGGTCGCGCATGTCCATTCGAAACATCTCGCGGGCCGTGCCTTCGAACGTGCTATTGCCGATGTTGGTATCGGTCCATTCGACGAGCACCTGTTGGCGAGAGGGGTTGCCGGGCTCGTCGATCGACGTGGTGACCCCGTAGTTCGTGGTGTTAAGGTTCGGGTGCGTAGGTAGTTGAGAACCACTCGTGCCCGATTCCATGTGGACAGTATAAAACTTGCCGTTGTTGGCGTAGTCGGGGTCGAACTGAAAGGTGATAAACCCGGCGCCAAAGCCGCCTTGGTTGTAGTAGAACCGGTCGTACAATCCGGTCGCGGCGCCCGTGCCGTTGAAGTTCAAGTAGGTCGTGAACTGCTTGGTTTGTTTGTCGAGAATGTAGAGTGGCCCGTTGAGGTCGTTGACGAAGAATCGTTCCGGATTACTGGGATCGTCGGCCAGGAAGTTGACCCGAGCCATGTATGCCTGAGTCGCCATGCCGCCGACGATGCCCGTCTGCGGCATGGTGGCAAAGTCGACGACCTGAAGCGAAGTCAATTGCGCGGCCGCGTTGGTTGCCAGGCAAGCGACAATCGATCCGAGCGCGCATGCCGAGCCAATCGCCAACATCGTCCGCCGGCTCGATTGGTGAATACAAAACAACGTGCCGCCAGAGAGCATCATAGGTGCATCGCCTGAGAAGAGTGCGCGTGCGAACGCCAGCCGAACTCTGCCATATTCGTTCAAATTTGTGGACTTGTCCAGTTGCCCTTGGAATGAGTCACGCGAGCGGCGCGATCGCGCAGATCATTTCCTGAAAAATGACGGATGGGGAAATAATTCGCGTAACGCGGACACCGAAAACAATTCGTGTCGACCCGTGCTGCCCGCTAACAGGCGAGAGCGGAGCGCTGCCGCGGCAGCACCGACACGACGATCGCCATGGCAAATAGCCAGGCGGTGGCCGGTTCCGGAACCGGGGCCACGAGGGCCCGAATCATGCCATCGCTCTTGCTGAGGATATAGAGCTCGCCGTTGGCATCGATCTGGAGCCGGACATCGGCCCGGCCGAAGGCGCCAGTGGCGTTGGCTCCGCCGGGCAAATTCGGGTCGAGGCCGCCGCGGGCCTCGTAGGCCGATTCGACGATCTGAAACAGGGGCCCGCGAATCGCGCTGTCGGTGGTCAGTGTGCTGTAGAGCACTTCGCCCGCGTCGGGGCCGTCGTTGGGGTTGTCCCAGAGCAAGTCGATCGCATGGATCGCAGCGAGGGTAGCGGGGTTGCCGTCATCGGCAGCGAGCATCTCGGCCCAATCGGCGTAGTAGAGAACGCCGGTCGTGATGTCGCCGAAGATGTACTTACCGAGGAGTTCTGGAATTTTCGTGCCGCGATAAACGAAACCATCGCTAATCGAGTCGCCGGCCAACAGTTGGTCTTGTCCGGCGAGGCCGTGACCGTATTGGAGGACCGGGTAGAGCGGCGTCACGGTGCCGTTGGAGGTACAGGCGGTGAAGGCCGGCCCCGCGCAAATTTGCTCGTTCGGAATGGTGTCGGGATTCGGAAGTGGTCCGGTCACATTGATCGGCGGCACGCCGCGCGATCCTGGGCCGAGCAACTGGTTCCCTTCGCGGAGCGAATAGCCATAGTTCGCGCCTTTATGGATGATGTTGACTTCTTCCCAGGTGAACAGCCCGATGTCGCTGGCGATGAGGTGGTTGTTATTAGGATCGGCAGGATCGACGTCCCACGACATGCGGTGCGGATTGCGGAGGCCGAGGGCGTAGATTTCATCGCGGACATTTGCATCGCCGATGCCGGTGAAGGGATTGTCGTCGGGGATGCGATATTTGCCGTTGGGGCTGATGGTGCTAGGCGTGTTGCCGCCCGCCAGATCGGGCATGATTCGCAGGATTTTGCCGCCTAGCGCGCTGAGCAGTTGAGGAGTGCGCCGGAGGGCGGCGTCGGATTGTTCGCCGTTGCCTGCGTCGCCGACGGAGAGGTACATCACGCGCCAATCGGGGTCGCCGGGCCCGGCAGTGGGATTGAAGATGATGTCGCCCATCGGATGAATGCGATCGCGCATGTCCATCCGCAAGAGCTCGCGGGCTGCGCCTTCAAACGTTGAGTTGTTGATGTTGGTGTCGGTCCACTCGACCAGCACGGTTTGCCGGGCGGCGTTGCCCGGCGCGTCGACCGAAGCGGTCGGGCCGAAGCTCGACGCGTCGAGATTCGGGTGCGTGGGCAGTTGAGAGCCGACGGTGCCCGACTCCATGTGGACCGTGTAGAACTTGCCGTTGTTGGCATAGTCGGGATCGAACTCGAAAGTGATGAACCCGGCCGCGAAGCCGCCTTCGATGAAATAGAGTCTGTCGAACAACCCGAGCTCGCGGCCGACGCCGTTGAAGTTCAGGTATTGGGTGAACGAGCGCGTGGTCTTATCGAGCATGTAGAGCGGACCGTTGAGATCGTTAACGAACAAGCGATTCGCGCCCGAGGGGTCGTCGGCGAGAAAATTGACCCTCGCGAGATAAGCAGGATTGGAGGCGCCGTTGACCACGCCGGTCATCGGCAGCGTCGCATAGTCTTCGACGCGGAGCGTGGTCAACTGAGCGCAGGCGGTCGCGGCCTGGAAGCTCGCGACGATCGCGACGAGAACAACTGTGATCTGTGCGGCCGTGCGTCGAATGTTAGCGCACGAACGTGAAGAGTAGTTATCAAGTCCGAGTTGCCGAGTATCTACCAACGCGTTCATCAGCATGCCGCCTCCCCAGAGAAGTGAATCCCGCTTCAACCAACGGTCCCAGTTATGTTGGCCGAAAACTTTGGCCTCGTCCAGAGATTTTTCGATAAAGTGGGGGAGCGATTCGCGCGGCGAAAGTTTTCTGCCCAAGTCGCGATTTTGTGCGTAACGAATCGGCAAAAGTCGTCAGGCGACTGAGTCGGTGGCACGCCGCAAAGAGCATGCTTGCGGCATCACCAATAGACGTAGCGCTGGAACAAATCGCGCTCGTGGGGCGGCAGCGCCGTCACGTCGGGCACCAGGAAACGGTTGTCGTCGACGTCGACCAAGACCTTGCCGCGGTCGCCGAAATCCTGCACCTGGCTTTGGCTCCAGCGCATGGCAAATCGCCGCGGGCCGTGAGGGGTGCGGGCGTCGAAGTGCAGATAACCGAGTTCGAGCCGGAGTTGGTCGATGCCGGTGACGGGCTGCAAGTAGTAGCGTCGCTCGAGCGCGGCGCGGACGAGCGTCTGGGCCTCGGCCGGCCAGCGATCGAGCTCGCGGAGGATGCCGATCTCCTGCTCCTGGCCGTCGCGGTTCCAGACGCGGAGGCTGATGTAGTCGGTCGGCGTGGTGGCGGGAAACAGGTTCACGGCGAACACGCCGCGGTGGGGTGCGTCGCCGACGATCGAAAGTTCGATCGTGCCCCGTGCGCCGCTGCGAATGGTCGCGTCGGCGGGTGTGAGCCAGCGCGGCATGAACTCCTTCGTCTCGACGATCGGTTCGGCCAGTTGCAGCGTGGCATC
>JANNTD010000255.1:0-12037 GCA_031403315.1 Planctomycetota bacterium
TGTGGGTCTGCCGGAGCATTTCCTGCATGCTGCGGGGCAGCGAAGAGCTACTCCTGAAATTGTCGGAGCGGGTGGGTGTGAAGCCGGGGCACACGTCGGCCGACGGGAAGCTGACGCTGGAGTTTGCCGAGTGCTTGGGCGCATGCGAAGGCGCGCCGTGCATGCTGGTAGACGAAGATTGTCACATGAATTTGGATGTCGAATCAGCGTCGAAACTGATCGAGGAGTTGTAGGCGGAGCACCGCAATGATTGTCACATTGGATGGCGCCCAAATTAGAAGCGAAGCGGATTTGCACCGTATGCTATCGCAATCGCTCGAGTTTGGCCCCTACTATGGCAATAACCTTGCAGCACTATGGGATCGGTTAACGACTGACGTGGCTCGGCCAATCGAGGTCGTATGGGAAAATGTGATAGCCAGCCGCAAAAGTTTGGGAGTCGAGTTATTTGGAAAAATCCAACGGTTGTTGCTCGAAGTTCAAGCCAGTGACGAAAAGCTTGGATATGAAAACCGATTCACCGTCAATTTCAAAGATACTTAGGGCCGGAAAGTTTCACGCCGTCGTGCTGTAAAAGCGTCATTCATAGTAATTGATTCCATGCCCAAATTGGAACCAGTTTTGTTGGCTCGGATTAATAAGCCCGATAGCGCGGCGCTGGCTGGATACTGCGCGGAGGGTGGGTACGAGACGTTCAAGAAGACGCTCTCGATGGAGCCGGATGCGGTCACGACGCTGGTGAAAGACGCGGGTTTGCGCGGTCGCGGTGGGGCCGGGTTCTCGGCCGGCTTGAAGTGGACCTTCTTGCCGAAGAATCATCCGGGGCCGATTTACTTGTGCGTCAACGCCGACGAGAGCGAGCCGGGGACGTTCAACAATCGGATTCTGATGGAAGAGGATCCGCATCAGCTCTTGGAAGGCATCGCGATTGCCTGCCATGCGATTCGTTCGCACACGGCGTACATTTATCTGCGCTATGAATACGGCAAGTGCTACCGCGTGCTCGACGCGGCCATCCGCGAGTGCTACGCGGCCGGGCTGTTGGGCAAGAACATTGTGGGTACCGGGTTCGATCTGGACGTGTACCTGCATCGCGGGGCCGGGGCGTACATTTGCGGCGAAGAGACGGGGCTGATCGAGAGCCTCGAAGGCAAGCGAGCCTGGCCGCGGATCAAGCCGCCGTTTCCGGCGATCGAGGGCCTGTTTCGCAAGCCGACGATTGTCAATAACGTCGAAACCCTTTGTTGCGTGAAACACATTTTGGAGCGCGGCGTCGATTGGTTCAAATCGATCGGCGTGCCGCCCGATCCGAAGAATCCGCGGGACCAAGGCAGCTACGGGCCAAAGCTCTATTGCATCAGCGGGCACGTGAACAAGCCGGGCTGCGTCGAATTGCCGCTCGGGGTGACCGCCCGCGAGCTGATCGACGAACATGCCGGCGGCGTGTGGAAGGGCCGCAAGGCGAAGGCGATTGTGCCGGGCGGGATCAGCATGGGGTTCCTGTCGGCGGCGGAAATCGATACGCCGCTCGATTTCGCAGGACCGGGCCGAGCCGGCTGCTTGGGGCTGGGCACGGCGGCCGTCGTGGTCGTCGACGATGAGACGAGCATGGTCGACGTGCTCTACAACTGCTGCCGATTCATGTCGCACGAATCCTGCGGCCAGTGTACGCCCTGCCGCGAAGGGACCGCCTGGATGACGAAGATTCTCACCCGCATTCGCAGCGGCGAGGGGAAGATTGAAGATATCGATCTGCTGTATGAAGTCGCGGCGTCGATGGGAATCATCCCGGGTACGACGATCTGCGGCCTCTCCGACGGCGCCGCCTGGCCCGTCAAGAATGCGATCACCAAGTTCCGCAGCGAGTTCGAAGACTACATCCGCAGCGGCCATCGATCGATCACGGCCGCCGACCAACTAATGGCCTTTCACTAAACCAAACCAGAATTCACCACAGAGACACAGAGATCACGGAGAAAGCCAAAGGCCGCGAATTCTTCTCCGTGCCTTCCGTGCCTCTGTGGTGAATAAATGATTTATGCCTACCGTTTACGTTAACAACCAGCCTATCGAGTTTGGGGCCGAGGAGCGGCTGAATTGTATTCAGGCTGCGCAGCGGATTGGCTTCGAGATTCCGTCCTATTGTTGGCATCCGGCGCTGTCGGTGGTGGCGAGTTGCCGGATGTGCCTCGTGGAGATCGGGCAGAAGAAGCCGGACGGCCAGATCGTGATGGAAGGCAAGCTGGTGCCGGGCTGCCAGCAGCAGATCAAGGACGGCACGGTGATCGTTGCCGACAGCGAGAAGGTGCGGGCGGCGCAAAAGGCGACGCTCGAATACCTCTTGTTGAATCATCCGCTCGATTGCCCAACCTGTGACCAGGCGGGCGAGTGTTTTCTGCAGGATTACAGCTACCACTACGGCCGCGGCTACAGCCGGCTGCAAGAGCCGAAGAACATCAAGCCCGACAAGGACCACATCGGCGACCAGATCACGCTGTTCACGGATCGCTGCATCATGTGCAGCCGCTGCGTGCGATTCACGCGCGAAATCAGCGGCACGGCGGAGTTGATGGTCGTCGGCCGCGGCACGCACGAAGAGATCGACGTTTTCCCGGGCCAGCCGTGCAACAACAAGCTCGCCGGCAACGTGGTCGACCTCTGCCCGGTGGGCGCGCTGTGCAGCAAGGATTTTCTCTACAAGCAGCGGGTCTGGTGGCTCAAGAGCGCGAACAGCGTCTGCCCAGATTGCAGCACCGGCTGCAGCATCCACGTCGACCAGAACGACGACAAAGTGTACCGCTTGCGTCCGCGACCGAACCCCGAGGCCCAGGGGCACTTCATGTGCGACGAAGGCCGGTTCGGTTGGAAGTACCTGCACGCCGAAGAGCGGCTCACCGTGCCGGAGCTCAAGCGCCGCGACGGCAGCTTAGTGTCGCGCGATTGGGACGCGGTGCTCGCGGCGGTGCGGACGGCTTTTGATGCGGCGGGCCGGCATCCGCAGCATGGCATCGCCGGCGTGCTCTCGCCGTGGATGACGCTCGAAGAAGCCTATTTGCTCGCCAGTTATTTGAAGTCGCTCTCGGGCAACGTGATGCTCGCGCTGGGGTCGGTGCGGCACGTCGGCGAGGACGACAAGTATCCGAAGGACGTGCATGGCCGCGCGGTGGAGCCCGCGAAGTTCACGATTCGCGCAGAGAAGAGTCCGAACCGGCGCGGGGTGGAGATCATCTTGAAGCATTTTGCCGGCGCGGTGACTCCGCTGGGCGACGTATTGGGCCGAGCGTCGAGCGGCGATTTTGGCGCGGTCTACTGCGTCGGCGGCGATCCGCAGGGTTGGATCGGCGAGGAGCAGGCGGTGGCGCTCTCGAAACCAGAGACCGTGGTTGTGCAGGATATTTTCCCGTCGGCGGCGACGCGGCAAGCGACGATGGTGCTCGCAGGCGGTTCGTTCGCCGAGCGCGAGGGGACGTTTGTGAATCACGCGGGACTCGCGCAGGGAATTCAGCGGGCCGTGCGCGGACCGGGCAGTTCGCGGCCGGATGGTCGCATTTTGTGGGAACTGAGCGGCCGCCGTGGCTTGTTTAACGTCAACGCGATTCGCCGCGAGATGGCGCAGGCGATCCCCGCGCTCGCGCCGCTTGAGATGGGCGAGATTGGCGAGCAGGGTGTTCGTTTGCACGCCAAAGAAATGGTGGCCAGCACTTGAGCGAGCTCATTCAAACATTGGTGACGATCGGCATCACGATGGGCGCGATCCTGGGCGGGTGCATGTACCTCATTCTGGTCGAGCGGAAGATTTCCGCCCGGATGCAGGATCGCATTGGCCCGAACCGCGTTGGTCCGTGGGGTTTGCTCCAGCCCGTGGCCGACGCCGTGAAGATTTTCTTGAAGGAGGATCCGTCGCCGGCACATGTGGACAAGTTTTTGTACCGCGTCGCACCGATGATCTCGGTGTTCACGACACTGTTGGCGTTCGCGGTCGTGCCGTTCGGGCCGGTGGGCCAGGCGCCGTCGTTCATGCGGTTCATCATCGCGCCGCACATCGACGTCGGCATCGTGTTCATCTTCGCGATCACAAGCCTGGCGGTGTATGGCGTGATCCTCGGCGGCTGGGCCTCGAACAACAAATACAGCATGCTCGGTTCGTTGCGGGCGAGTGCTCAAGTGGTGAGCTACGAGATTCCGCTGGGCATGTCGGTGCTGGGGGTGGCCCTGCTGGCGGGGACGCTGAACCTCGAGCAAATTCTCGCGCAGCAAGCCGAGGGCGGCATCTGGAAGTGGAATTTTTGGTACCAGCCGCTGGCGTGTTTGATCTTCTTCACCAGTGCGATGGCCGAATCGAACCGCTTGCCGTTCGACTTGCCGGAATGCGAGCAGGAGCTGGTGGGCGGCTACCACACGGAGTATGGCGGCCTGCGGTTCGTGATGTTCTTTCTCGGCGAGTACGTGCATGTCGTGACGGTGAGTTTTTTGATATCGATCCTGTTCTTCGGCGGCTGGTACTTCCCCTGGATCGCCACGGTCGACAGCGCCTATCCGGGCGAGTGGCTGGTGAAGATCGGCGTGCTGCTCTCAAAGGTCGGCGCCGTCATCATCTTCATGATGCTGATTCGTTGGACGATCCCGCGGTTTCGGTTCGATCAGTTGATGGGCCTGGCGTGGAAGGTGCTCATACCGCTTTCGATGGCGAACGTGGTGATCGTGATGACGGTGCTGCAATTCGGTTGGAACCGCTGGTGGTTGCTGGCGGCTTCGATCGGTTTGTTCCTGATGGCCGGGGTGATGGGCGTCAACGCAAAGCGGGCCGAGATTCGCCGCCGCCCGCGCGCGAGCCGGCCGGCCGCTTGGACCACGTAAGTAGAAGTTTTCGTCATGCCAATCGCACATAAAGACGTGACCTGGGTCGAGGAGCCGGAGTTTGGCTTCTGGGAGGCGACGTTCCTGCCCGCGATCGCGGCTGGGCTGCGGACGACGATCGACCACATCACACTCAATCGGCCGGTGACGCAGCAGTATCCCGAGGTCAAGCCGGAGCTGCCGCTGCATTATCGCGGCGTGCATCGGCTCAACCGCGACGAGCAGGGCCGCGTGAAGTGCGTGGCTTGCATGCTCTGTGCGACGGCTTGCCCGGCGAATTGCATTGCGATCGAAGCGGCCCCCGCGCCGCCCGAGTGGCCCGACCGCGATAAGTTCCCCGCGACCTTCGTGCTCGACGAGTTGCGGTGCATCTACTGCGGCATGTGCGAGGAAGCGTGCCCGGTAGACGCGATCGAGCTGACGCATATTTACGATCTGACGGCCACGTCGCGCGAGGAGATGCTGTTCGACCGCGAGAAGCTGCTCGAAGTTTACGACGAAACAAAGAACGACCCAAAGGACCCGGTGCGGACCGGCCGCGGGCGATTGGGCCCGGCGTCGGAGTTCGGCACGCTGCCGGCGGTGGGACCGGCGACGGCGGTCGAGGACAAAGACCGCTCGGCCGACGCGTCTTCGCCCGGCGTGATTGGCAAAGCACCACCGGATCGGTATGGGGTGTAGTCGTCAGTTTTCAGTTCTCAGTTGTCAGTGAAATCTGACATCCGGGCACTGAAAACTGTCGACTGAGAACTGACAACTGCTTATGGATTGGCTAATTCAAAACTGGTTGCTCGTCATCTCGCTCGGCCTGATGGGGCTGGGTGTGTGGTGGCTGATGCCGTCGTCGTGGCCGCGATCGCAGGCCGGCGGGTGGCTGCTCACGCTCGTGGGCGGAGGGCTGTTGGCGTCGAAGCTGCACGTGGCGACGGGGCCGCTGGCGGAGTCGATTTTGTTTTGGATTTTTTCGGTCGCGGCTCTGCTGTGCGCGGTGCTCATGATCACGAGCCGCAAGCCGGTGTATGCGGCGCTCTGGTTCGCCTTGGTGACGTTCAGCACCTGTGGGCTGTTTCTGTTGCAGTCGGCGCCGTTTCTGGCGGCGGCGACAATCATCGTCTACGCCGGGGCGATCATCGTGACGTTCCTGTTCGTGATGATGCTCGCGCAGCAGGCGGGGGCGACGGTCTACGATCAGCGTGCGCGGCAGCCGCTGTTGGCGACGATCGTGGCGTTCGTGCTGCTCGGCGCGCTCTTGTACACGATCAAGATCTGGGACGCCCACCGGGCAGTGGCCGCGGCGGAAGAGTCGCGGGCCATGATTACAACCAACGAATTGAGCCGGCCGGCCGAAGACCAGCCGATCGGCACGATGCACGGCCTGGGGCGCTCGCTGTTTGGTGACTACTTGTTCGCTGTCGAGCTGGCGGGAACGCTGCTTCTCATTGCGTCGATCGGGGCGATTGCCATGGCGCCGCGGCGAGCGGAGGGAACGCTGTGACCATTGAAGTCGAGCGATACCTGGCGGTCGGAGCGGCGCTATTCGTGCTGGGCGCGCTGGGCTTCCTCACGCGCCGCAATCTCATCCTGATGATCCTGTCGTCTGAGTTGATGCTGCATGGAGTGTCGCTCACTTTGGTGACGTTCGGCCGGATGCACCACAGCCAGGAAGGCCAGGCGTTCACGATTTTCATCCTGACGGTGGCGGCCTGCGAGGCAGGGTTGGCGCTATCGCTAGTTCTCGCGCTCTATCAGAAATCGAAGACTCTCGACGTCGAAGTGTGGACCAATCTCCGCGAGCCCGATCTGCCGCCGCCGATGTTGGCAGAGGATCGTGACGAGCCGGCGCTCGAGCTACCCGAGGCGATGCGGTTTCCGCTGCTCACGCCTGCCGGCCGGGCGCCACAGAAGAGTGGCAGCTCCGACGAGGTGGTTGGCAGCAACGGTGCTTCATCGTCATCGCACAGTCGAAGCGAAAGGATTTAGGGCCGACGTGGCATGAGCGAGTCGACACGTTTAATCATGTGGCTGATCCCGGGCGCACCGCTCGCCGCGGCGATTATCACCGCGCTCATTGGACCCAAGCTGCTGCGCGAGCGGAGCCACTGGCCGTGTTGCATCGCACTTGCGATGGCGACGATTTGTTCGTTCACGCTGCTCTTGTCGATCGTACCGAACGGCTTCACGGGCCATGCGGGCACGCCGGTGGTGGCCAGCGGCTACCAATTTCTTGAAATCGGCGGGTTTAACGTCCGCGTCGATCTGCAAGCCGACGCGATGACCGCGATCATGCTCTCGATGGTCACGTTCGTGAGCTTTTTGGTCGCTGTGTTCGGAGCGGGATACATGAAGGGCGACCCCGGTTTCGCGCGGTTCTTCGCCGAGATATCGCTGTTCGTGTTCTCGATGTGCATGCTGGTGCTAGCCGGGAATTTTCTGCTGATGTTCGTGTTCTGGGAGGCGGTTGGACTGTGTAGCTACCTCTTGATCGGCTTCTGGTATCGCCGGCCGAGTGCGGCCGCGGCGGCGAAGAAGGCGTTTGTCGTGAATCGGATCGGCGACTTCGGCTTCATCCTGGGCGTGTTCTTGATTTGGACGAATTTTGGCTCGCTCGATTTTAAGGATGTGCTGGGCGACCCCGCGAAGTTGGCGGCGATTCCCGCGGCCACGATCACGACGATCTGTCTGCTGTTGTTCCTCGGGGCGATGGGCAAGAGCGCCCAGTTCCCGCTGATGGTGTGGCTCCCGGACGCGATGGAAGGTCCCACGCCGGTGAGCGCGCTGATCCATGCGGCGACGATGGTCACGGCCGGCGTGTATTTGGTCGCCCGCACAACACCGCTGTTCGTGCTCGCGCCGACCGCGCAGATGGTGGTGGCCGGTATTGGCGCGACGACCGCGATTGTGGCGGCCCTGATCGCGCTCACGCAAAACGATCTCAAGCGGGTGCTGGCGTATTCGACGGTCAGCCAGCTCGGCTACATGTTCATGGCGCTGGGTGCCGGGGTAGGGGGGCTGGAAGCGGCGACCGTCGCGGCGACCGCCGGCATGTTCCACTTGTTCACGCACGCATTTTTCAAGGCCCTGTTGTTCCTTGCGGCCGGCAGTGTGATGCATGCGATGGGCGACGTGATCGACATGCGCCGGTTCAGCGGATTGCGGCGAGCGCTACCGATCACGCACTGGACGTTTCTCTGCGGCGCGGCAGCTTTGGCGGGAGTGCCGCTTCTGGCAGGCTTTTGGAGCAAGGACGATATCCTGGCGGTGCTTGCCGGCACGGCCGAGGAATCGGCCCATGGGACTTATTACCGCGCGATCTTTGGCGTCGCGGTGCTGACCTCGCTGCTCACGGCGTTCTACACCTTCCGGGCGTATTTCATGACGTTTTGGGGCCCGGAGCGATTCCCGGAGGAAGCCGGGCACCATCCGCACGAGGCGACGCCGGTGATGGCCTGGCCGCTGCGAATCCTGGCGGTGTGTGCGCTCGGCGTGGGCCTGGTCTTCGGGCCGACGCACCTGTTTGCCGGTTACATGCACCACGCGCCCGGCCTGGCACACGTCGAACCGCACGGCCTGCATTGGGACATCATGGCGATGAGTGCGATCGTCGCACTCGCGGGCATCGGCCTGGCGTGGAAGTTTTACGTGCGTTCGCCCGGCATTCCCGAGCGGCTCGCCAAGACATTCGATCCGCTCTACACCCTGTCGCTCAACAAGTTTTATCTGGACGAGATTATCACGTGGCTGCTGGTGGCGCCGGTGCGGAGCGTGGCGTGGTTGTCGAACTGGTTCGACGCCGCGGTCGTCGACCGGATTGTCGACGGCGTCGGCCGCGTGCCTGTGGTGATCAGCCGCGTGCCGGTGTTCGTGCACAATGGGCTGGTGTCGACATACTCGCTGGTGATGCTTGGGGGCGTTGTGGTGTGTGTGTTGGTGGTGCTGAAAATGTGCCTCTGATTGGGCTCGAAGAGTTTTGGACAGGATCAACAGGATCAACAGGATCAACAGGATAGGAGCAACGCTGGTAAACAGTTCAGAATGGATTTCTTTTGATCCTGTCCATCCTGTAAATCCTGTCAAAATACGGTTCGTCATCTAAATTCATGATCGTCTTGCTACTACTCACGTTGGCAATTCCGGCGGCGGCGGCGGCGCTGCTGCTGATCTTCCGGCGCTCGATGACGGCGCGCACGCCGCGCTGGGTTGCGCTCGCGGCGACTGTGGCGACGCTGCTGGTATCGATCGGGATGGCGCAGAAGTTTCGCGAGCTGTCACCGTTCGAGCCCCCAGCTTCCGCCGTTGGCAGGAGCGAGTTTCCGATCCAGCCCCGGTTCGAGCAGCCCTACCACTGGTTCACCTATACTGCGGGAGACGCCGCCGATGGGGAGAGTTTTCAATTTGATTTTCGTTTTGGACTCGACGGCATCAGTCTGGCGATGATCGTGCTGACGACGGTGCTCACCGTGTCGTGCGTGCTGGTGTCGTGGGAGTCGATCGCCGAGCGGGAAGCAGAGTTTTACACTTCGCTGTTGGCGCTCGAGACGGGGTTGATCGGCGTGTTCTGTGCATTCGACCTGATGCTGTTCTACGTGTCGTTCGAGTTTACGCTGATTCCGTTGTTTTTCATGATCGGCATGTGGGGCGGGCCGCGGCGGCGGTATGCGGCGGTGAAGTTCTTCCTCTACACGCTCGCCGGCAGTTTGATCACGCTCATCGGGCTAGTGGCGTTGGTGCTGCTGGTGGCGAGCGAGGGGCTCAAGACGCCCTGTTCGCTGCCCGATCTCGCGGCCTGGTTGGCGGCCAATCCGCTCAGCACCCCGACGCAAGTCACGCTTTTCCTCGCGCTCTCGGCGGGGTTCCTGGTCAAGGTGCCGGTGATTCCGTTTCACACCTGGCTGCCGCTCGCACACGTCGAAGCGCCGACGGCGGGCAGCGTTTTGCTCGCCGGCGTGCTTTTGAAGTTGGGCACCTATGGCTTCCTGCGGTTGTGCTTGCCGCTGTTCCCCGAGGCCTGCCTCAGCGTGGGGCTGCCGCTGTTGGGCTCGCTCGCCGTGGGAGGCATCATCTACGGCTCGCTTTGTGCACTCGCCCAGCGCGACATCAAGAAGCTCGTGGCCTATTCGAGCATCGCGCATCTCGGCTTCTGCGTGCTAGGGCTGTTCGCACTCAACGTGGCGGGCATCACGGGCGGCGTGTTGCAAATGATCAACCACGGCCTGTCGACCGGCGGGCTATTCCTGATCGTCGGCATGATTTACGAGCGTTACCACACGCGGGAGCTCGACGATCTGGGCGGCCTCGCGTCGCGGTTGCCGATGTTGGCGGTGGCGCTGGTGTTCATTTCGCTTTCGAGCATCGGGCTGCCGGGGCTCAACGGCTTCGTCGGCGAAATCCTGTCGCTGGCCGGAATGTTCGAACGGCACCCGCTGTACTCGGTGCTGGGGGCAACGGGGCTGGTGCTCGGAGCATGGTATTTGCTTTCGATGCTGCAAACGCTGCTGTTTGGCCCGCTAGTCGAGCCGCACCACGCTGCTGGTCATCACGGCGGGCACCACGTGGGCGACATGAACGTCCGCGAGGCGCTGGCACTCGCGCCGATTTGCGCGCTCTGCCTGTGGATCGGCGTTCGGCCGCAACCACTGATCGACGTGATCAAGCCGGACGTGGAGGCGGTGGCGGCGCTGTATGCGGATGATGACGTGCAGATCGCGGCGGTGGCGGACGATGCGAATCGGTTAGTAAGCGAGTAAACATGAACACGGCGATTGAACAACTGAGCATTGAACAACTAAATCGTGCGGCCGCGCTCGTGGTGCCGGAGATCGTGCTCTTGGCGACCGTCTGCGTGATGTTCCTGGTGGGGCCGTTCCTGGTGAGCTCGGGCGGGCAGGCGGTGGCGGGCGTGCGGCACCGCTGGGGCGGATTGGCGCTCGCGGCCTTGGGAACGGCCTGGTTGATTTGGTTCAACAACGATGCGGTCAACACGGCCGGCGGGCCGTTCACGGCCGACGCCTTGGCCTGGTTCGCCCGCGGGCTTTCGATCACGTTCGGCGGCATGCTCGTGCTCTTGCTGTGGAATCAGGTCGACGATGCGGACTCCGCCGAAGCCCACGCCTGTTTGCTGGCGATCGTCGCGGGGACCAATCTCGTCGCCGCAGCCAACGATCTGGTGGGCTTGTTTCTCGCCCTGGAGCTGGTGAGCATTCCGACTTACGTGCTGCTGTACCTCGTCCGCCGCGATCGCGGCACGCGTGAGGCGACGGTCAAGTATTTCATGTTGAGCGTATTTTCGTCGGCGCTGGTGCTCTACGGAATGGCGTGGCTGTATGGGGCGACCGGCACGACGAACCTCACGGGCATCGCCGAGGCCCTTTCGCTGCCGGACCGGGGCGACAATCTGATTCGCCACGTCGCGCTCGCGCTGTTGGTGGCCGGGTTGGCGTTTCGGATCACCGCCGTGCCGTTCCATTTCTATGCACCCGACGTGTTCCAGGGCGTGCCGGCGTCGAACGCGGCGATGCTCTCGTTCATTCCGAAGGTGGTCGGCTTTGTGGCGCTGGTGCGACTGTTGCCGCTCACCGGGGCGACGCTCACCACGCGGCTCTGGCTGCCGGACGAATCGGCTCGGGCGCTGTTGGCGATATTGGCCGGCCGGGCGACGCGAACGAAGTCGCGGAGACCTGGCGCCTGATCATGGAGCAGCGCCACGAGCCGGTGGTGCTCGTGCTCTCGCGGCAGGCCTGCCCCACCGTCGATCGCTCGAAGATGGCGAGCGCCAACAATGTCCGCCGCGGCGCCTACGTGCTCTGCGACGCGCCCGACGGCAAGCCCGATGTGATCCTGATGGCCTCCGGTTCGGAACTCGGTCTGGTCTGCGCCGCGCGCGAGCAGCTCATGAAGGAAGGCGTGCGCTGCCGCGTGGTCTCGTTCCCGTGCTGGGAATTGTTCGAGCGCCAGACCAACGATTACAAGGAGAGCGTCCTGCCCGGCGACGTGCGCGCGCGCGTTTCCGTGGAGCAAGCCTCGACCTTCGGTTGGGAGCGCTACGTCGGACTCGGCGGCAAGGCGATCGGGATGACGAGCTTCGGAGCCTCCGCTCCGCTGTCCCAATTGCAGAAGAAATTCGGCTTCACGATCGAGGGTGTGGTCGCGGCGGCCAAGGCACAGCTGCAGCTCGCGAAGTAAG
>JANNTD010000256.1:0-4544 GCA_031403315.1 Planctomycetota bacterium
GTCTCCATCGCAGCGGTGAGCGGGGTGGTGGGCTCGGTCGGCGGCGGCACTTGGTTATTCGCGGGCCCGACCAGCATCCGCCACGAGATGCCAAAGCCGACCGGGTCCCACCCGCGGCGAAAGGCCCGCACGTAACCCAGACCGACCGGGCACTGGATGTACCACTTCGCCGAGTCGGCCGGTTTTGTCGCGCCTGCGCTCACTTCGCCGCCGGCCGTCTCGGGAGCGGTTTCCTCGATGATCACGTAGTCGGGATCAAGCTTCATCCGCGCGATCGCGTCTTCGTTGCGGACGATGCGCGTGCGTCCCGTGGGAATGTGTTCAATGGTTACACGACGCTCGGCGCGACCGGCGCCGAGAACGATCGGTTTCCAGCCGCGAGCGGCGATCATCGCTTCCGCATTGTCGGTGGCAGCGGCGGGACTCACAGCCGGCGGCAATTCGAGCAATTGCTCCAGCTCGGCGAGCTGCTCCCACTGCTCGCCCAGCGGGTGGACCCAAAGTTGTCCGCCCGTGCGAACCCAGCGACGCAGCGCGGTGAGCGCGTCCGGCCGGGAGTTGGCCAACTGTCGCAGGTCGCTCGGCGAAAGCGCAACGACGTCGATCGCGCTGAAGTCGATCCACCGCGTCGGCAATTCGTTGCTGGCGAGCGAAAACGCTTCGAACAAGTCGGAGCCGGCGCCGATCACGCGCCGGCTGTCGGCAGGTGAGCCGACGATCAGAAACTTAATGATCGCATTCGTTGAGTTGGCGTTGCCGTACGCGTTCAAGTTCCACGACGCGGCCTGGTCGAGACAAAGTTCCTTGTCACGCACGCCGTCGACCCATACATCCCACCAAAAGTGACGTTCGGATTGAAATTGCGGGCAGGTGACGATGAACTCAGCATCGGTCGCGCCCAGCGGCACGTCAAAGTCCTGCTCAACGTTGACGTCGCGCCAGTCCCGGCGGGCAGAATTCAATCGCACGGTGATCCGGTGCTCGGCGGTGGTCGGCTTTTCGGCACGAACTCGCACGCGAATGGGCCGGTAACCGTAGTTGTTCGGCCAACGGGTGTCGACCTCCAGCCGCAGGCCGTTGCGCTGGGAGTAGGTCTTGTCACTCGGTGCTTGGGCGACGAAACCATTGGCGTCCTGCGCAACAGAAATCGTGCTGGGACTCTGAGCGGCGACCGGATCGGCGGCAGCCAACGAGAGCAGCGACAACAGCCAAATGGTTTGCCAACCGCCGCTGCGATTTGAAGTCGGTGGCACGTGACTGCGAGCGACAAGCGTCAAGGTGCCGCCTCCTGTTCCGTCGTCACGCGTTGCTCGCCGTAGATGCGAGATTCCCGTGCGGCCGACAATTGCGCGAAACACCAGACGATGCCGAAGCACGCGGCGTGAACGAGTGCCACCACGCCCAGGCTCAAGATTCCGATCGCCGCGCCCCAGGCCCACTCCTGTCCGCGAAAGCCGGTGCCCACCAACAGAAAAAACACCGCGCAGGCCGTCATGACGGCGAGGATCGTGCGGAGGGTGAAACGGGGAAACAGCATGCACTCGCTCTCAGTTCCGATCGCCAATTGGCGGCTCCCCACATTTTCCCACAGTGGACCCTTTTCGCAAGGCATTTGGCCGCGCGCCGCTCGGCGCAGTATTCATCCGTGTGTCCATTTGTGGTCGGAATCCCACACTTCTTAATTCGTAGCCGCCGCGACAAATATTGCCGTCCGTCGAGCGAATCACCCGTGCCGGAGACTTGCCCGCCACCGTTTTTTGCGTATAGCATGGGAAATCGTTCGGGCGAAAAATGCCCAGCCGTCGCCGCACTTTCGGAGCACCCACCATGAACGCCAGTTTTCGTCGCTCCGCGGCTGCTGCCATTGCAATCGCGTATTCCGCCGTCTCATTCTCTGAAGCGGCGATTCGCGTCGAGGCCTATCGCGGCGAGCCGTTTGGCGTCGGCCGCGTGACGGTCGACTTGCCGCAGGACGATTCGCCGAGCGCCGACGACCGTTTCGGGATCACCGAGGCGAACAATCGCCTGCTCTATCCGGTGCTCGAGCAGCGCCGGCAGTTGGGGCGGATCGTGCGGCGATTCATCAACATCGAGTTGCCGAACCGGGCGACGTTCTACTTCATGTTCCGTGGCGACGGGCCGCTCCAACTCACGCTGCATACGCCCGGAGCCCAGCCGCTCACGATTCTGCCTGAGCAGGACCGCGACGATTTTGAAGACCTGCTCGACGATTGGTGGGAAGCGGTTGTGGATCGCTACGAACAGGTGCAACGCGACGCGGAATATCCGATCGTGGTCGAAAACTACCTCACGGCAAATTGGGCGCGGCGGCTCGGGCGCGAGATGCCCGATCCGGAGCTCGCCCTGTTTGGGCGGGAACGGATCGGCGGCTCGTGGATCGCGCAGCTGACGGCAAATGAAGCGTATCAAACGCAGATCGAGCGCGATTTGGTGCTCGGGCGATTTGGCGTGGCGCAGCCGGCCGACGTGCCGCTCCCGCCGCCGCCGACCGCGCCGCCACTCGAGTTGCCGGTGAAAGAGGGTGTCGAGATCGAACCGCTCGCGGCCCACGTGCCCGCCGAATGTTTTTACGAGCGGTTTGGCAGCTTCAACAACTATTTGTGGTACCGCGATTTTTTCCGCCATTGGAAGAACGACCTTGGCAACATGATTTCGCTGCGGAGCATCAACCGCGCGACGCGCGATCGTTTGCAGATTCAGTTGGCGATCGGCGAATCGGAGATGGCCCGCGTGATGGGGCCGCGGGTGATCAGCGACGTGGCCTTTATTGGGCTCGACTACTATCTCCGCGACGGCGCCGCCTTCGGCATCCTCTTCCAGGCGAACAATAATTTCCTCTTAAGCCGCAACTTCAACGGCCAGCGCGACGAGGCGGCCGCGAAGAATCCCAACGCAAAGTTAGAGACCGTGCAAATCGCCGGCCACGACGTGTCGTTCCTTTCGACGCCCGATAGCAAATTGCGGTCGTATTACGCGGTCGATGGCGACTTTCATCTGATTACTACCAGCCGCAAGCTGGTCGAGCGGTTTTTGGAAGTCGGTGCGGCGAACGGGGAGGGCTCGATCGGGTCGCTTCGCGAATTTCAACACACACGCAGCGAGTTGCCGCTCTCGCGCGATGACACCGTGTTTCTGTATCTCTCGACGCCTTTCTTCGAGAACATGGCGAGCCCCGCCTATCGAACCGAGCTCGATCGGCGGCTACGGTCGATCGGCGAGATGCGCGTGCTCGAGATCGCGCGAATGGCGGCCAAGACAGAGGGTTCGTCGGCTCGCACGGTGGACGAATTAGTTGCCGCCGCCTTATTGCCGCAAGGTTTCGGCGATCGCGCCGACGGCAGCCAGCTCGTGGCCGGCAAGGATGGTTACCGCGATTCGGTGCGCGGCATGCCCGGTTGGTTCGTGCCAATTGCCGATACGGCAGTCGGGCAGATCACGCGGGCCGAGGCGGCCCATTACGCTGAGTTCATGGGATCACTTGACGCAGAAGTCGACCGGTTCGTGCCCGTGGTCGCGGCGGTCCAGCGTCGGACGTCGGACGACGGTGAACTCGACCGTATCAATCTCGACGTCCGCGTCGCGCCCTATTCGCAGACGCGGATCGTGAAGTGGGCGCGCATGCTCGGCCCGGAAGAATCAACCCGCGTGGCGCCGATTGAAGGGGACGTGGCGTCGCTCGAAGTGAGCGTCGACGCGCTCGGCCAGCCGGTGCGACTCTTCGGCGGCCTGCGCGACTTCCGCACGCCGCTGGTGGTGCGGCAAGGCGAAGCCAAGCCAGAAGGCACACCGGAAGAATACATCCGCGCCTACATCGGCACCTGGCCGCGGCCGCTCGTGCTCTTGGATCGCTTCCTCGGCGGCGCGATCGGACCGCCCGACGCCGACGGCATCGCCCGGCACGAGGGTTGGTTCAATACCTGGCAGCAGCGGCACGACGATTTTTTTCTGTTTTCGTTCCAGCGCGACGTGTTAGTGGAAGTCGGCCCGCAATTGGCGATGGTCGATGCCGAACGGCCCGCCCAGATTCGCCTGCGGATCGACGACTTGCACGACCGCGAAATCGCCACGGGCGTGAACGGCCTGGGCTACATGCGAGCTCGGCAGGCATCCTCGAGCGCGAGCCGGTTCATGAACTCGCTCACGACTCAGTTGCACGTGCCGCCCGACCAGGCCCGCGACATTGCGGAGCAACTGGTCGGCGGCCACTTCATCGACCCCCTCGGCGGAAAATACGAACTCTTGGAAGACGGCGAGCGTGCTTCAGCACGCGGGCAGAACGGGGACGGTGAGCTCCTACCCGCCCCCGGCGCCCGCCGCCTGTGGGCCTCCACAGCCGTAACCCCACATAATCGCTTCCTGCTCACCGAGATCCCCGCCGACTATCAGATGCCGCTGATGGAATGGTTCCGCGGCCTGACGCTCGAAGTCGCCCGCGTCGACTCGGCCGACACACTCACGCTCCACGCCGAACTCGACATGGTTCACCAAGACGTCACGCCGCCGGAAGCAGCCGGCGAAGGCGG
>JANNTD010000257.1:0-1441 GCA_031403315.1 Planctomycetota bacterium
GCAACAAATATCCGTGGCGCAACATGCAGACGCTGTTCCCGTTTACCGAGGCCGGTGTGAAAGATGCTGTAGCCCAAGCCATGGCGATGAAGACTGTGAAGTCAACGATCGTACCCTTCGAAGACCTGCTGTAGACGAGGCCGACCGATGTCCCCGACAATATTGAAGAATACCAAGCCGCGTTCAGGCGGACACATCCTCGTCGATCAACTCGTGCGCCATGGAGTGGACATGGCGTTTGGCGTGCCGGGCGAAAGTTATCTTGAGGTGCTCGACGGTCTGTACGACGCCAACATCAGTTTGATTACCTGTCGCCAGGAAGGTGGGGCCGCAATTATGGCGGAAGCCTATGGCAAGCTCACCGGCCGTCCCGGCATCTGCCTCGTCACACGCGGGCCGGGAGCGACCAACGCATCCGCAGGCGTTCATATCGCGTTCCAAGACTCGACACCAATGATCCTCCTGATCGGTCAAGTTGGCCGCGACATGGTCGAACGCGAGGCGTTCCAGGAACTCGACTATCGACGTATGTTTGGACAAATGGCGAAATGGGTCGCCGAGATCGATGACGCCCGCCGCATCCCAGAGTTCATGAGCCGAGCCTTCTACACCGCGACCTCGGGCCGCCCGGGCCCCGTGGTGCTGGCACTGCCCGAAGACATGCTGACCGACATGGTGGAGGCTATGGACGCCAACGCGTACGTGCCGATCATCACAGCGCCCGGCGCCGCCGACATGGTAAAACTGCACGCACTTCTCGCCAATGCGGAACGCCCGGTAGCAATCATCGGCGGCGGCGGCTGGAGCGAGGCCGCCCGCAAGGATTTCGAAGCGTTCGCGAGCGCCCACAACATTCCTGTCGGCGCCTCTTTCCGCTGCCAGGACTATATCGACAACCGACATTCGAACTATGCAGGCCACGTCGGCATCGGCATTATTCCGAAGCTCAGCGCCCTGATCAAGGATAGCGACCTGTTACTCGTCGTCGGCTCGCGCCTTGGCGAAATGACGACGCAGGGCTATACGCTCATCGATATTCCGCGCCCGAAGCAAACGCTGGTCCATGTGTTCCCCGACGCGACCGAGTTAGGACGTACCTACCAGCCTGATCTGGCAATCGTCTCAAGCCTGAGTGCTTTTGCGAGCGCCGCACGCGCGATGCCCGCGACCGGCAGAGGCCGAGGGCCGCGCGTTGAATCAGCCCACGCCGATTATTCAGCCTATGCCAAGCCGCTGAAATCCCCTGGTGATGTGCAACTGGGCGAGATCGTGGCATGGCTGCGCAAACGCCTGCCCGACAATGCCATCGTCACCAATGGCGCCGGCAACTACGCAACCTGGTTGCATCGCCACTGGGACTACCGTCGCTACCGCACGGAACTTGCGCCCACATCGGGATCAATGGGTTACGGTGTGCCGGCGGCGGTCGCAGCCAAAGCGG
>JANNTD010000258.1:0-2947 GCA_031403315.1 Planctomycetota bacterium
TCATCGACCGCTACATGCTCCACCAGTTTTTGCAGGTGCTGGCAATTTGCTTCGTGAGCCTCGCGGGGCTGTACATCGTCATCGACGCTTTCAACCACCTCGACCATTTCGTCGACTACGCCGGCGCCCACGGCGGACTGCTAACCACGATGGGCCAATTCTACGCCTATCGGTCGCTGGCGTTCTTCGATTGGATGAGCGGAATTCTCGCGCTCGTGGCGGCTATGTTCACCGTCACCTGGATCCAGCGGCACCATGAAATGACCGCGCTATTGGCGGCGGGCATTCCGCGGCTGCGCGTGCTGCGGCCGGTGCTGATCGCAGCGATCTGCGTGAGTTTTGTCGCCGTGGCGAACCGCGAACTGGTGATCCCCGAGACGCGGCAACAACTGGCCACCGACTCGAAGAATCTCGGCGGGCAGCAGGAAGCTCAGATGCAGTCGCGGTTCGATAGCCAGTCCGACATTCTGCTCGGCGGCGAGACGATCGTCTTCGCCGAGAAGAAGATCAATCGCCCGAACTTCGTGTTGCCGGTCGGGCTCGATCTTTACGGCAGGCAGCTCTCCGCGGCCGAGGCCCGATACCTCCCGGCGCGCGACGGACTCGACAGCGGCTATTTGCTCAGCGGACTCACTGCGCCAAAAGTGCTGCTCGGCGAACACTCGCTCCAGTTGAACGGCAAAGCCGTCATCATCACGCCAAAAGACGCCGCCTGGCTCGGACCGAATGACTTGTTCGTTGTGAGCGGTGTGTCGTTCGAATTCCTCTCGGCCGGTTCGACCTGGCGTGACTATGCGTCGACGCGCGAGTTGATCCACGAACTTCGCAGCCCCAGCACCGATCTCGGCGCCGACGTTCGCTATGCGATCCACTCGCGGTTCCTGCAGCCATTTCTCGACACCACGCTGCTGTTCCTCGGCTTGCCGCTGGTGGTCTCGCGCGGCAATCGCAACCCGTACTTTGCGATCGGACTTTGCGTCGGCGTGGTCGCGCTGTTCATGATCGTGAAGCTTGGTTGCCAATCGCTCTGCCTCACCGGCTGGCTGCAACCGCCGCTCGCGGCCTGGCTGCCGCTGATGATCTTCGCCCCGGTGGCCGTGATTTCGAGCGATTCGCTGCGGCAGTAGTCGGCGTTTCCGCTGCCGGCCCTTGCCACTGGCCGCCGGCGCTGCAATGCTACGGAAGATATTTTCTTCCCGCCGCTAAGGCAACCATTGCACGACGGAACCCTCATGAAAGTAGCCACCATCAAGACCAATCGCGGCGACATTCGCGTTCAGCTGCACGGCGACAAGACACCGAAGACGGTCGCCAACTTTGAGAAGCTCGTCGGCGAAGGCTTTTACAACGGATTGAAGTTTCACCGCGTGATCCCAGACTTCATGGTTCAGACCGGCTGCCCCAAGGGAACCGGCACCGGCGGCCCGGGCTACGACTTCGGCGATGAATTCCACAAGGAACTCAAGCACGACGGCCCCGGTGTCCTCTCGATGGCCAATTCCGGGCCGAACACCAACGGCTCGCAATTTTTCATCACCCACGTTGCCACCCCCTGGCTCGACGGCAAACACTCGGTCTTCGGCCGCGTGATCGACGACACGCAAAAAGTCGTCAACGCCGTCAAGCAGGGCGACACTATGGAAAAAGTGACCATCAGCGAAGAGTAGCGAAGCGAGTAGGTGAGTAAGTGAGTAGGTGCCCTGTTCTCGCCGCCGCGCTGATGCTCGCCGCTTGCGGCTTAGCGGCCACCGCCAAAGAACCAGCGCTCCCAATAGCCAATCCCGATCCCGCGCGCTTCGCCAGTGAAATCGCCGCCTTCGAAGCATGGGACCGCCAAAACACCGCGCCGCAAAATGCCATCCTCTTCGTCGGCAGCTCGAGCATCCGCATGTGGCAGACGGCCGAGTGCTTTCCGGACCTCGCCGTGATCAACCGCGGCTTCGGCGGCTCGCACGCTTCGGACGTGAATCACTTCGCCGAACGAATCGTGCTCAAGTACGCCCCGCGGACGATCGTCTTCTACGCAGGCGATAACGACATTGCAGATGGCAAGTCGCCCGAGCAGGTGGCGGGCGACTTCGAGCGATTCGTCGAAATCGTCCACGCCAAAATCCCCGACACCGAGATCATCTATCTGCCCGTAAAACCAAGCCTCGCCCGCTGGAGGCTCTGGCTCGAGATGCAGGCGACCAACGCACTTGTCCAAGAATTCATCCGCGGCCAGCAGCAACTTGCCTACGTCCACACGGCCACCCCCATGCTCGGAAGCGACGGCCAACCGCGCCCTGAGCTCTTCCTCGACGACGGCCTGCACATGAACGCCCAGGGCTACAAGATTTGGTCGGACCTACTGCGCGACAAGCTCGCTGACCACTGAAGAGTTCCGCTACGGAATAACGAACGACCAAGCGGCCGCGCGGCGCAACCTCTCTAGCACGGGCGCGCGGTCCGTGTTAGCTTCTCGTTGAGTATCTGCATTGAGTGTCGAGACGGTGAGTCCGACGGTGGGAATCGCGTCACATGAAAAATGCCGAATTGCGCGACGAGCAAGTCTGGCTGGCGGTGGGATCGTTGATGATCCTCGCCACCATCGCCCTGGCGGGAGCGCTCGTCTACACGCGTGACGTGATGGTCCCCTTCGTGCTGGCCATCTTCATCACCGCGGTCGTTTCGCCACTCGTCGATTTTCAGGTCACCAGATGGCGTCTGCCGAATTGGATCGCAATTCTGTCGACGCTCCTACTGGTGCTGGCGGTGTTGTCGCTGCTGGGTGTGTTGCTGATCTGGGCCGTCCAGACGATGGTCCACGCGGCCGGCGAATATAGCGCGCAAGTGGTCGATCTGATCGAGCGACTATTCGCCGAATTGAGCGCCCATCATATTCAGGTCGATCAGGCCCGCATCTCCGCGGAGCTCGAGGCACACCTGCCAGGCGTGATCACACAAG
>JANNTD010000259.1:0-6500 GCA_031403315.1 Planctomycetota bacterium
ACTTGGCGATGCCGACGAAAGCGTAGCCCGTAAAGCCGATCACGCTCACCAGCGCGAAGATCACCACGCTGATCCGCGACGCTTCCGCGCCCCGATCGGCACCGAATCGCAGTGTGATCCACTCGGCCCCCGTAAGCGCGCCCGAGCGCCGCAACCAAGTCGACAGATAGATCATTAGGAAGATCTGGTTGAACACGGGCCAGAGCCAGGGAATGAAGACACTCTTCAGGCCATAAACGTAGAGCAGCGACACCAGCCACATGGTGCCCGAGATGTCGAACATCGTGGTCGCGTTCGACATGCTCAAGATCCACCAGGGCATCCGGTTGCCACCGAGGAAGTAGTCTTGATGTCCGCCGCGTGCGCGGCGCTCGGCAAAAAAGCCGACGACCACCATCCCGAGCATGTAGACGACGATGATCGCAATGTCGACGTAGTGCAAATCCATAGAGCGATACGTCCTGCTGCTCGGGATCCAGGGCGAAAGGGGGAGCGCGGCGCAAGCCGTCGATCAATGGCCAGATAAACCGTCGACGCGGAATGCATGACCGCGATCTATCCCTTATATCCGCCAACGGCGTGGGGTGTCGGATTTTGAGCTTTTGAGCGCGCGATTCACGCCGCGGCGAACGCGTGCCTGGCTCCGACGCCGAACAACGACAACTGGGCCGTGAGTGTAACAATGTTTCAGAACGCCCGACGACGGATCGACGAAATGGCACCGGTGTCATTTCCGAGGCTTGTGGAGACTCGTTTTTGCGCAATGGGAGTTTCGGCAAGAACGGCGACGCAAATCGTGGTAAAGGCCTTTAACAATTGAATCGCACTGGAAATCCGCCCGTTGCCAACAGGATTTTCGGGAAACTCGTTCCAAATGCTTGACGATAATGCAGGTTGAGCTTAATATGACACCGGTGGCATATTCGTCCCGGGGCGTGGGGTTCCCGACGAGTCGCACGGTTGACAGCGGTTGTGGTTGACGGCGGTTGTCTTGTCTCGCACTTGAGTTGCTTGTCATTCGGTGGCTGGTCCAACGCAGCTTTGATTGTTGGAGCGATTGGCGGATTCTGACTGCGGGTCGGTGCTCGACGGCTTTTCCAAAGCACTGGGTCTGACGGTCAATAGTTTAGGGCGCTGCTCATGTCGGTAACGATTTATGAGATCGCGGAGCGTGCGGGCGTGTCGAGTTCGACCGTTGCCCGCATCCTGCGCGGCGACGTTCGCGAGTCGCATCGGCGTAGCGCGGCAACCGCGCAGCGGATTCGGCAACTCGCGAGCGAGATGGGTTACCGACCGAATCTCCGGGCGCGGGCCTTCTCCCGCGGCCGCACCCACGGCATCGGCCTGCTCTATACCGACGACGCCTGGATCTTCGAGGGCGTCAATACCGAAGTGGTCAACAGCCTGGTCCGCTCGCTGCAGCGCGAAGGCTACCACCTCGTGTTCTGCCCGGTCGACGAGAGCGGCTCGTGGGAAGAAATTGTGTTGGGTGGTCAGATCGACGGGGGCGTAGTGTTTCAGACACTGCCGGTCGAGGTCTCGGAAGCGGTCTGCGAGCGGCGGTTGCCGCTGGTGCTGTTGGGCGACGACAGCGATCCGAAGATGTCTCAAGTCGTCGTCGACGACTTCGCCGGCGCTTATGCAGCAACAAAGCACTTGCTCGGGTTGGGCCATCGACGCGTGATGATGTTTGTACACGAATCCGTCAAGCCGCACTGCAGCGTCGAGGAGCGGCTGAACGGCTATCGTACGGCGATGGATGAGGCGGGCTTGATGGCCCGGGAATGTCTACGGGTTTCGGAGGGGGAAGCCGTCGACGTGCTGGTTCGCGGCGACATTCGCCCGACCGGCGTGGTCTGCTATAGCGATTTGGAATCGACGCTCTTGGTCCATGCATTGTGGCAATACGGCGTGGCGATTCCAGGCGATATCAGCCTGGTCGGCTTCAACGACGTGTTCGGCACCCGCTTCATGACGCCGCCGCTCACCACCGTGGGCTTCGACGCGGCGAAGATCGGCGAATTGGGCACGCGGCTGGTGCTCGAGCAAGTTGGTGCCGCCGACGGCGAACGAAAGCCTACGGTAATGACCGTCAAGCCGACGCTGATCGTCCGCGGTTCGACGGGTCCGCTGGCGCCGCGTGAAACGACAGTTCCGCCGTTGAATCCGGACAATGGAAAATCGAATTACGATAAACCGAGCAACGGAATTTCGAGAAGCAGAGTTTCGAGCAACAACGGCAGCGAATGAGGCAAGCGTAACTTTTTATTTTGGTGCGGTTCCCTGTTTTTCCACTTTTGATGGAGGGTCTTGTCTAATGAAGTTTACAGTTTCAACAAGGCGGTTCAGCTTGCTGAGCATCGCCGCAGCGGCTGGCTTGTTCGCCGCGAGCGCTGGTGCACCGGCCTATGCCGCGCAGACTTGGTACGACGGGTTTGCAATCAGTGATGTTGATGATGGAGCCGGACCGAACTACGTCGCGGGAGTCCTCGGCGGACAAACGGGCGGTTCCGGTACGTTTTTCACCGGCCCCTGGGTGCAGGCCGGCGGCGACGACAATGTCTTGGCGGCAGGTTCGCTGACGCGATTCGGGCAGAGCCCCGCTTCGACCGGCGACAAAGTCAGCGACCAACCAGCGACCGGCTGCTGCAATACCGCGCGGACCGGGCACCAATTCGCCACGCCGCTGCAAAACGTCGACGGCACGATTTACATGGGTTTCCTGGTCAACTTCGGCCTGGGAAATCCTGGCGATCCGCATTACCGGGCGGTTGAATTCTGGGACGGTGGCGTCGGCGACGGTTTCCTGAACATGTCGCTCGGTATCAGCTCGTTCGGCAACTACAACAATGCGGTCAACGACATTGATGGACCAGGCGGAGCTACGGCCAACCGACAGATTTCCGCTCGGGTCGACGGCATCCGCGAGTTGCTTGGTGCCGACGTGCAAACGAATCACCAGTTCGGGGAACACATTGAGTGGGCCGATCAATTGGGAGATACGCACTCGGTAGTGGTCAAGTTTGAGCTCAGCACGAACGACGTCGAAATCGGCGGGCCGGGCGACACGGTGTCGTTCTTCCTCGATCCGCTTCCGACGGACCTCGTCGAGCCCGCGCCGAGCTTGGTGGTCCCGAACGTCGACATCAAACTGGATCGGATGTCGTCGATCGTGCTGTTCCACTTCACGCAAACAGACCCAAGTAACCCGGGTTCATTCGATGAACTGCGGGTCGGCACGACCTGGGGCGACGTGGCGATTTTGGGCGTGCCGGAACCGGCTTCGCTCAGCCTCGTCGGCCTCGGAACGATTGGCTTGCTGATGTCCGCTCGGCGGAAGCGCCGCTAGTTTCGTGCTGTGGTGCGACCAATCGCACTTCAGCAAATTGGAAAAATAATGACCTTCCATGCCAACGACTCTCCGCCGCCTGCGGGTGGAGAGTCGTTGGAGGAAGTCAGACAGAATAAGCATGTGTTAATTGGCGGTGTGGTGAAAGTAGATTTCAACAATCCGCACGTCAGGTCTTCCCGCCCGGCTAAATCCGGGGCGACGAATCGGAAGGGCTGACGTACGTCTGGTTGTGAAATTGGCACTCCTGAAGCAAAGCGGAAAAACCATGATGTTTCCCAGGATTCGGTTCGCAGTAGTGGTGGCATGCGCAGTGGTGGCCTCGTTAGCTCAGGTCGAGCGCGCGGCGGCGGTTGATGCCTTTTGGCAAGGCGACGTAAGCAGTGCCTATAGCCTGAACGGCAACTGGAATTTTATTGCGGGCGGCACCCTTTCTCCGCGCAGTTCGCAGGGTGAACGGGCGGTCATCGGTACCGACGATCCCGCGGGGGCGCTCAGCTCCGATGCGGCCCCTTTTGGTTCGCCGATGATCACCGCCAATACGCTGGCACCGGGCGGCGTTGCGCTAGGGCTACGGGTGATCGACTACGACGATCTCAATTTCAATGGCCAGGTCGATGATTTTCTAATTGAGCCCGCTCCGGCAGCCGGAGCGCTGGTTGGCAGACTCACGATCGGTCCCGGTGGGAATTTGGCGCCGACGACCTCCTCGGCAGCCGGGGTTGGCGCCGACGGGCGAGTCTTGGTCGGCGTTCACGGCCGTGGGTTCTTGACCATGACGGGTGGCACACTGACAGCTCCCGGGCTGGTCGTGGCCGGTGAAACCAATTCCACCGTCGGTGCCAACACCAGCCTGGTCGATCTGAGCGGCTCGTCGAGCCTCCAGATCACAGGCGGCGCCTCCGGCACCGCGACCTTTGGACGCCGGCTCAAGGTGACTGGTCCCAGTGTCAACTTCAATTCCACCGGCCAGCTCCGCCTGCAATCGACCAATACCTACACGGCGGCAATCACCAGCGCCACAGCCCACTCGCCGCTCAAGACGGGCGCCGCAGCCCTTGTCGGTGGCGGCCTGTTGGTCGAGTTCAGCGGCGCCGCTGCTACACGCGATCCGATCACGTCGCTCGGCCAAACCTGGACGCTCGTGGATGCGACCGCAGGCATGACCGGCGGTTTCAATAATTTGCTGCCTGGCGGCGACGTCCAAGTGTCGGGGCTCGACGCGGCCCACTCCGCACCGCTCGGCGCCGCGTACCGCCTGAAACAGACACCCTCCGCAGGCCACACGCTGCTGCAGCTATCCTACGAAAAGTTGCTCGTCTTGAGCGTCAATCGCGACAGCGGACAGATGTCGATCAAGAACCCGTTCGCCGGCTCGATTGGCATCACCGACTACTCCGTTCGCTCGGACAATGGCGATTCGCTGGTGACAGGCTTTGCCGGTCTCGGTGCCGGCACCCCTGGCGCCGGCACTTGGGTCAAGGCGGTAAACAACAGCCAAAATGGTCTGTTCGAGTACAAGCAAGCGCAAGTCGGCGTGCCGGATGTCCCGTATGATTTGACCAGTGTGTCGTCGGTGTCGATCGGCACCGGATTCGACCGTGACAATGTCGCCGCCGACATCGCCAACTTCGGCAACGACGGCGAAGACCTGGTGTTCGAGTACAACACGCCAACCGGCGGGACCATTCGCGGACACATCGAGTACATCGGCTCAAAGTTTGAAAACAACCTCGTTTTGCGGGTCAATCCGAACACCGGCCAGGCATTCGTCAAGAACGATTCGAACGTCACGTTGAAGTTCGACGGCTACTCGATCCTGTCGTCCAATGGTGCCGGTGACTTGAACGGTACCGGTTTCACGGGGCTCGGCGGATCGTGGCTGAGTTCGCCAGCCACGGGCTCGGCGCTCACGCAGACCAATCTCACCGGCTCCACCACGCTCGCCCCAGGCGCCCAGTTGGCAATTGGCGACATATCTTCCACCAACTTCACTTCGGCGGCCGCGCAAGCTGGCTTGAGCATGCAGTTCATCCTGTCAGAAGGCCTTACATCCTCTGCGGCGAGCGGCGACTACAACAACAACGGCGTCGTCGACGCTGCCGACTACACGACGTGGCGCGACCGAATGGGCCAAACCTTCACGCTTACCAATGTGAATCCGGCGGCAGCTACGCCAACCATTGTCGACCAGGAGGACTACGACTTCTGGAAGGCACAATTCGGCATGACCGGCGGCGCAGTGCCGGAGACCACGTTCCGCGTCGGCTCCATTTTCTTCGATGCCACAGCAGGTTCAGGTGGCGGTGGCTTGGGAGGCTTGGCCGTGCCCGAACCGAACACTGGCTTGCTGTTGCTGATGGGCGTGGGAGCCGTCGTCGCGCTCTCGCGCTCCAGGATCGGTAACCAGAGACTTGCCAATGTGCATTCAGCGGACACTTCCGAGGAGGTCGGTCAGGTAGGAGCAAATATCATGTCGAGGCGATTCAATTTGGCGACATTGGCTGTGCTGGCGGTCAGCGCGGTGATCATGAGCGCACTTCCAGCCGCTGCAGTAACGCAGGGAATTCCACTCACGAATGCTAACTTCGAGTTGCCCGGCCCTCCCGGCGAAAAGGTTGTCGCCTTCGATGCCACCGGTGTGCCCATTGCGGGAATCATTCCGGGATGGACGTTCACCGGCGGTGCTGGTGGGACCGGCGAAACAAACCCGGGAGTCGGCAATTCGCTATTCGGCGATGGCGTCCCCGGTGACTCCGGCACAGAAGGTGGCGGCAACCCCGGCAACGAGTTGCTGTTGTCCACCCTCGACGGCAAGGTTTTCCAAACCTCGGCGTTTAACGTGGTCAGCATTCCCGCGACCCAGAAGTACCGACTCAGCTTCGACGCACACAACATCTTCGCCCCCACTGGCCAGACCCAGTTGAGCGCACGATTGTACTACGTCGACCTCGGCGGCAATCGGCAGACGATCGGCAGCCAGTTCGACTCAGGCGCTCTGGCGGGCTTTCAAAATTATGCGATTGAGTTTGTCGGCGGGTCCGCGGCATTGACACCCGCTCTGGGAAGACTGATCGGCGTCGAGTTTGATACGACGAGTCGCGAGTTTGACGTCACGGTCACGGAAAGCTGGGCCGGCGTCGACAACGTC
>JANNTD010000260.1:0-2005 GCA_031403315.1 Planctomycetota bacterium
CGCTCGATGCGGCGGGCGTGAAGCCAGGTGAACTCGCAGGCCTCGCCGTTGTGCTCGACGCCTTTCACGGCTCCGCGGGACCGGAATTGTGGCACGCGCTCACCAAGGCCGGAGTGCGGGTCGTGCCGCTACGGCTCGTGCCCAACGGCGAATTCCCCACCGGTTCGCCCAACCCGACGAGCCAAGGCAAGCTGGACCGCGCGATCCAACTCGCGGCCGAGGAGAATGCGGACGTGGTGCTCGGCATCGACGGCGACGGCGACCGCGTCGTCTTCGGCGACCGTCGCGGCATCCTCGCCGCAGGGTTCGTCACCGTGCCGATCCTGCGGACGCTCCTCGAAGAGGGCAAGCTCTCGACTGGCGCGAAGGTGCTCTACGATCCAAAAGTGAATCCACTCGCGCTTGCCGAATGGGGCCGGCTCGGCGTCGAGCCGGTGCTCTTCCGCAACGGTCACTCGCAGATCAAGGACTACATGACCCAAATCGGCGCGCTCGCCGGGGCCGAGGAGTCGGGCCACTACTATCACGAACTGCGATACCAGAATCTCAAAATCTCCGGCGAGAACTCGATCGTCACGATCTTGTTGTTCCTCAAGGCAGTGAAGCAATCGCCGGGGCTCATGCAACAGTTGTGGAAGCTCCAGGACCAGGTGTTCACAACCGGCGAATTCAACTACGAGTTCGCCGACGACACGGTCCGCGACACGGCCCTCGCAGCAGCAATCGCCCAGTTCGAGGCCGATGGTGCGACGATCCAATCGGCCACCGCCGACGGCATCGACCTCGAAGGCACCGTCGTGAACCGCGGTGTTGAGCTCGGGGCCGGCAGCGTCGCGCTCGCCGACCACTGGTACTCCGGCTACTTTCGCGTGGCCACCAACGAAAAAGGCGTCGTCCGCTCGTATCTTTCGACCGGCGACGCCAAGTTCGGCCGCGAACTAGAACGCCGCACCCGCGACCTCCTCGAACAACAGTTCGCCGGCCAGGTTATTGACTGACGCCTGCCAAATAGCCGATCTGGGCAAGTGAAAACTCCATTTCACGTTGAACCAGGACAGCGGATCAACTGTCGCAGACCGGCCGTGGCGGGCGGTGGCTTGTCAGGCGTGATTGCTCGCTAGTCAGATCATGGTTCGGGAATACCAAGCTGCCGGCAAATGCCCCGAGCCGTGTAGTCGTTGATCTCGCGATGCCTGGGTACGGAAGCTTGCTGGTCTTTGGTAGGATTCACCCGCACTGAGTGACTGCGCCCTTCGCGCAGCAATTCGCAGCCGTGCCCGCGCAAATGCTTCACGAGATCCTTTCGCTTCACGTAGCGACCTCTCCCGCCGGCATCTGGTCGACTTCGCTACTGACACTCAGGTGAAGATAGATGGGCTCCTCGAAATCCATCTCAGGGTCGGTCGCTTGAGGATTCGGCGTCGGCAATGACTGGCCGAGTTCCAAGCGCGTTTCTGCCACGTCGAGTAGTGCTTCCGTGAGCAGTCGGCGTGCCTCCGTAAGATCGCCCGCGCAGGTAATGGCGGCAGGAAAGTCCACGACCTGCGCATGCACGCCGCCATCGACATATTTGTAACCGGCCTTGTATTGCAACATCAGATGTCCCCAACGATTCCGTACACTTCGCCACACCCCAAGTATACCGACTTGACGGATTAACGTCGAGACTTTCATGATGCATGTCCAACGTCTGCCCTGCGTCGTTGCGTTGATTTGAGTATGGAATCGGCCATCGCTTCGGTGCGACCACGAGGAACTTCAAGGCCCCAGCGCAACGGTCAGCGACGGGAGCCGGCCGCTGATGGGCTTCGATTTGTCTCCGTGCGTAACGACTGGCTTCCGTTCGCTGCACCGCTTTGGTATGCTCCCGGTTTAGGGTCAGCAACGTCAACGACGAGACAATCAGACACCCTAGTTTTTCCCCTGCACGGTTGTCGGGTTGGTAGCCGTTTCATCGGATGTTCATCAGACCGTCCGGAATCGGCAGCCGGCGCGACCGCTCCGG
>JANNTD010000261.1:0-6220 GCA_031403315.1 Planctomycetota bacterium
GCCACGACGAATTTCCTGTCGGCAGCCCCAACTCGACATGATTCGTCGTGGCCGACGACGCCAACTTCGCCCCTTTTCTTGACACACACGGCCGCTTGCGGTGCAATAATGGTAGGGACAGAGATGGATGGGGCGGCGGCCGGCAAGGGTCGCCGTCCGCGGAACAGAACAAGGTGCTCTTCCATGACGCGACGCAATTCAGCCGACCGTCGTCCCGCCGGCTTTACGCTCATCGAAATGCTGATCGCCATGGCCATCACGCTGGTGATGATCGGGGCGGTGGTGACGCTGTTTGCCAACATTTCGAACAGCGTCCGCAATCGCCGGGCGGTGATCGAAATGAGCGGCCAGTTGCGGCACGCTCGCAACATGCTGCAACAGGATTTGCAGGGGGCGACGTGCAACGGCTTGGTGTGGCAGCGGCCGGATGAGAACCAGGGCTACCTCGAGATCATCGAGGGTCCGCAGCGCGAAGGGCAGGCGAGCGTGTTGGTCGACGGAACCAATAATCCTGATCCGACGGCTCCAAATTTCAATCCCGAGATCGACCACCGCACGTCGATCCTGCCGTCGAGCAACGTGCCGTTCGCGGATCCGACCTGGTACACCGATGGCGGCAGTCTGGGCGACTACGACGACATTTTGATGCTCACGGTCCGCAACGAGCACGAACCGTTCGTGGGCCGGGTGCCATTGAGTGATGGCTCGGGTCCGGCGATCCGCCCGCGCACGGGTCCTACAACGGTGAGAGCATTCGGTGAATGGGAGTCAACCACGATCGAATCTCCGCTGGCGGAAGTCGTTTGGTATGCGATCGAGAATCCGGAAGAAGCAAACGACGCCGACGGATTCTTCGGTGAACCCGGAATGCGGACGATCTACCGGCGTGCGCTACTCATCGCGCCGTGGATCAATCCTTACCGCGTGACTGATAGTAGCGGAACGATCATCGACAACTTCCAGCTCAACGGAACGGACTTCACGGCGACACCTGGATTGGTGCGAATCCTCGTTGACAACCTCAATCAGGACGACGTTGCGCAAGCGATCGCCTCACTAATTGCGTTTCAAGAGAGATTCGATCTCTCGGTCCGACTCGAGTGGGATCCGTTGATGGGTTCCGACGGCCGTTGGAAGATCGTTGCCAATACGCTGGGCGATCTCACGAAGCGCGAAAATCGCTACGGACATATTGGGTACGGTTTCGACAACTTTGCCTCTACTCCGCAGTTTTCTCGGCTCTATCCTTATCCGATCGTGTCCTTGGGTATCGATCAAACCAATTCAAATGTGGCGATTGCGAACGACCGGGAGTTGACGGCACCGGCGCCCGCTGCCGACGTGGATGCCAATCTTGTGAATGGAAACGTCGCATCGTATCGGATCAACAATGGAGGCACTGGCTATCAGGCGCCTCCTTTCGTGTATTTCACCGAAGATGTGCGCTACCAGGCCACGGCCCGCGCGATGCTCAACGATGAAGGTGAAATCGTGCGCGTGATTCACGGTCCGGTGCCGCTTTCCGGCGAGCGGCGGGGCGAGGACGTGATGCTCACCGACTCGCTGGGCTTCGACCTTCGCGTGTACGATCCCGGCGCGCCATTGTTCGCCCACACGGACACGGAAACGGTGCTCGAACCCACTGATCCGGCGTGGCTGGCGGCCTATGTTAGCAACGACAACATGGACGATGATGGCAGCGGGTTCATTGGCAACGGCAACAGCGCCGCGACCCCGACGTTTCCCTTCGTCGGCCAAGGAGCGTATGTGGACCTCGGCTACGGCTTCGACGCGCGGCGACTGGCGGCAGTTCCGCCATTTCCCGCGGAGTTGCCCAGCCCGAGATTTGCCACGGCGTTTTCCTCGTCCACCTTGCCATGGTTCTTTGCTGCCCGGGCACTTGGCGACGTCTATGGCAATCAACTGGCCCCCGGTTACGCGGTGTTCGACACGTGGTCGTTTCATTACGAAAACGACGGCGTCAATCAGGATCGTACGCGCTACGATGGTTCGGGTTGGGTGCAAGTCGATACATTAGTCGATGAAAGTATCAACGGGCTCGACGACGTCGGTAGTTATTCGGACGGATTCGTTTCGTCGTCCACGAATCCGCGTCTCGGTCCCGACGACGTAGGCGAGCGGGAGACGGTGCCGCCTTACGACAAGCCGCTGCGAGGCGTGCAGGTGCTGCTGCGGCTTTACGAGCGCGATAGCCGACAGGTGCGGCAGGTGAGCGTCAATCAGCACTTTGTGCCGGAGTGAGCAGAGTCGAGAGACGAGAGCTGAGTGTCTAGAGCCAGAAAGCTGTCGACTCTGTAAAGTGTATCTGGCTCTCGACTCTTAGCCCTCAGCTCTTGACTCTTCCCATGCACACGATTCGTCTCCGCGGTCCGTGGCAGCTCGAGCCGGTGTTTCGGTATGTGCTGCGAGCCGACGGCGGTTACGATCGGCATGCGGACGGCCTGCCGGCGTCGGCGAAACTGACGATGCCGGCCGACTGGAGCGCGGTGTTTGGCGACGATTTCTTCGGCCGCGTCCGTTGTGTCCGAACGTTTAATTCGCCGTCGGGATTGCAACCGGATGAACTCGTCTGGCTCGTGGTGGAGCCGCAGCGGTCGCTGGCACGCGTGGTGATGGCGGAGGAAACGCTCGGCGTGGTCGCTGCGAGCGGCCCGCCGCAGCGATTCGACATCACCCATCGGTTAGGCTCGCACAATCGGCTGGAGATTTTTGTCGATCATCCGGCACTCGTGGAGGAGGGAAGCTCCGTCGGCGATCCCAAGCTGCTTCCGCCCGGTGGGCTAATCGGCGAAGTGCGATTGGAAATCGACGAGGTATAATGATGCGTCTTGATTGGTGCTGGTTGTCGATTGTTTTCACTTTCGCGGTTGCGATCGCAAATGCCGTACCGGGTGAGCCGCAGCTTTTGTCGCAAGAGTTGCTGGACGCGGGTTGGATCGAATTGTTCGACGGCGAGACGCTATACGGTTGGCAGCGGACCGGCGAGACAGAATGGCGGGTCGACGACGTTGCGATCGTCACCAGTGGCGACAAGCCGGGCTGGTTGATGACGACGACAGAATGGGCCAACTTTGAATTGCAGTTGGAATTCAAGGCACCGGCGGGCACCAACAGCGGCGTGTTTCTTCGCTCCGCGCTTGAGCCAATCGATCCGACGAAGGATTGCTGCGAACTGAATATTGCGCCGCTTGACAATCCCTTTCCCACCGGAAGTCTCGTCGGCCGTCGGAAGGCAACGCCCCGCGCACTTGCACTAGCGACTCCCGGCGAGTGGCATACGCTCTTTGCTGAGTTTGATGGACGCGGTTGGGAAGTCGCTGTGGACGGACACTACGTTGTCAAGTATCTCGCGCCGCCGTCGCTCGCGCGCGGGCACATCGGACTTCAAGCCAAAGAAGGTGAGGTTGCATTTCGCAATATTCGACTGCGGCCGCTGGGGCTCGAGCCGCTGCTGAACGGCAAGGACTTGTCGGGTTGGACGACCGCCGGTGCGGACGGCAGCAAGTTTGAAGTGACCGGTGACGGCGAATTGCATCTGACGAATGGTCCCGGGCAGATTGCTACGGAAAAGGGGTTCACCGACTTCGTGCTCCAGCTCCAGTGCAAAGTGAACGGCGACGGGCTCAACTCAGGCGTGTTCTTTCGCACTCTGCCGACCGGGCGCTGGCAGGGGTACGAGAGCCAGATTAACAATCGCTTCCTGGATGGCGACCGCACGCGGCCGGCGGATTTTGGGACGGGCGGCATTTATCTCCGGCAGCCGGTGCGGCGTGTGGTGGCGGACGATCACCAGTGGTTCACCAAAACGATTGTCGCCGATGGGCCGCACATGGCAGTGTGGGTGAATGGCTACCAGGTGAGCGATTGGACCGACGATCGGCCGGCGGCGGAGAATCCGCGCGAGGGACTGCGGCTCGGGCCGGGGGTAATTGCGATTCAAGGGCACGATCCGACGACGGATTTTCTGTTTCGGGACGTGCGGATTGGGGAGCTGCCAGAATAGTGTGCGACATGCGCTATGCCTTGTCGGCCTGCCTTGCGTGAACCACAATGGGTGGGACGTGTCTGATTGATTCGTCGTGGCCGACGACGCCAACGATTTTCCTCCCTGCACCCTGCATCCCCAATCCTATGCTCTCTTGCGTTCTCGCCTATTCGGGTGGTCTCGACACTTCCGTCATTCTCGGCTGGCTGCAAGACGAAGGTCTGACGGTCCACTGCGTGTACGTCGACCTCGGGCAGCCGTGCGAGGACCGCGACGCGATCTTGAAAAAGGCCCACGATTGCGGGGCGGCGTCGGCTCGGATCGTCGACGCCCGCGAGGAGTTGTGCCGCGACTTCGCGTTCCCCGTGCTTGGCTGGCAGGCGAAATACGAGGGCATCTATTTGCTCGGCACGTCGATCGCCCGGCCACTGATCTCGAAGGTCTGCTTGCAGGTGGCCCGCGAGGTGGGTGCGACCGCGTATGCCCACGGTGCGACGGGCAAGGGGAACGACCAATGCCGGTTCCAACTCGCGGCCGAAGCGCTCGAGCCGGAGATCAAGATCATCGCCCCCTGGCGGATGAAAAAATATCGCGACAAGTTCCCCGGCCGGACCGAGATGATTGCCTATTGCCAGGCGAAGAAAATCCCGGTGAAGGCGTCGATCGCGAAGCCATACAGTTCGGACGAGAATTGCCTGCACATCAGCTACGAGGCGGGGAAGCTCGAAGACCCGGCGGTCGACGGCATCTCGATCGTCGATTTTGGGATGACGGTTTCGCCGCAGGATGCGCCGGACAAGGTCGAGGAAGTGCGCGTCGGATTTGAGCATGGGGTGCCGGTGGAGCTAAACCGCAAGCGGCGTTCGGCACTCGAAATGGTTGAGGAGATGAACAAGATTGCCGGACGCAATGGCGTGGGACGGATCGACGTGGTCGAAAACCGCTTCGTCGGCATGAAGAGCCGCGGCGTGTACGAGGCCCCCGGCATGACGGCTCTTTACTCGGCCCACATGGCGATCGAGCAGCTCACGGTCGACCGCGACACGCTCCATCTCCGCGACCGGCTCGCGCCGGAAGTGGCCGAAATGGTGTATTACGGTTTCTGGTTCGTGCCAAAGATGGACGCTCTCATGGCGTTTTCGCGAAGCGTCGAGCAACCGGTCACGGGCGAGGTGACACTCGGGCTCTACAAGGGCAACGTCTTCGTCCGCGGCCGCACCAGTCCGAACAGTCTCTACGACGCGGCGGTCGCCAGCATGGAAGGCGGCGGCAGCTACGATCAGACCGACGCGGAAGGATTCTTGCGAATTCAAGGGCTACCGAGCCGGGTGCTGGGCAAGGTGCGACCTCGAAAGTATTGAGCACGGAGAATACAATTTGTCATTGCAAATTTGTCATTTGTCATTGGCCATTTCGGAAAATGGCCAATTTGAAATGACAAATGACCAATGATAAATCTTTCTCGGACGAGTTCGAGCGGCCGCGCATGTACGTCTTAGAAAACCCCGTCCTCCAACGCGAGCTCCTTACCAACCTCCGCATGACGCGGGCGTTTGTGTTGCTGTTCTTCTACATCGCGCTGTTGGGCGGCATTGTCTATCTCGCCTGGCCGCAGGAGCAGCGGATCGACATGGCGCGGTCGCAGTCGGCAAAGCAGTTGGTCGACCTATTCTTTCTCGGCCAGTACATGCTGGCGTCGCTGTTGGCGCCGAGTTTTGCCGCGGGGGCGATCACCGGCGAAAAGGAGCGGCAGAGTTACGAGATGCTGCTCGCCAGTCCACTGCAGCCGGGGGCGATCGTGCTCGGCAAGTTGTTTGCGTCGCTGTGCCACCTCGGCATCTTGATGATTTGCTCGCTGCCGATCGTGATGCTCTGCCTGCCGCTGGGGGGCGTTTCGCCGTATGAAGTGCTGGCCGCCTATTTTGCGATGATCTCGTCGGTCGGGCTGTTCGGCATGATCAGCCTGTGGACGAGCAGCATCTTTCGCCGCACCTCGGCATCGCTCGTCGTTTCCTATTTGCTGATTCTGCCGCTGGCGATCGTGAGCGTGTTGGCTTGGAACCAATTGGGCCGGCTGGGCGAAGCGCGGCTGCTGTTTGTCATTACCATCGTGCCGATCGCTTGCGTTTCACTCTCAGCGCTGATGTGGCGTGACGCCTGCCGCCGCTTGCTCTATCCGCCGGACCTCGGCAGCGAGGGAAAGGAAGTCGTCGA
>JANNTD010000262.1:0-15767 GCA_031403315.1 Planctomycetota bacterium
GCAGTCCGCCGTGGGCGCCGGCGTAGTCGACGAAATGGTCGAGGTGGTTGAAAGCGTCGATGACGATGTACAGCCCCGCGAGGCTCACGAAGCAAATTGCCAGCACCTGCAAAAACTGGTGGAGCATGTAGCGGTCGATGAACGTCGGCATGGGCGGAGATTACTAGATCGCCCGGGGCGGGAAAAGACGGCTCCGCAAAGACTGCTCCACGGTGGCTAGTACGCGGGGCCTAGTGCACTGGATAGCGGCCTGCGGATACAATCGGTACGGTGCTAGCAGTGAAAAACAATGTCGAATACACCAGTGTCTCCAGTCGGCGGCAGTCGCTCGCGGCGGCCGGGGGTCGGTTCGTGCGCTGGTGCCGCGGGGCGGGGCTCGATCTGTTGTTTCCGGCCTCGTGTGCCGGCTGCGGGTTGGAACTGGAGGATGCTGGCCATTCTCCATTCTGCGTCGATTGCGTCGGGCGGCTGCCGCTCGTCCGCGGTGCGACCTGCGTGCGGTGCGGTGCGCCAGTTCCCGGGCAAATTGCCCGAGAGCGCTGCTACATTTGCGGAGGCACGAAGTTGTGGTTCGACGAAACGGTGTCGCTCGGCGAATACGACGGGCTGCTCCGCGAATGGCTGCTCAAGATGAAGGACGGCCGTGGCGAATCGCTGACGCTGGCGATCGCGGAGCTGATCTGGCAGCAACAGTTGGAGCGGCTTACGGCGACGCGGCCGGACGTGGTCGTGCCGGTGCCGATGCACTGGCGGCGCCGCTGGGTGCGGGGCACGAATTCGGCCGCGGTCTTGGCCGAGCGACTCGCCGAGCGGTTGCGGGTGCCGCTGGCGGTCGACCTGTTGCGTCGCACGCGCCACACGCCGCCGCAATTTAGCTTGCCGCCCTCCGAGAGGCCGGCGAATGTGCGGAATGCTTTTGCCGTGCGGCCGGGATATCATTTCGAGGAGGCCCGCGTGCTGTTGGTCGATGATATCCTGACCACCGGCTCCACGTGCAGCGCGGCAGCGCGGACGCTCAAGCAGGCCGGCGCCGCGCACGTCGCCGTTGCCGTCGTCGCGCGAACCCTTCGCCACTAGCCGGACTAATCCATGTCAATGCCCGCATCTCAAACACTTCGACTCGGCACCCGCGCGAGCAAGCTTGCGCGGTGGCAGGCCGACTGGGTGGCCGCGAGATTGCGCGAGCTGGGGCAGGCCATTGCGATCGTCGAGATCACGACTTCCGGTGACGTGGAACAATTGGCGCCGGTGGCCGACATCGGTGCGCCGGGTGTCTTCACGAAGGAGGTCCAGCGGGCGGTGCTGGCGGGCGAGGTCGACGTCGCGGTTCACAGTCTCAAAGATTTGCCGACCGACGCGATTGCCGGATTGACGCTCGCGGCCGTGCCGCCGCGTGAGAGTCCCTCCGACGTGCTCGTCGCGCGATCGGTTCAGTCGCTCGAGGAGTTACCCGCAGCAGCCCGAGTTGGCACCGGCAGTCTGCGCCGCCAGGCGCAGCTGCGCCATGTGCGACGCGATTTGCGGATTGAAAACATTCGCGGCAACGTCGAAACGCGAATTCGCAAGCTCGACGATGGTGAATTCGACGCGATCGTGCTGGCGGAAGCGGGGCTCATGCGGTTAGGGCTCGCCGCGCGCATTTCGCAGCTGCTGTCGTTCGACGTGATGCTTCCGGCGGTGGGGCAGGGAGCTCTGGGGATCGAATGCCGTTCGGACGATGCGACGACGCTCGCCGTGCTCAATTCGATCAACGACGCAGACTCGCATGCTGCCGTGCTCGCCGAACGCTCTCTGCTTGCGCACCTCCGCGGCGGCTGCTTGGCGCCGATCGGAGCGCTTGGCCGCATCGTTGGCGGGCGCTTGCAACTTTCGGCCGTCGTCCTCAATCCGGACGGCTCGCAGCGGCTTGTCGCAAGCGACGCCGCCTCGCCAGCCGATGCAATTACTTTGGGCCGCCGCGTGGCCGATGCTTTGCTGGCACAGGGTGCGGCCGAGTTGATCGCCGCAGGTAGGTTAGGCTTTCCAGCCTGACGCTTTCCGATCGCGAGGTTTGTAGCAGTTCAAGTCAGCCGGGAAAGGCTAACGTACACGGCATGAATACCGAACTTCGCAACACGTTTGACACTGAGTACGAGGCAGTGCTGGCCGATCTGCCCGAGCGGATTCACGAGTTGATCGACGAGATTCCGCTGGTGGTCGACGACTTTCCCTCGTCGGACGTGATGCGGCGAACGCGGGTGCGGCACCGCAGTCAATTGTGCGGCCTCTATACCGGCATCCCGCTCAACAAGCGCAGTGTCAACGACTGGGGCGTGCCGTCCGACGTAATTCACATCTACCGCGAAGGCATTTTGGCGCAAGCTACCCGCCGGGACGGCAGCGTCAGTCTACCGCGCTTGCGCAAGCAGATCCGCATCACGATCCTCCACGAATACGGTCACCACCACGGCCTGACCGAACGCGACCTGCGTGAGCTGGGTTACGGGTGAGAAGTGATGCTACCACGGCCGCAATCCATCGTTCGCCGGCGCGCGGTTATTCTTGAGCAACCTCGACGGCTCCGACAGCTTCGGCGACTTCCCAGGTCATTAGCTGGTCGGCGAAGGAGGAGACTGCGAAGTTGCCGCCCGTGATGGCGCTCGTGCCATAGCCGGCGGCTTTGAGGCACGATTCCTGATCGCCTTCCAACTGGCCGTTGTCGGCGACGGCGCGCCACCACTGGAGGTGGGGCCAGTCGCGGCGGACATTCTTGAGGCAGGCGCTGATGGTGCGACCCTGCGGACCCGCGGGGAATCCTGCCCGGCCGGCGATGGCGGTAAGCGTGCCCAGTTTGTCCGCCTTCTTTAGCTCCCAGAGAATTTCGGCGACCGCTTGGGCGCGAGTTGAAGCAATGGTCATGTGTGAGTTACTCCGTCCAGCAAAGCTGGCAGCCGTGAGATCGGGTGAGAGTCAGGCGACACATTTTATTGTATTCGATTGGCGCGCAGATTGATATACGAACCAGGGGAGATGGCGTAAACGCCGTGGTTTTCGCGTATCGCCCGTTGTTTGCTGCTATGTCGGCCCGTTTTGCGTTGCGTGATGCCGCGCGTCGCAAGCGACGCGGCTAATTCGAGTTCGCTACGGCCGTGCGATGCGCAGGAACTGCCGCTGCCATCGATTCGCAGCGGCGGGACTTGCCGATTCTGCATTGTTCGGTTGCCGCTAGCAGAGAGCGCGAGATCTCGCGCCCAGCAATCGCTGCGATATACCGTGTAACGACTTGCGCCGCCAATTCACCTGGCGGTCGCAAGTTCGGCACGGTCGTTGCTTAGGGAGCGGCAGACCGCAGGGGGGCCACCTGCGACGTGAGTGAGGCAATCCATGCCTTACGGGCTCTACATCTCGGCCGAAGGCGCCGCCGCCCAACAGCGGCGCCTCGAAGTCATCGCCAATAACATGGCGAACACCGACACGGTCGGCTTCAAGCAAGACGTGCCGACGTTTCAAGCCCGCTATGCCGAAGCCATTCAACAAGGTCTCTCGTCGTCGGGCGACAATTCAATCAACAACATCGGCGGCGGCGTCAAGATCTACGACGTCGCCACCGACTACTCGGAAGGTCAATTCGCGACGACTGGTAAAGATTTCGACATGGCGATCAACGGCAACGGCTTCTTCCACATCCAAGGCGATGATGGAAAGGTGTACCTGAGCCGGGCAGGCGATTTCTCGCTCGACGCCAAAGGCCGGCTGGTGACCAACCAGGGTCACCTCCCGGTGCTCGATCAACAGTATTCCGAAATCACGATCGACGGCGATCTGCCTTGGTACATGTCGCCGGATGGCTTCATCGTCCAAGACGGCGGCGCGAAGGCGATCGGCCTCTCGCAGCCCAAGTCGCTCGACGAACTGGAGAAGGTCGGCAACAACATGTTCCGCCCCACCGGCAAGGTAGAGCCGGTGCCCTTGCACGAACGGAACGTGCGGCAAGGATTCCTCGAGCTCTCGGGCTCCAACCCGATCAACCAGATGATGGCGATGATCGAGAGCACGCGCGGCTTCGAGGCCAACTCACGGATGATTCAAAGTCAGGACAGTGCGATCGGCACGCTGATTGGACGCGTGTTGCGAAGCTAGACGCGCAACTCTTCACGAAATCTATTCGTTAGGACAACTAAACGATGACGGCTCAATCACTCTATACCGCGGCCACGGGCATGATAGCCCTGGAGACAAAGCTCGACGTGATCGCCAATAACATGGCGAACGTGAACACGACCGCGTTCAAGAAAGACCGCGCAAATTTCGAGGACTTGTTCTACCGCCAATATCGCCTGCCCGGTGCCGAGGACGTCAACGGCAACCGCACGTCGACCGGCATCGAGGTCGGCTTGGGCGTTCGCGTCGGCAGCACGCAGACCAACTACGAACAAGGCGCCTTCGAGACCACGAACAAGCCGCTCGACTTGGCGATTGAAGGGGATGGGTTCTTCCAGATCGTCGACCCGAACGGCGACTTCCTCTATACGCGGTCGGGCAACTTCGGCATCAACGCCAACGGGCAAATGGTGCTCGGCTCGGCGTACAACGGCTATTTGGAAGCTTCCGGGATCACAATTCCGCCCGAGGCGACGGGCATCGTGATCAGCACGGACGGCCAGGTGCAGATTCAAACGCAAGCCTCCCCCACGCTGCAAAATGTCGGGCAAATGCAACTGGCAAAGTTCATCAACCCCGACGGCTTGCAGAAGCTCGGCGACAACCTCTACCGCGAGACCGATGCCTCGAACACGGTGCAACTCGGCACGCCGGGTCAGCAGGGCTTCGGCACGATTCGGCAGGGCTTTTTGGAAGCGTCCAACGTCGAGCCGGTGAACGAGCTGATCGACCTGATCCAGACACAACGGGCGTTTGAGCTCAATTCGCAGGTCGTGCAGGCGGGCGACCAGGTCATGCAGATCGTGGCCAACCTGCGGCGGTTCTCGTAACGAGGCTTGAATAGTCCGGACACTTATGCACACGATTCAACAACGTCTGTTTCGCATCTTGCTGGCCACGATCGTGGTCGTGCTCAATTTGTTGCCCGTCGGGGCGGCCGAAATCGTGCTGCAAGCGGTGATCGTGCCGCGGGGCAGAGTGGTTCGGCTGGGCGACGTGGCCAAGGTCGAGTCCGACGACAAGCAAGAGGCCGCGCGGCTCGCGGCGATTCCGTTGCTGCCGGCGCCCGGGCCGGGGCGGCAGCGGTTTGTGCGGATGCGAGAAATTCAGGATTTACTTGCCGCTCGCGGTGAAGACCTGCGAACGCTCGATTTCCGCGGTGAATTGGTGGTCGAAATTGCTCCGCCGGCTGCCAGCAAGGCCGCCACCATGCCGAAAGCCGATCGACGAGCCGTTTGGGCGGGAACGTCGGCGGCGACCGCGGCGAGCATGACCGAAGCAGCCGAGCTCCAACCGATCGAGCGCAATCCGCGCCTCACCGAGGCCCAGTCGAAAGAGGCACAAAACTACCTCGAGCGGACGGTGATCGAGCATCTGAATCGCAACAGCGGGCGCAAGGCCGACTGGAAGATGTCGCTCGCGGTGTCCGAGGCCGACTTGGCAAAAGTGCTGAACGCAAAATCCGCCCTGCGCTGTTCTGGCGGTGTATCGCCCTGGACCGGCCAACAGCGGCTCGTCGTGTCGTTTTCGACCGAGCGTGGCACGGTGCGAGTACGATTCGAGGCCAGCATTACCGCAAAGCAAGCGGTTGTGGTGGCAACGCAGCCGATCGAGCGCGGTCGCGTGATCACGGCGGCCGACGTCGCCGTCGAAGAGTGGGACAACCCGCCGGCCGAAACGGGCCGCCGCAAGCGGGTGGATTCGCTCGAAACGTTGATTGGCATGGAGGCGGCGCAGCCGATCCAGGCCGGCGACGCGATTTACAGCGACGACTTCCGACCGCAGCTGTTGGTCAAACGCGGCGAAGAAATTGCCGTGTATGCCCGCGGCGGCGGCATTCAAGTCCGCACGATTGCCCGCGCCCAACAGGACGGCGCGCGGGGCGAATTGATCAGCGTCGAATCGCTCGAGGCCAAGGAGCCGTTCGACGCCGTGGTGACGGGATCGCGTGAAGCGGTGGTGTTCACGGCATCCGCCGCTCCGACAATCGAGAAAGTGGTCGAGCAGCCGTTCCGCAAACTGCGACAGAAATAGGGCGAGTCATGCAACGTCGATCCACAAGCAGATTGATTGCGAAAGCGGCACCGCCCGCCGGTTTTGCCCTGGCGCTGGCGTGCGCGGCAGGTTCAACGAGCCAGGTCTTCGCCCAGGAAGGCAGCCTGTTGAGCGTTCCGCCCGCGCTGCAGCAGCAACATAAAAACCAGGGGTTGAACCTCGAGAACAGTTCGTTCATCTATCGGAAGTTGCCGCCCGAACAAGAGATGCGCGAGCTGAAGGTGAACGACATCATCACCGTGCTCGTCGACTATCGCTCGAGCATGCTCAGCGAAGGCGACGCCGAAAACCGCAAGACGAACAACATCAACGCGTTCCTCGACAACTGGGTGAAATTCACCGGCAAGGATTTGACTCCCGACCCGCAACCGAACGGCCCGCTCGCCGTGTCGGGTAACCTGCAGAGCCAGTTCCGCGTCGAGTCGGACATCGAGCTCCGCGACCAATTGACCTTCCGCATCGCGTCCCACATCGTTGACATCCAGCCGAACGGCAACCTGGTGATCGAGGGCCACCGCACGATCCGCATCAACGAAGAAGTCTGGCAACAATCGCTCACGGGAATCGTGCGGCGGACGGCGATCGGCCCGGACCGCACGGTCCGCAGCGATGAAATTGCCGACCTGCGGATCGAGAAGCGCGAGATGGGCTTCATCCGCGACAGCTACAAACGCGGCTGGCTGCAATTGTGGTACGACAAGTGGAAAGCGTTCTAAACGAACACGCAAATTTAGCCGCGTCGCTTGCGACGCGCGGGATCCCAACCATGATCAAATCCTCTCGAACCCTTCGCTTGATTGCCGTCGTCGTCGCTTGCGGCATGGCCCTCCCATGCCAGCCCGCCGCCGCCCGCACGCAGCTCAAAAACATCTGTCGCCTGAAGGGACAGGAAGAAAACGTGCTCCGCGGGCTGGGCCTCGTCGTCGGCCTCAACGGCACCGGCGAACCGAATGATCCGGCGACCATGCGGGCCATCGCCCAGGCGATGCGGATCATGGGCGACGGCGAACAGGGTGGCTTCGACGAACTGAAAAAAGTCAAGAACGTGGCGATGGTCATGGTCACGGCGACGATTCCCGCCACCGGCGCACGTCGCGGCGATCAAGTCGACTGCTATGTGAGTGCGCTCAACGGCAAGAGCCTCGCTGGCGGCCGGCTGGCGTTCGCTTCGCTGCTCGGGCCCGACACGAACGACAGGCGGGTCTACGCCCTTTGCGAGGGACAAGTCATGGTCGACGACACGGAACAACCGATGGTCGGCGTCGTGCTGGGCGGCTGCCAGATGGAAGCCGACATCTTCACGCCGTTCTTCTCCGAAGACGGTTACATTACCTTGATTCTCGACCGCAACCACGCGAATTTTCAAACTGCCGCGCTGATTGCCGAAACGATCAACGGCAATTATCGGGAAAGCCTGAACTACTCGGAAGATGGCCAGAATGCTCAAGAGGAAGACCTCTGCCACGCCCGCGACGCGGCCAATATTCGCGTCCGCATTCCCGAAGTGTATCGCAGCGATCCGGTCGGCTTTGCGTCCGACGTGCTCGACATCAAGCTCTACGAGCACGAACCCGAATCGCGGGTCGTAATCAACCCGCGGGCCGGCAGCATCGTGATCAGCGGCGAGGTCGAGATCGGCACCGTCGTCGTGTCGCACAAGAACATCATCGTCGAGTCGGTGCCGATTGAAAGCTTCACGGCGATCGACGTTGCTCAATCGAACGACCCGAAGCTCAAGCAGTTGGTCGAGCAGCTCAATTCGCTCAAGGTGCCCACGCTCGACATGATCGAGATCATTCGCGGCATCGATCGCAACGGCAAGCTGCACGGGCGGCTGATTGTTGAATAGCTTGCTGCAGTTTGCGCACGAGACGTTTCCGCACGAAAGCCACCGCCATGACGACGATTTCAAACTTTCCGGCACCGATGCTCGGCTCGCCAAACGTGCCGACGACGTTGGGCGCGGTGAACACCGCGGCCAATCGCTTTGAAGCGCCGGACTTTGGCGACAAGAACGAGCTGCGGGAGAAGTTTACACAGTTTGTCGGCGAAACATTTTATGGCCAGATGATCAAATCGCTGCGGTCGACGGTCGGCAAAGCGGCCTATTTCGACGGCGGGCAGGCCGAAAAAGCGTTCCGCGGGCAATTGGACCAGCAAATCGCCCAGCACCTGACCGAAGCCACTGCCGATCGGTTCGCCAAGCCGCTTTTCAATCGGCAGTTTCCGCACCTGGCGGCCGAGGAAGCTGCCGGCCGCTCCGCCACCCCTGCTACTTTGGACCAACTAAAAACTCTCGCACGGCGATAACTCGATGCACCACGAAGCCACCACGACGATTGATTCGCGCGACGCTTGGGAGTCCGACATCGCGGGTCTGTTGAGCGAACTCTCCGCCGTACAGACCGATCTGCTGAGCGTGCTCACGCACAAGCGCACGCTGCTCGCCGCGGGCGACGGCGCGGCGCTCGGTGCCATGGCCACGCAGGAGCAAGACTTAGTGACGCGACTGCAAGCATGTCACGATCGGCGGCAGCGACTGCTGGCGCAAGCGGCTGGCGAGGGTCTGCCGAGCGATAGCATCAAATCGCTGAGCAAATCGCTGCCGGCCAATAGCCGAAAACGCCTGCGCGGCGAGCTCGACGAAGCGCGCGAGCGCTCGCGACTCTTGCAGCACGAGAGCCTCACCAACTGGGTGCTAGTACAGCGGACGCTGCTACATCTTTCGCAAATGATCGAGATTATTGCTACCGGTGGTCGCATGAAGCCGACATATGGAAAAGGCTCAGACCGCCAGGATCAAGGTGCGCTGGTCGATCGGGCCGTTTAGGCGACGTGGGCGGTAGCGCTCATGCGCGTCGCCACACTCGTCTCTAAACTCTTCGGCCTGTCGACATGTCTCTGTTCGGATCGATCCATCTCGGCGCGAACACGCTGCGGGCGATGCAAATCGGCCTGCAGGTGACCGGCAATAACATTGCCAATGCCAATACGCCAGGCTTCGTCCGCCAGGAAGTGATCTACTCGCCGGCGCCGGTCCAGAAGATCGGCAATCTAACGCTTGGCCTGGGCGTCCAGGTCGACGCGATCGTCGACAAGATCGACAAGTTCGTGCTCGACCGGCTGGTCGGAGCGCGGGGCGATCGGGCGGGGGCCGAAGTTCACGAAGAAGCCTATCGCGAGATCGAGAACCTGCTCAACGGTCTGTCGGGCGAAACGGACCTGAGCACCGAGTTCACCAATTTCATCAACTCGATTGGCGGCGTGCTCGATGCCCCCAACGATCCCGCGGCGCGACATCTCGTGATCACACTAGGCGACAAGCTAGCTCAGTCGCTCAACAGCATCTCGAGCCGTGCCACGTCGATCCATGAAGAGTTCAACGATCGGATCATCGCCTCAGCCGACGAAATCAATGTCCTTACCGAAACCATTCGCAAGCTCAATTTACAGGTCGCCACGGTGGAAGGGAGCGGCGCTTCGGACAGCGACGCGGGCGGGCTCCGCGTCGAGCGGCAGAAGGCCATCGACCGACTGTCGGAAATCCTCGGCATCACGGTCAACGAGCAAACCAGCGGCGCCGTGAACATCGCGGTGGGCGGCGAGTTCCTGGTGTTCGAGGGCCAGCGTCTGACTGTCGAATCGGTGCTGACGTCGGAAGACGGCCTTTCGACCGCCACGATTCAATTCACCTCGACCCAATCGCCCCTCGAATCCAGAGTGGGAGAATTGCCCGCGATGTATGCCGCCCGAGATCAGATCGTGGGCGACTTTCTCGATGGACTTGACCAACTGGCGGGCCTCTTCGCGTTCGAGTTCAACAAACTTCACACGCAAGGGCAGGGGTTGGTCGGCTTCGACGAGCTGACCAGCGTCAACTCGATCCCGGATGCCGATGCCGCGCTCGATGAGGCCGGGCTGGCGTTCACGCCGGTCCGCGGCAAGTTCGATCTGCTGGTCTACAACCGTGCCCAGAACACCACCAAAACGCACGAAATCTTCATCCAACTCGACGGTCTCGACGACGACACCAGCCTGAACGATTTGACGGCGACCCTCGACGCCATCGACGGCATCTCGGCGACGATCAACTCCGGCGGAAAGCTCGAAATCACCTCCGACTCGAATGACGCCACGTTCGCATTCGACGACGACACGAGCGGTGTGCTGGCGGCGCTCGGGCTGAATACGTTTTTCACCGGCTCGACGGCCCGCGACATCGCCGTCAATAGCGAGCTGCGCGGCCTGGGGAATGAAGCTAAATTCGCGGCCAGCGGCGGCGGCCTGGGCACACCCAGTGACAGCGCCAACGCGCTCGTGCTCTACAAATTTTTGGACAAGTCGCTCGACTCGGCCGGCGGCTTGACGGTGCCCGACGTCTACGACCGGTTGGTCAATACCGTCAGCCAAGGGGCGACGGTGGCGGGTGCCATTGCGGAAGGATTCCGCGTTTTTGAAAACACGCTCGACGGCCAGCAACAGGCGGTGGCGGGCGTGAACCTCGACGAAGAAGCCATCAACTTGATCACGCTCCAGCGGATTTATCAGGCGTCCGCGCGGTTCATCCAAACGGCGGCCGAATTGCTCGACGTCCTGATCAATCTCTAACCAAGACATCCTCGCCATGGCCGGAATCACCCCGATACCTACGACGCGCGTCGGCGACTATTTCATCCGGCAGCGGCTCGTCAATCAGGTGCAGGGCGACCAGCTCGATTTGTTCCGGCTGCAAACACAGGTTAGCACGGGCCGTCGAATCTTTCTTCCGAGCGACGATGCGCCGGCGGCGCTGCGGGCGATCGCGCTGCAGCGGACCATCCAGCGGAAGGAGCAATCGGAGCGGAACCTGGCCGGCAGCCGGTCGGTGCTGACTGTGGCCGAAACGGCGCTCGTGTCGGTGGCCGACTCGCTCCGCAACGTGCGCGGCTCGGCGGTCGAGTCGGTGAGCAATTTGACTTCCGAGGAGTCGCGCAACGCAGCGATTGCCGACGTCGACGCGGCAATTACTGCGCTCTTGACCAGCGGCAATGCCAACTACAACGGGCGGTACCTGTTTGCAGGCTCTCGTACCAACGTGCTTCCCTTCGACTACGCCGGCGAGTTCATCGAATATCGCGGCAACGAAAAGAGCCTGCAAAACTACGTCGACTTGGAGCAGTTGTTCACGACCAATCTGCCGGGCACGGAGGTTTTTGGCGGCGTTTCGGGTGAAGTTCGCGGTTCGACCGACCTCAATCCGCAACTCACGGAAAATACGCTCCTGACTTCGATCAACGGCGGCGACGGGATCAATACGAACTCCGCCATCTCGATCAACGTCAACGACGGCCTTGCGACCACCTCCAGCATCATCGATCTTAGCGGCGCGGTGACGATCGGCGACGTGATTCGGCGGATCGAAGCCAATCCCCCCGCCGGCAGCGCGATCATTCGGGTCGACATCGTGAACAACGGCCTGACGGTCAGCACGAGTGCGGGAACCGTCCGCGTCGGCGAAGTGGCGGCCGGACGCGCGGCCAAGGAGCTCGGCATCTTTACGCCCACCTCGGTAGTGCCCGGGCCTGCGATGGTGGGCAGTGATCTCGATCCCCTGGTGCGGAAGACCACGCTGCTGTCCGATTTGTTCGGTACCAAAGCCTCCGGACGGCTGGCGACAACCGGCGCGAATAACGACGTCGTAGTGACCTCCGCCGTGAACGGCGCCGCGTGGAACGGCGTCAGCGTCGTCTACGCAACGGGCGGCGTCGCCGGCAGCGAGACCGCCAGCTACAATAGTTTTTCCCAGACGCTTACCGTGCAAATCGAGGACGGCCAGTCGACCGCCAACGACGTGATCGCGGCGATCAACGCCGAGGGCACGTTCACTGCTAAACTCGATGGCCGCGACACGACAGACGTGGATCTCGCGGGCTCGGGCACCGTCGACATCAACAGCTTTGGCGTCGTTACGGCCGGCGGCGGCGGCACAGCGCTCGATACCGCATCGGGCCTGATTCTCACCAACGGCGGCGATCCGGTCGTGCTCGACGTCAGCACCGCCGAGACGGTCGAAGACTTCTTCAATTTGATCTCCGGTGCGGGCGTCGGACTCGCCGGGGACATCAATGAAGCGGGCAGCGGGATCGACGTTCGTTCGGTGCTGAGCGGCGCCGACTTCTCGATCGGCGAGAACGGCGGCACCACGGCCACACAGCTCGGCATCCGCACTTACACGGCCGAAACCCAATTGGCCGACTTCAATCGCGGCATCGGCGTGGCGACAACCAGTGACCTCGAGACGTTGGATACGGCCAAACTCGATAGCCTGGCGATCGTCGCCCGAAATGGAACGGCGCTAGCGGTCAATCTGGTCGGCTCGACCTCACTTCAAGACGTGGTCGACAACATCAACACCGCGCCCGGCAACAACACACTTGGCACTGCCGTATTGGCCCGATTGAGCACGAACGGCAACAGCATCGAGTTGGTCGACTCCAGCACACCGACGACGGGCAATCTGGTCGTGCAAAACCCCATCGGCACTCAAGCCGCCGAGTATCTCGGATTTGTACCGGCGGGAGACACCCAAACCAGCACAAACTCTACCGACGTCGACGGCAATTACACGATCGGTGGAGCGAATGTCCTGGGAAACGATCTGTTGATCGTGGCGCGCGACGGCACCGAATTGTGGATCGACCTCGCCGAAGCCACCTCAGTGCAAGACGTACTCGATCGCATCAACACGGCAGCGGGCAACAACAGTGGCACGACCGCCGTATTGGCCCGCCTAGTCGGCACCGGCAATGGCATCGAGCTGGTCGATAGCAGCACCACTGCCACACCCACCGACCTGATCGTCCGAACCGTCGAAGGGAGTCAAGCGGCACAGTACTTGGGATTTGTCCCTGACGAACAGTCGCAGGTCAGCTCGAATACGGGCTCGGGCGGCAATTACTCGCTCACCAGTGAAGACCGACACACCTATGAAGTCGATAGCGTCTTCAACTCGCTGATCCGCTTGCGGACAGCGCTCCAAGACGGCGATGCCGTGGCGATCGGCGAGGCGGTCGAGCGGATCGACGTCGACCTGAATCGAGCGGTCTTTGCCAGTGGGGAAATCGGCTCGCGGCTGCAATCGCTCGACGCGGTCGAAACGCGACTCGAAGATGAAAACGTCCAATTGCAATCGGCTCTCTCGAACGAGATCGACGTCGACTTGGTCGAGGCGATCTCGCAACTGACGGCCCGCCAGTACGCGCTGCAGGCGTCTCTGCAGACGGCGGCGAGTATCCTCAACATGTCGATTTTGGACTACATCTGAGGCACGGTGCATGTCACGCGATCTGCGACGACGGACCCGACATAACTGGAAGAGTGCTAGCACGAGCGGGCGACGCGCGGAGTCGCACCCGGGGACTTTCGCTGGTACGACGACCACGGAGCGTCCGATCTTAGAAGGGTCGGAGTATCGCGCGAAATGCGAGTTGGTTGCCAGTACGACTCCGATATCCAACTATCCGGCCCTGAGCAAACCCTTGTCATGGACATCTCGACGACACGCTTCGGCATCGTGACGATCGGCGAAGAGGACGTGCTGACGTTCGTCGACGGGCTGATCGGCATGGAGGATTGCCGCCGCTGGGCCCTGTTGGCCGACGCCCAGAATTCCGCGCTGGGCTGGCTGCAGAGCCTCGATCGGCCGGAGGTGGCGTTGGCGGTCGTTTGCCCGCGGCGGTTCGTCGGCGAATATCGCGTCCGCGTTTCGCGGCGCGACGTGGAACCGTTGGGCCTGGCCGACGCGAACGACGCCCAGGTGCTGGCGATCGTCAATCAAGCCGGTGATTCCCTGGCGTTGAATCTCAAAGCACCGCTGGTGGTTCACGTGGCGACTCGGTTGGGCCGCCAGATCGTGGCTAAAGACAACCATTCCGTGCAGCACTTGTTGAGCGGCGCCCGGCCGTTTCGCCGGACGGCGTGAACGTCTTTACCGGCCAGGATGGCCGGGCCATATAGCTGCGGCATCTCGCCGCGCGTCGGTGCGGCATTAATCGGCATACGACCGCGAAGTGCGGCACAATCGGTACGTCGCACGTGATGCTTGAGGGAGAGCGGCCCGGGGTCCGATCAACTCTCTGTGCGAGGCAACTAGGTAGGCCGCGGTCTCCGTGCGCCACGAATCGTCCCGCCGTCGTGCTTCGATCACCCTCTCCGCCGAGTGAGTGACATTATGCTGGTTCTCTCCCGTCAGCGCGACGAAAGCATTGTCATCGGCGACAACGTGATCGTCACAATCGTCGACGTCCGCGGCGATCGGGTCCGGCTGGGCATCGACGCGCCGCGGGAAGTCTCGGTTCACCGCCGCGAAGTGTACGATGCGATTCAGCGGGAAAACCAGCAAGCTGCGCAAATTCAGCCCGACCAGGCGCGCCGCATCTCGGAAGGCGCCCAGGGTGCCAGCTGACTATCTACGCGGGCTGACCATCGGCTCACGTTGATCTTCGACAATCTTCGACCGACGCAACTCTCGTCATTATATTATTGGCCCGACTCGCCGTCCGTCGTTCGTGGACCGAGTGGCCAGGGAAAATGGGTCGGCTGTAGCGGTCGAAACGATCGTGCCGGACCCCGGCAAAAGTGATTGCTGGGAAACCCACTAGCTGCCTTAACCGCTTCTAGGTCGCGGTCGATATTCCGCTTAGCGAGGCACCTCGACGCAGCGCCCGGACCCCAAAAAATATTTATTGGGTGCGGGTGCCAGTCAATCGGTGTGACCTACGCTTGCGGAGAGCCAGGCCTGCCTACGTGCGGACATGGCTGATTTTTGCCATCCGGCAGAACAAGATCGAGCGGCTTGTGCCCTCGACGCCATACGCACACCAGTGACAGGCCCAGGCCAACGAATACAAACAGCCGGTCTCAGGTGGACGCAGTCTTTTCCCATAAGGGGGTATTGTCATGACGCGGATTAATTCAAACATCACTTCGCTGGTCGCCCAGAACGTGTTGGGTCGCTCGAACGCGGCGTTGGAGCAGGCCCTGAATCGGTTGAGCACCGGTTTGCGAATCAACTCCGGCAAGGACGATCCGGCCGGTTTGATCGCCAGCGAAAATCTCCGCAGCGATATTACCAGCATCAAAAAAGCGATCGGCAACACGGAGCGGGCCGACCAGGTGATCGCCACCGCCGACTCGGCTTTGGGGCAGGTCAGCTCACTCTTGAACGACATCCGCGGCCTGGTGACCGAATCGGCCAATACGGGTGCTCTCTCCGACGACCAAATTGCGGCCAACCAGTTGCAAGTCGACTCGTCGCTGGAAGCCCTCAACCGGATTGCTCAAACCACCTCGTTCCAAGGCCGCAAACTGCTGGACGGCAGCTTGGACTTCACGACCACGGCTGGCACGAACTTCAACCGTGTCGACAACCTGCAAATTGACCAGGCCAACCTCGGCGCTACGGGAAGCGTCGCGGTCTCGGTCGCGGTCTCCGCTGCGGCGACACAAGCGCAGGTCGACGTGACCAACATTCCGGCCGCGATCACGGCCACCTCTGCCAGCACGACAGCCTCGTTTACCCACGTCATCGAGCA
>JANNTD010000263.1:0-2848 GCA_031403315.1 Planctomycetota bacterium
CCAGCCAAGCGTAGGCGTCCTTGGTGTCTTGTTCATCGAGTTCCTTGGCCCGCTGTTGGGCCAAGAGTTCGAATCCGCCTTTCACGGCCAGGTATTCGACCCGAGCCTTGTCGAGCTCGCTCCGCAATTCGTAGACCCGCCCCAGGCCGAAGTGGACGCGACCCTTGAGCCGCTCATCCTCCGATTCCTTCAACAGTCCCTGATAAGTGCCTTCGGCACGGCTGAGCGCCTCGTTCGCCAGCGCGCGATTTTGGATGAAGTACCTCGAGGCCATCCACACTTGGCCGTCGGCCCAGGTGACGTCGGCCAACTGCTGCATCGACGAATCGGGATACTCTTCGGCGGACTCGCGGAGCGTTTCAAGATTCGGCAGATTGCCCTCGACGGCTTGATTGTACGAATTCCATGCCGCGCTCTGCCGAGCCGACGACTCGCCGCCAAAAAACGAAAGGCCGAAGAACAAAATCGCGATCGCCAGCAGGCTGCCGACGATCAGCGCGTTGTAAGGCTGCAATCGGTTGAGCCAGATCGCCACATGGTGGGCGAGCCAATTGGTTTCTAATTCGTGGCGATGTTCGGATTTCATGCGTGGCAGGGCTCGGATTCTGAGGATTAATAGTCTTCACGAAGTGTAGGACCTCGCCGAGTGGAGAGTCAAGTGCGCCCCTGGAAAGTGCCAGCGGCCGGCGATAGGTTAAGGAGTTCCGCCAGCCGCAATGGGCCCGCCGCGATGGGCCCACTGCAATGAAATCGACGCACCAGGATTTACAACTGCATCGGACGCAACATGGCTCACGAGCTGAATCCCGCCCAATTGGATGCCGTGCGAACGCTCCGTGGGCCGCTGTTGGTGCTGGCCGGCGCGGGGACCGGCAAGACGCGGGTCGTCACCTACCGCATCGCCGCGCTGATTCGCAGCGGCACGAAGCCGGAACGGATTCTCGCCGTCACGTTTACCAAAAAAGCAGCGGCCGAAATGCAGCAGCGGGCCGCGGCGCTCTTGGAGGGCAAGGGGCGAGCGAACGCCAGGCGTACGAAACATTCGCCGCCGCGGCCGGAGATTTCGACCTTCCATTCGCTGTGCGTGCGCATCATGCGGCGGAACATCCAGCGGCTCGGCTACCCGGAGAAATTCGTCATCTGCGATCGCAACGAGCAGGAGAGTCAAGCCCGTGCGGTACTCCGCGAGTTGCGCGCCCCCGCGACGGCGCTCGCGCCGGGCGATCTGCTCGGCTACGTCGGCCGGTGGAAGTCGCAATCGGTGCGACCCCATGACGCCGCGTCGATCGCCCAGTCCGACCGCGATCATCTTGCCGCGGCCGGGTATCGCCGCTATCAGGACAATCTCAAAAAACTCGGGGCCGTCGACTTCGACGATCTGTTGCTCTTGACGGAAGAGCTGTTCGAGCGTTTTCCACCGGTTCGCAAGGCCGAGGCTCAGCGGTTCGATCATGTCTTGATCGACGAGTACCAGGACACGAATCACAGCCAGTACCACATCGTGAAGGGGCTGGCGAAGGATCACCACAATTTGTGCGTGGTGGGCGATGACGATCAGTCGATCTACTCCTGGCGCGGGGCCGAGGTGACGCACATCTTGCGGTTCCAGCAGGATTGGAAGGACGCCAAGGTCGTGCGGCTGGAAAACAATTACCGCTCGACGGCCGCGATCATCGAGTACGCCAACACACTGATTGCCTTCAATCGCCACCGGCACGACAAGACGCTGATCCCCGACAAGCCCGGCGGCGATCGGCCCGGCATCATGCAGTGCAAGGACGAAACCGACGAAGCGATTCGCGTCGTCGGCAACATTCGCGCAGTGCTCGACGCCCACAAGGCCGAGCCCCGCGACATCGCCATCCTGTGCCGCACCAACGAGCAGCCGCGGTCGTTCGAGACCGAGCTGCGGCGGGCCAATGTGCCTTACGTGCTCATCGGCGGGATGTCGTTTTTCGATCGCAAGGAGGTCCGCGACCTGCTGTCGTATTTGAAGCTGATCGACAACCCGCACGACGAGCCGGCGCTGCGACGGATCATCAACCAGCCGCCGCGCGGCATCGGCGACACAGCGCAAAAGCGGCTGCTCGGCGAGGCGACTTCGCAAGGCAAATTCTTGTGGGACGTGTTGGCCGACGCGCTCGTGGTCGACGGCGTCGACGCCAAGACGGCCGATGCGGTGAAGCGATTCGTGCGGCTCATCGAGACGCTCCGCGATGCTGAAAAAAAGCTTGGCATCGCCGCGCTCGTCGCCCAAGTGATCAGCGATACGGCCTACCGCGATTCGCTCCACAAGCTCTACCCCGACCCGGCCGAGTGCGAAACGCGGCTCGCATCGCTCGAAGAGATCATCAACGCGGCCGCCAGCTACGAGGCCAGCCGCCGCAAATCATCGAGCCTCGCCGGTTTCCTCGATGATGTGCTGCTCAACGAGCGCGACGACAGCGACGAAAAGGACTCGCAGCTCGAGCGGAACGCGGTCGCCCTGATGACGCTCCACAGCGCCAAGGGCCTTGAGTTCCCGCGCGTGTACCTGGTTGGTATGGAGGAGGGCATTTTGCCGCATAAGCGGTCGCTCGAGACGGAAGGCGCGGCGATCGACGAAGAACGCCGGCTCTGCTACGTTGGCGTGACGCGAGCCCGCGAAGTGCTCACGATTTCGTTCGCACTAACGCGGCGCAAATGGGGCAAACCCCGCAAGACGATTCCGAGCCGGTTCCTCTACGAAATGACTGGCCAAGCCGACAATCCGCGTTCCCCCGCAAACGAAGGCCCTGCTCCTGTCGGCAAGAAGGGTAAACGGCGGGGCGCAAAAACACCCTCCTCCAAACGCCGCTCGCCGCGCAAG
>JANNTD010000264.1:0-2040 GCA_031403315.1 Planctomycetota bacterium
CCAAAACACGTCCAAATGCGGCATGATTCGCCACACTTCAGCGCGAGTGCCGAGGAAACGAATGTGATCGAGATCGCTGGCGAGGCAGGCGAATCGCTCAAGCGTCGAGCGTTCCGGCCCGTCGCCGATCACCAGCAGCCGCAAATTGTCGTGCAGCACGCGCAACAGGTCGGCCGCCCAGATGAGATCCTTCACGCGTTTCCTCGGATCGAGCCCACCCACCACGCCGATCAACCGCGCGTCGGCCGGACAATGGAGCTCCTGCAAAAGCTCGCCACGCGAGACGTCGCTCGCGCGGGCTGGCTCGACGCCGTTGTCGATGACTGTGAATTTCTCGCGCGGCAGGCTGTGCTCAACGCAGTTTTCGAGAATGGCCGGGTTGTTGACGACGTAGCGGTCGGTGAACCGGGCGAGCCGGCGATCGACAAGCCACTGCCAGGTGCTCTTCCAGCGATCGACGCAGTACTCGCCCGCGACGATGCGCTTGACGCCGGCGGCCCGAGCAGCAACGCGGCCGTACGAACCGGCGTTGAAACTCCACGTATGCACCAAATCGGGTTGCAAGCGTGCGACGTGGCGCGTGAGCTGCGCAAGCGCGACCGGGTCGGCCACGAGCCGCTTGCCAATTACGGTCGCCGGAATCCCGCTCGCGCGAAACTCCGTCAGCAGCGGCCCGCCACGCGTAAGCGCCGCAACATGCACGTCGAAGCCATCGCGCGCGAGTCCTCGAGCCAAGACCAGGAGCTGCTTTCCTATGCCGGTCCGGTCAAACGTCGGAATGATGTGAAGGATGCGGGGCAATGCAGAGAAGTCAATTGCGGGTCAGGTCGGCGGTCTCCAGCGCCGCAACGTACGGCAGGTTCCGATAACGGTCTTCGTAGTCGAGTCCGTAGCCGACGACGTACTCGTCCGGAATCTCGAATGCGACATAGTCCGGCTCGACCGCCACTTCGCAGCGGCCCGACTTGCGCAACAGCACGGCCGAGCGGATCGACTTCGGCGCGTGTTTTGCCAGTTGGGCGATCACTTCGACCAGTGTGTGGCCGGTGTCGAAGATGTCGTCGATCACCAGCACGTCGCGGCCGGCAAGGTTTGGCAGCAGTTTGTCGTCGATCACCAAGGCCGTCCGTCGCTGGTTCTCGGCATGGCTTTGACTGGCGCGAACGAGCGCCACGCGAAGCGGATTGTCGAGCTGGCGGATCAGGTCGGCGAGCATGATCAGGCTGCCGGTGAGGATGCCGACGATCGTCAGCGGCCGCCGGCCGTAGTCGGCCCGCAATCGCCCCGCCAGCCGTTCCACGCCAGCACGAATTTCGTCCTCGCTCAATAGTGTTTTCATGGGCTAACGGCCCCACAAGACGGCGCGCCAAGACGCAAAGGGGCAAAGGAACGCAAACAAGACAAGATTGATTCGATCAACGGATGAATTCTCCCCAGTTCTTCTTGGCGACCTTTGCCTCTTGGCATCTTTGCGCGCATCCTAGTTTCCGTGCCGCCCATTTTAGGCTGCCGGCGCGGGACCCACTAGACGCGCACTCGGGTGAGCGACAGCATAGCAGACATGGCAGATTCGCGGGGAAACTGGAGCGAAACCGAAGTGGCGGGGCACGCTTGCCAAATCTTCGAGCCCCAGCGGCCAAGCGAGCACGGCTACACCGTCGTCTATTTACATTGCAGTCTGTCGGCCAAGCTCGCCGGCTACCCTGCCTTCACGCGCGAGTTCGAGCGTCACGGCCTGCGGGTGATCCAGCCGATGAGCGGGCTCAGTTGGTGGACGGACCGCCCTTGGCCGACGTTCGATCCGGCGATCACGGCGGAGCGATATGTGCTCGATCGCATCGTGCCGTTCGTTGCCGAACGCTGGACCGCGCGGCCGCCGCAGCTCGCGCTACTGGGCATCAGCATGGGTGGCCAGGGAGCCTTGCGGATGGCTTACAAATATCCGAACCTGTTCCCGACCGTGGCCGCGATCTCGCCGTCGATCGACATTCAGAAACGGATCGACGAAGGCATCGACCCCGGCCTCGACGAAATGTACCG
>JANNTD010000265.1:0-1643 GCA_031403315.1 Planctomycetota bacterium
CGGCTGCGCTCCGCCTTGATGGTAAACCTACACTGAAGTCGTCCCGTGGAAAAGTTTTCCCTGCCTTCGTTTCTAGCGATATTCAAACGTCCTAAAGGTTTCGCCTGAAGGCGAGGGTTTTAGACCCATCGTGGAGACAATAACTTGTCGTCTTCAGCGAAACTTGTCGCCTTCGTGCAATTCCCCGGGATTTTGCGAAGACGACAACCCAAAACTGTCGCCTTCAGCCGAGTCGATTGGAATCACGACGGCACGACGAATGCGACGCAAGCCCGCCAACTTCGTCGTGCCCGCCGTGCCGTCGTGGTCAATCTATTCTTAGACCAGCTCCGGCGGCCAGGGAGTCAGCAGCTCGACGCCGGTGGCCGTAACCACGTAGTTCTGCTCCAGCCGCACACCGTAGCGAAGTTCGTCGTGATACAAGCCCGGTTCGACCGCGATGTAATCGCCCTCGGCAAAGTGGTCGTCCCAGCAGGGATTCAGATGCGGGCCCTCCTGCGGCGAGAGTCCGACGCCGTGGCCAAGGTGATGGTTGAAGATCCAAGGCTGATAGGCGTCGAGCTGCGTCTGCACCGCGTCGAACAGCATCTTGCAGCTCACGCCCGGCTGGACGTTCGCCTCGATGAACGGGAACACCGCGCTCACCGCGTTCCACGCCTTCTGCTGCAACCCGGTCGGCTCTCCGCCAACGGCGAGCGTGCGGCAGTTGTCGGAATAGTAGCCGCGGAAGCCGACGCCGAGGTCGAAGATGTAGAGCTCGCCGGCTTCGATGGCCCGATTGCGCGGCGCCCCACCGCGGGCGGCCGAGCGGAAGTCCTGGCCAAAATACGTGAGCGGCTCGCCGAGCGTCCGGACCGCCACCGCCGCGAGCTCGTTGTAGATTTCAATTTCGTTCGCTCCCGGCCGGACGATTTCGCGGGCCCGCTCGTACATCGCTCGGTTCGCGTCGTTCGCCTGGCAGTGCATCGCCAGCTCGTCCGGATCCTTGTGCCGCCGCAACTTCGAGACGGTCGGGCCGACGTCGGCAAAGTCCGAGCCGCCGAGCGACGTGAGGAAAGTCAGATGCGGACTGAACGTGGCGAACTCGATGCCGACGCGTTTGGGAACTCGCGCGGTGAGCACCTTTTGCAGTGTCTCCGAACTCGCTGCTCGCTGGTCGTCGACAAGCGTCGAATGCAGCTTCGCCGGGTAGCCGAGCTTTTCGTCGACGGCCGCCGCCTCGCCAAGTTGCCGCTCGGGGAGCACGAGCAAAACATGCCCGTCGGCACGCAGCACCGCCACCGGCTCATACGGCGCGCGAATGAGCGCGCCGGTCAGCCACTGTATCGTCTCGCGGCCGGTGACCACGGCGAGCTCGAGATCGAGCCGGCCAATCTCGGCCAGAAACCTCCGCTGCCGGCCCCGGCATGCGGATTCGTTGATAGCATACGGATCCATCTGGTTCGTACTCCTCGTTCCGACGCGGAGCGTGGGAACGAACTCTGCCGTCTCATTCTCGGATTACCGTCCCAATTTGAGATGAAGATCGCCCATAAGTCACTGGTCAATCATCGCAAAATTGCTCGAGCGCGGCCCCCCACGCCGCAAAAAACTGCCGCAAATCCTGGCAAAAAACGCTGCCAGCAGGCCGGCACCGCCGATTT
>JANNTD010000266.1:0-1218 GCA_031403315.1 Planctomycetota bacterium
GGCATCACGAGACCGGGCGGATCGAGCCGTAGGTCACCCGATGTTACGAGCATCGTGCGGATGGTGTCGCCGTCGCGCTGATGATGGATGACGGCGCGGCGTTCGGGATTGAGGATCAAATAATGCTGAATGCTCGGCGCCTTGAAGTAGTCGAGCAGCTTGACGCCAGCGTCAAGCTTTTCGCTGGACGGGGAGGCGACCTCGACGACGATCAGCGGTGTCGGCAGAACCATCGAGTCCAGGTCCTGCGTGATGCCGCATTGGACGGAAGCGTCCGGCTCGTAACAGCGGTGCTCGTCGATCTCGACCGTCATGCCGTCGGTGAAGACCTCGCAGGATAGGCTCGCACTGGCGATGGCGTCATCTAGCGCCCGGCAGACCAAATACTTGACCTTGTTGTGCCGTGCCCGCTCCGGCGCCATGCGTATCGGCTCCCCATCGACCAACTCATACCGGCCCGGCTGGGCTTCCGCCCACATCAGGAACTGCGAAACCGTCATCCGGATTTTCTGATGGATGGTCATGGGGCGGGAGATTAGCGGAAGTTTGCTGCGGTGCCAAATTCAGTGCGATTGTAAGTTAGCGGTACGATGATGTTATCGACTATCCCTGCCAACTTCCCCGCTCCTCGAACGCGCCATCAATGCATCTCACCCGCCCAGCCGAGTCCAACGATAGATCTCAGCGAGCGGCATAGATACGCCAATGGCGGGCAATTTCAGCGTATCGGTCAAATCGGTGCAATGGTGACCCACCCACCCGTCGGCGCGGATGTGCACGGTGACATCGAGGGCTTTTAACGACACTGTTACATAGTGCTGGCAATTCGGGATGCTGGCGTAAACCTTGCGCCGCCACGCCTGGTCTGCACGCTTGTTGCTTGGTGACAATATTTCGAAGATCACGAGCGCATCATCCGTGTCGGGCCTGTTTGTGGCCGCACCCGCTTTCACGAAAACGTCCGGCTGCGGCAGGCTGCGGGGGGAGGCTGGCACGCGCGTGCCGACGCCCAGCATGGGCAGCCAGGGCGCATCGGTGGCCCGCTTATGCGCCATCAAAACATAGCAAATGTTTGCAGCGATGACCTGATGAAATTCGACCGGCGACGGATTCAAAACAGCCACTCCCTCGATCAGTTCCCAGCGTTCCTCTTGCGGGCGCGTCTCGGTGAAGGCGAGGAATTCCTCGATGGTCAGCTGCTGCTCAGGCGTGAGTTTT
>JANNTD010000267.1:0-7551 GCA_031403315.1 Planctomycetota bacterium
CTGACGCCTTCGCTTCGGCAGGCTTCGACGACCAGGTCACCCCAGCCGCCGCTGCCTCAGCTACACGGTGAACGAGCAATTCCCATGTTCAGTTCCTTTCAACTGAATAGAACCAACAGACTTACCCTGACGCACCAGATGTCGCCGATGGACGCAGATGGGGAATTCAGATTATGATTTCCATCTGCGAAATTCTGCGACATCTGCGGACGCATGCCTTCTTCAATCCGCAATCGCCAAATCCAAAACTGGTGACCACGGTTTACACGGATGTCGCGGACATGATCCAATCCTCGACAACATCCGTGCCCATTCGTGTCATCCGCGGTTCTTCCCTTGAGTCTGCTCGAGCGCACGCTGGGCAGCCTTACGGACACCGGGGCTGTCGTCGCGTAGGCTTCGCTCGAGTGCCGCTTTGACATTGCCGTCGGCGACGCCGATCTTTCCCAGAGTGTCGGCGGCGAGCGCGCGAATGCTGGCTCTCCGATCGGACAGCAGCGCGACAAGCGTCGGAACCGCCCACTCGGCGTCCGTTCCCATTCGGCCGACTTCGAGAAACACCGGACCGTGGCCGGCGCGCAGCGACTCAGTGAAGACCGGCACGTAGGACTTGCTGCGGGGATCGATTTTCTCGATCGCCAAGGCAGCAGCAACACGGACCGACAATTCTGAGTCAAGGAGCGATTGTTCGAGGGCCGGCAGGCTTGTCGTCGCTCGTGATCCCATCGACCCCAACGACGTAATGACTACCTCTTTGACTTCGATGTCCGGATCGCGGCTGGCCGTACTCAGTGCCGCGACGACTCGCTCTCCTTCGTCGGATTGCTCGGCGAGCGCATGGGCGGCGGCGCGGCGAATCTCGAGGTCCGCGTCGCCAAGTTGCGCGATCAGTCGCTCCGTCGAATTGCCACAGCCGACCACGAACAGCACGCTGCATACAACGATCAATCTCGGCGATGAGTTAGTCGGCATTTCGGTCCGCTTCCTCGCCGGCCCTCGTCGTAAGCGCCACATACACCGCCTTGGTGACATCATCCGCCACAAATCGGACCGCTCCGTCGCCGAATAGGTGAAACGCTCCGCCCGAATGCATGCTCGATGGTCCGTATTGTGCGGAATCGGTGGAGTAGTCGAAATACGGTGCGAAGTTCAGGGAGACTTGATCTCGTGAATATTTGGGATGACGCAACCGATCGTACGAAAGTGCGGATGCCGCCGCGATCAGCCCGTCGGCCCAGGCGGCGAGAACTTCCTCGCGCGTTTCGACGATGAACACGGTGTGGGACAAGCCGTCGGTGACCTCCGCGGGAGAGATCTTGCCGCCGGGGATGATGACGCCATCGGGATCGAGGTCAACGCCCCAGAGATTGCCGACCGTCGACCCACCCAGGGCGACGTAGTTGCCGATCGCACATTCGTGGTTGAAGTTGCGGTAACGATTGGCCTTGCTGAAATCGGGGCCCGTGTACTCGGGACAGCGATAGTCCGGCACGATCGTCGCCGCGACTTCCTGATTCGTCCCCACGAGCGCGTGCTCCGCGCGGTTGATTCTGTCGGCCAGCACCGTCGATTCGAGAAACGGCAAGATGAGGCTGCCCCAACTGTGCCGCGTTTCGTCATCGGCATCGATATTGAAGCTCAGGGCGTTTTCCAACCCGTCGGAACTGCTGGATGGGAAGAATTTGTTCGTCAGTTGGTAGTTGGCGATCGCCAACCCAATCTGCTTCAAATTGTTAGTGCAGGTAGTCCGCCGCGCCGCGGCCCGCGCGGCCTGCACCGCCGGCAGCAACAAGCCGACCAGCACGCCGATGATGGCGATCACGACCAGCAGCTCGACGAGTGTAAATCCCGGGGGATCGATTCGGTTGAGACGGACTTGTCTGACTCTGACGGGGCTGAGTTTCAAGGTCGACCTCGCGCGATGCGCCCCCGTTCTGGCCGCGGTTAAGAGCGCAAACGTCAGTGTAGACCCCAAGCGAGAATCCAGCAATCTAATCGGGTATCCCCGGCGAAAACATGCGTTGAAGCGATTTCTACACGTGGTCGCGTCTGTCCGAGACGCGCCTACGTGGTTGCATCGGCGACAGCCGTCCACGTTTGTTCATCCAAGGAGCGACATCTCCAGTCGCTCCGCCGACGGGCAGCACCTCGTCCAGTCCCTAGTTGCCTAGCCCCTCGCTCCCAGCCTCCCGTGGGGGGTGGCCAAAAAAAGATACTGGACATCGGTACCCTAACTGCTAGGCTGGACCGTGGAATGACCGACGGGCGTGGCTGCAGTAGCTAGCTCACCGGCGGGGTCGAACTTCGCCCCCAGCCACCCGTCGTCGAGCGCTCAAAATGCGCGGCGCATCAACCGCGGGCATGGCGCTCACCCAGTACGTAGGAGACTTGATATTTTCTTACCCTGACCCCTGAAACCTGAACCCCGCACCCTAACGCAGTTTGTCATCTTCGAAACTTTAACGACTTACGTCGACGCCACGTGTCGCCTTCGGAAAAACCCGAGTGAAATCGCCAATTCTTGTGACGCCTTCCAGCAAACCCCGAGAAACTACGCCGAAATCGATCTTTGGTACGCTGTGATGCCCCAGCCCCAAATTACCCGGACCACAAACAACTTGGCCCCTTGGCAAAAACACGGTGTTTTTCAATCAAGATCCGAAATGAACCGCAGATGAACGGGGATTAACACAGCTGGAGGAGAATCACGAGATCATGAGCACCTGTTATCCGCGTCCATCGGCGTTCATTCGCGGTCAAAATCGTTTCCCAGCATCCAGCTTCCTGCCGAAACCTGGCACCTCCGTGGAAAACCGCTGTCCGCGTACTGCTTCGTCACGCCACCGGTTCGGCCGCTTTGATGCGGTCGAGCATCCGACCGGGGGAGCCCATCATGTTGTAGCCGCCGTCAAGGTGCAGAATTTCGCCGGTAACACCCGACGACATACCGGAGAGCAAGAACGCACCGCATTGCCCCGCCTCTTCGTGCGTCACGTTGCGGCCCAGCGGCGCAATGGCCTCGTACAGCCCGAGCATCGCGTCGACACCCGCGCCGCGGCCGGAGACCGTTTGCAGCGGGCCGGGACTGAGCGCGTTGACGCGGACGCCGACGGCCCCCAAGTCGTAGGCCAGATACTTCACGGTCGAATCAAGCGCCGCTTTGCAAATGCCCATCACGTTGTAGCCGGGTACGGCCCGTTCGCCGCCGAAATACGTGAGCGTCAAAATGCTCGCACCTTCGGTGAGCAGTGGCCGCGCGGCGTTCGCCAGCGCAATCAGGCTGTACGCGCTGATTTCCATCGCCAGCTTGAAACCGGCGCGGCTGGTTTCGATCGTGTCGCGCTTGAGGTCATCGGGCAGGGCGAACGCAATCGAATGCAAGAGGAAGTCGAGCCGGCCCAGCTTGTCCTTGGCGACGTTCATCAACTGTGCAATGTGTTCGTCCTTGGTGACGTCCATCGGCTGCAGGAATTTCACCTGCGGATTGCCGTCGGTGAGCTTCGAGACGCGTCCGAGGTTTTTCTTGCGTTCATCGTCCGGCTTGTCGGGCATGTAGGAGAAGCCGCATTCACCCCCCTCGTTGAGTATCTGCTCGGCAATGGCCCAGGCAATCGACTGCTTGTTGAATACGCCGGTGATGAGTCCCCGCTTCTGGGCAAACAATGGCTGCATGAAAGGCTCCTTGGTGGAATCGTCACACGGTGTCGTGCCGCGAATCGTTCTGGTGTTAAGGTGTGCAATTGTCGCCCGAGCCGCAAGAGCGGTCGACGGCGGAATGTCGCGTATTCGAGACACCAGGTGTTGCGTAAATGACTTCATATGCTACAATTATGGTGTCAGATATACGTCACCTTCCAATGGTCGTTGGAACCGCGCCTATGCCCGATATCGTAGCGAACTTGCTCCACTTGTCTAGCGAGGCCGCCGGGCCAGAGGAACTGCTTGGTCCCGCGCTCGACGCCATCTTGAGTTCGCTCGGTGCCGAAGCGGCGGCCGTGATGGAGGCCACGCCGCCGACCTGGTCGGTCGCAGCGACTCGAGGAATCGCGGCCAGCGCCGTGCCGGGTGACCTCGCCGCCGAAGTGCTGGAGCGCGATGCCGTGTTGCGCCGCGACCGCTGGCTCGCGGCGCCGCTCGCCACATCGCGTGCGCTCTTGTTGCGAGGCCAATGCACGGAGCCACAATTCTCTGCCGTGGCCGCAGCGCTTTCCGATGCATTGGTCATCGCAGAGCAAAAGTTTCGGGCCCATCGTCGCGCCGATCGACTCGAAACCATCCTCGCTATCACGCGCGAGTGGCAACAGACCAACGACATGGAATCGCTGCTGGTGCGGATGGCCGAGGCGGCGACCAAGATGTTTGCCGCCGATCGAGCCAGCATTTTTCTCTGGGACAAGTCCAACAAAACGATCGTCGGCCGGCCGGCGCTCGGCGTCGAAGGAGGTGAGCTGCGCCTGCCAGATGATGCGGGCGTCGTCGGCCAGGTAGTTCAGTCGGGCGAACCGCGACGAGTCGCCGGTGCGGCGGACGCGGCCGAGATCGATCGTTCGGCCGACACGAAAACCGGCTATCGCACCAAGACGATTCTCTGCGTACCGCTCGAATCGCCGGACGGCACGCGACTCGGTGCTTTCGAGCTCTTGAACAAACGCGGCGGTCCTTTTACCTCCGAGGACGAACACGGTCTGGTGGAACTCGCGTCTTATGCGGCCGTGGCGCTCGAGAATACACAACAATTTGAACACTTGCTGAAGCGGCAGGAGCGGCTTGTCGAACAAGCGGCGCAAGATACGCTGCTGATCGGCGAGAGCCCGGCGATTCAGGCCGTGCGGTCGACGGTCCGCCGCGTTGCCGACACCGACTTGGCGATTCTCATTCTCGGCGAGAATGGCACCGGTAAAGAGGTCATCGCCCGGGCGATCCACTACGGCAGCCGTCGCCGACGCGAGCCGTTCATCCCCGTCAACTGCGCGTCGCTCACCGAGACGCTGCTCGAGAGCGAGTTGTTCGGCCACGAAAAGGGCGCGTTCACCGACGCCCACGAAGCCCGGGCCGGCAAGTTCGAAGCGGCGTCGGGTGGGACGTTGTTCCTCGACGAGATCGGCGACATGAGCCTCGCGGGCCAGTCCAAGCTGCTCCGCGTGCTGGAAGAGAAAAAGGTCGTTCGCGTCGGCGGCAATCGTGAGATTCACACCGACGTCCGCGTGCTCGCGGCGACGAACCAGAAGCTTGCGGAATTGGTGCGTGCGAAACGCTTTCGCGAGGACTTGTACTTTCGGCTCAACGTGGTGTCACTCGAGCTGCCGCCATTGCGCGACCGCGGCGACGACATTCTGCTGTTGGCCGAGCACTTTCTGCACCAATTCTGTCGTCAGGCCGGCCGGCGAACACCGAAGCTCACCGCCGCGGCGCGCAAACGGCTCATCAGCCACGCCTGGCCGGGAAATGTCCGCGAACTGCGCAACTTGATGGAGCGGCTCGCGTATTTGTCGTCCGGCGAGAAAATCGAGGCCGAGGATTTGGCGTTCATCCTGTCCCCTGCGAGCAGTGGTCCGTCGCTTGCCGGCGCGGGACAATCGCTCAACGACGCCACCGATCAATTTCAAATCGACTTCATCCGCCAATCGGTCGAGCGCGCCCGCGGCAACGTCAGCCTGGCGGCCAAGAATCTCGGCGTCCATCGGTCGAATCTATACCGCAAGATGCGACAACTCGGCATGGCGACCGACGAACAGGGCGATGAGTAGACACGATTGCCACTCAATGTCGCGGCGCATCGCTGGTCACTGTCTCGATCGCCAGCCTAATCGAGTCCATCAAAAATTCCAGGTCGTCGACCGAGATCGCCAGCGGCGGCATCACATAGAGCGTTTCGCCCAGGGGTCGGATCCAGACGCCGCGTACGAGCGCGTCGCGGCAAACTTGCCAAGCTCGGCGTTCTTCCGCTGGGTACGGTGCGTCGGTGGCTTTGTCCGTGGTCAGCTCCAGCGCGCCGAGGAATCCGCGCTGCCGGACCTGGCAGACATGGGAGTGTTCGGCGAGGCGGCAAAGATGCTCACCCAGTCGCGCGATTTTCTCGCTCAACTTGGCCAGCGTTTGCTGTTCGTCGAACACGTCGAGCGTGGCGAGGGCGGCGGCGGCGGCCAGTGGATTGCCGCCATAGGTGTGGCCGTGATACAGCGTGCGACCGTCCGCGTATTTACCCAAGAACGCGCGGTATATCTCGTCGTGGGTGATCGTCGCCGACATTGGCAGGTAGCCGCCGGTGAGTCCCTTTCCCAAGCACATGAAATCCGGCACCACGCTTTCCTGCTCGCAAGCGAACATAGTGCCGGTCCGACCCATGCCGACGGCGATTTCGTCGGCAATCAGCAGCACGTCGTATTTTCGCGTCAGCTCGCGAACGCCGCGCAAATAACCGGGCGGGTGCATCACCATTCCGGCCGCACATTGCACCAGCGGCTCAATCACCATGGCCGCCAGCTCGTCGTGGTGCTCCGCGAGTATTGGCTCAAGCTCGCTGAGAAAGTGCCGCGTGGCGTGTTCCGGCGTTGTGTCCGATGGCAAATTGCGTGGATCGGGGAGCGGCGCTCGGACGACGTCGAACAAGAGCGGCCCGAAGATGCCCTGAAATCGCGCGATGCCGCCGACGCTCGCCGCGCCGATCGTGTCGCCGTGATAGGCTTCGCAGAGCGCGAGATACTTGGTCTTTTGCGGCTGCGGGTTCTCCCGCTGCCGCCAGTACTGAAACGCGGCCTTGAGTGCGACCTCGATGGCCGACGAACCGTCGCTGGAGAAGAACACGTGCTCCAGGTTGCCCGGGGCGAGATCCGCGAGCCGCTTCGCCAGCCGCACGGTGGTGTCGCAGCCCATGCCGAGCGACGTGCAATGGGCGATGCGATCGAGCTGGGCGCGGATTGCGGCGTCGATCCGCGGGTGGCGGTGGCCGTGGACGTTGCACCACATGCTCGAGACGCCGTCGAGGTACTCGCGGCCGTCGAGGTCGATGAGTCGGCAGCCTTCGGCCCGGGCGATGATTAGCGGCTCGTACTCCGCCATTTGGGTGAACGCGTGCCAGTAGTGGCGGCGATCCCAGTCGAGAAGCTCGGCACGTGTGGGGTCGGGGTTCATGCTGATTGCATTTCGAGGCGAAGACGCAAGCGGACTACCAGGTGACGTTCACCATGAGACAATGACGGGGGCGCTCACCGTCACACCCAGCATCAGCGAGGCGTTGTCGTCGACGATCGCAAGTTCGAGGCGGTCGCCGGAGCCGACTAGCGCAATCAGCGTCATCGGCGGTTGGTCGCTGTACGTCTTGAAAATGCCTTGCGTCACGTGCTCGTCGCAGGTGATCGTCGCCGACTCATCGGTCGGCACTCCGGCGAGCATCTCGCGCGAGATGTTCGTCACGAGGTTGCCGAACGAGTCGACTTCGTTCACTTCACAAGAAATTCGGTTTGCCACTTTCTCTGCCTCAGGCCAAGCGAGGGGTACCAGCGAGTCGAGCGGCCGGCCGAGCTCGTCGGGCGACAAGCCGAGGCTCAGCCG
>JANNTD010000268.1:0-3374 GCA_031403315.1 Planctomycetota bacterium
GGCCGCCGACGTGGTCAGCGATCCCGCTGCTACGGCCTGGTCGACGAGTTGGAGCAAATTGGCGTGGGACTTTGAATCTAACATGATGCTGAGCAATCGTTTCGATTGGCGAATGGCCTGCAAAGTGGACGTATTACTGCACAACGTAACACAGGATGCGCCGGGCGAGCTAGCCCCGGATTCTGGTATAATCGGTCGCATGATCATGAGGTACTTCGTCGTACTGGTCGGGCTCGCAACGGTCCTTACCGTGTTGCGAGCGGAGCCGCTTGCCGCCAAAGAGGCTCGCCCGCCCAAGTGGTCGCGCGACGTGCTCGACGCCTTTTTCGACGACGCCCGCGAAAAACTCACGGGCCCGCGCCCCGACTACGGAGCGCGAGCAGAATCCGACAATTCCGCCTCGGCGAGCTCGCTTCAGCGAGCGGGCGGTGCTCCAGCATTCGCCTGGTCCAACCTCGTCACTCCCAACACACTCGAAACCGAAGTCAAACGCCTGAGCCAATCCTTGGCGAGCACCGTTACCACTCCGAGCCAGTTCAAAGGCGGTGGCTACAAAGACGCCCGCCGCGATTTCAGTGAGCTAGCCGTCCTCTTCGCCGTATCGGACCAATACGACGGCGACGCCCGCTGGAAAGATGCCGCGGCCGGATTGCGCGACGTGTTTTCGCAGGCCGCGTCCAACTCGAAAATCGGCACGGACCAATCGTACCGCGAAGCCACCGCCCGTAAACAGGATCTCGCCGAGCTCGTCCGCGGCGGCCGGCCCCAAGTACCGATGGCCGCCGCCGCCGTCATCGATTGGTCGCAAGTCTCCGCCCTTCCACCGCTCATGCAGCGAATGAACATCGCTCACCAGGAGCGGCTCACTAAATGGCTGGCCGACGCCAGCAACTTCCGCCGCTATCGGAGCGACGTCGCTCACGAAGCGCAAATTGTCGCCATGCTCGCCGACGTGATCCACCGCGAGGCGTTCAAGTATTGGGATGATGAAACGTTCTCTGGCTACGCAAACGACCTGCGTCAATCCGCCAGCGATATCTCGGCTGCCGCTGCGTCCGACAACTACGAGCAAGCCCGCGAAGCGATCGGCCGGGCGACCAACGCGTGCGCCAATTGTCACGACGGCTACCGCGGCTGAACTAAGCACGAGATCGATCTCCCCAGATTTCGCCACGAAATGTCCAATCGTCGGCAACGGCTGGCAATCTCGCCGGGCCGCCCGAAAACCCGCAATTTTCGCCGTTTCCACCCCATTTTTCCGATTTCCAGGATTTTTCGGAATTTGCCCCGAACCCCCGTGCCGAACAAGATGTCCTAGCGGAGTCGGCGGGCCCGGAAAGGCCGGCCGGCACTGTTCTGGGTGCTTCGCTTGACGCACCCCGAAAAGCGTGGGAAGCTTGAATAGCTCCGGTTCGGCAGTTTTCTGGCGTAGCCGGGCGTTGTTGAAGTTTCCCGCTTTGACAAACCATTTTTCCGTTCTTTCACCTTGAGCCGCGCAACACCGCGCAGCGAGGCGACAATGGCTTCCAACTTCATCCAAAACGCGATTACGGCCGCCAACTTGATTGGTAAGGGCATCGTAAACGTCGCTGGTGGTTGGCAGGCACTCGCTTTGCGCGCCGCTTCCACCGCGGAAGCCCTCGTTTCGCGCGGCCTCTTTATCGCCAGCGTGTATTGGTATGCGCTAAGTCTTAAGCGCATGCCGGCCGCGATGACGCCGATCGCGGCGACGTGTCGGACGATTTCCGACCGTCGCCACCAGCGCCACGAGCGCTGGATGTCGGGCGTCGTCGTAGTCGACCCCGGCACAGTCGGCGTTTCCTGATTGGAAATGCGGCCCCAACCATAGCCGCCAAATCCGTCAGAAAACACTAAACGCCGACTGAGCGAGCCCCGCGAGCGCGTCGCTATCCATTCACGCGCATCAAGGGTTCGCGTTGCCAGGTCTTCCGCCGCCCGGAATGTCCGCCGATCCCCGTTCGCCGTCGCCAGAAACCAAATCACCCATTCCGCACGACCACCAAGGAATTCAAACACGTGCCTTAACGCAGAAGGAATCGAGTCATGATCGCCGCCGTCAAATTTGCTGAAATCGAACCGGATGAACTCGCTGAAAGCGGGCTCGAACAATTCGAGTACGAAAGCGCCGAGCTGGAATCGCTCGTCGAATGGGCGCAAGCGGGCGACCGCGCCGCCTTCGGCGAACTGGCCAGCCGGTTCCAGGGCATGGTCTATGCGATCGGCCTGCGCCGGCTCGGCAACCACAGCGAGGCGCAAGAGCTCGCGCAGGAAGTGCTCGTCAAAGCGATGCAAAAGATCGGCCAGCTCCATGTGCCGGCGGCGTTCGGTGGTTGGTTGCGGTCGATCACCGTGCGGATGGCGATCAATCGCCGGGTCCGCCGGGCGCCCTTGATCTCGACCGAGCCACAAACGCTCGAAGCCACGCTCACCGAGTCGAGCACTCCGCTCGACGCGGCGCTGGCGAATGAGCGGGCGGCCGAGGTGCGGGGCGGCCTGGCGCGGCTGGGCGAGCTCGATCGGCACACGCTCGAGGCGTTCTATTTCCGCGGCCAGTCGCTGGCGGAGATGAGCAAGTCGTTCGCCGCGCCGGTCGGCACGATCAAGCGCCGGCTGCACGTCGCGCGGAAGCGGCTCGCCGAACACCTCGAAGCGACCGCGGCTGTTTAGCCGCGTCGCTTGCGACGCGCGGTAAACGTGCCGTGAGTGAAAACTTACCAGAGTCGACAGTCTCTCCACTGTTGTCTTGTGTCCCTGGGGGATGCTCGGATGGACGTTCCATTCGGGCATCCCCCTTTTTTGTTGAACGACCAATGACCAATGAAGGCAACAGGTTGAAGGAGGCAACGAGACACGGAATGGAACCGCGGATGAACGCAGATGAACGCGGATGGTTTTGGGAGGCAAAACATCTTGTTGCGATCGGCGTTCATCGGCGGTGACATTCTGATCTGCTAGTTTTGAACTGCGGGAATCAAAAATGCTCTGGCGCTCGAGGATTTTCGATTTTTGTTTTTACTCCGCGATGTGGTTTTGTCGCAAGTCGTTGCGGTGACGCGATTTGGAATTTGATCAGAATTTGAAAACTCTGGAATCGGCGACAAAAATCGATTCTTTTGATCGGTCGCTCCGTAAAATCCGCGATTTTTCCAGGGCGGCGTGTGAATCGAAGGCGACAAAATTCGACGTTCATAGGTAACATTTTGATCGGTTATGTGCAGGTGGTTGGTCACGAAAGTCTCACGCCAAGGCGCGGAGACGCAGAGGGGGAACAAGTTGGCCGGTCGAGTAGGAGAGGGGCAGCGGTAGCTGCCTCCTCTCCCCTCCTCAAACCGGACGGGCGGATTTACCGCATC
>JANNTD010000269.1:0-9832 GCA_031403315.1 Planctomycetota bacterium
CAAGGCGGTCGCCGATGCCGGCTACAAAATCGTCCGCGCGCATCAGGAAAAGCCTGGTTCCGGTCACGGCTTCATCTGCAGCCAGCGTGAGGGTATGACCGTCTTCCGCGAGATTCCGCCCGCCGCGCCGCTGATGGTCGCCGAAGCGGTGTGGCAGTATTCGCACCATGTGCTGGCTGGGCTCACCACGCACCGCGGGCCGATTCTCACGGTCGCCAATTGGTCGGGCCAGTGGCCGGGGCTCGTCGGCATGCTGAATCTCAACGGTTCGCTCACCAAGGCCGGCGTCGAGTATTCGACGCTCTGGAGCGAGCAGTTTGAAGACGAATATTTCAAGACGCGGCTCCGCGAGTGGCTCACCACCGGCCGCACGTCGCACGACACGTCTCACGTCGTGCCCTACGAAAAGTGTAAGTTCGCCGCGGATTCCGTCGAGCTCGGCCGCAAGCTTGCCGCGACGCTGCAGCACGACAAAGCGATCATGGGCATTTTCGACGAAGGCTGCATGGGGATGTTCAACGCGATCATCCCCGATCACCTGCTGCATCCAACCGGCGTCTTCAAGGAGCGGCTCAGCCAATCGGCCCTTTACTACGAAACAACGCAGGTCAGCAATGACGAAGCCCGAGCGGTGCGGAAGTGGCTCGAAGAACGCGGCATGAAGTTCCACACCGGGCCCAAGCACGAAACCGATCTCACCGACGAGCAGATTCTTCAGCAGTGCAAGATGTACGTCGCCGCGTTGCGAATCGCCGACGACTTCGGCTGCGATCTGATCGGCATCCAATATCAACAAGGCCTCAAAGATTTGCTGCCGGCGAGCGACCTTGTCGAGGGTACGCTCAATAATTCCGACCGGCCACCGGTCCGCAGCCGCGACGGCAAGCGCGTGTTATACGATGGCCAACCGCTCGTGCATTTCAACGAAGTCGACGAGTGCGCCGGGCTCGATGCTTGGCTCACGAACCGCGTCCAGCGCGCGACCGGCCAACCGGTGGAAACGACGCTTCACGATGTCCGTTGGGCCGACGCCGACCGCTCGGGCACCACTCCGGATTACGTCTGGGTGTTTGAGATCAGCGGCTCGGCCCCACCCGCTCACTTCGAGGGCGGCTGGGCCGGCGCCGAAGGTTTCCGCCAGCCGGCCATGTATTTCCCCAACGGTGGCAGCACCTTGCGAGGCATCTCGAAACCGGGCGAGATCGTCTGGTCGCGGATCTACGTCGAGGACGGCAAGTTGGCGATGGACATCGGTCGCGGCGCTGCGATCGCGCTCCCGCGCGAAGAAACCGAGCGCCGCTGGAACGCCACGACGCCCCAGTGGCCGATCATGCATGCGGTGCTCTACGGCGTCTCGCGCGACCAATTGATGGCTCAGCACAAATCGAACCATGTGCAAGTCGTGTACTCCAACGCCGCGGCCGCCGCGGACCGCTCGCTCGAGGTGAAGGCGGCGATGGCCCAGGCCCTAGGCCTCCGCGTCAACGAGTGTGGCACCCGCTACCGCGCCAAGTTACCGTGAATTGGCGCCTACCGGCGGCGATGTTGGCGGCAGGGCAGACGTAAGGTGGGCGAACAACAAGAATTTTGAGTTACCCCACTGATGTGATATCATCACTCCATATCCGTCCCGTTATTCATCGATCTTTTCATCGGAGGGAGGTCACGCTCATGCGTATGAGTGAATTACTCATTCAATCAAGAACATTGACCGTCGCCATGGGGTGCTTGATTAGCACATTCGTCGCCGAGACTTGCCATGCGATTCTTATTGATAACTTTTCGGTCGACCAAATTGGGTTCACGACAGACCAGAACGCAGCGTACGACACGCTAGTACATCCGGGCTTTCTTGGCGGTGTGCGTCAACTGTGGGGAGGCGGGAGTTCTACCGGCGGGGGTTGTGTCAACAGCAACTGCAGGACTTACGTTTCCGGTGGTCGAATGAACATCGTGCCCGGTGTCGACTGCGCGATAGCTGGGAATGTTCGATGGAGAGTAGATGACAACGGCGAACCAAACTTTCCTTGGGACCTAAACACCGATGTATCGCGCTATCTTGGTATCGAGTTTGAGATAGCGGAAGTGCTCGGACAAGTCGAAACACTTTTTACAATTGCAACGCGCGATCCGTCCGGTTCATTGAAATACGAGCAGTTGTTGCTCACGACGGACTCTCCGGGAAAACATATCGCCAAGTTCAGTGATTTTAGTTCTCCTTTCAATTGGATGGTAAATCTGTCGGATTTGGACTACATCAACATGTCAACATTTGTGGAAGTCGGCGAATTCGTGGCATTCGATTCAGTTAGTATTGTGCCGGAACCGTCTTCACTCTTTCTCTTCGCATTAGGTTTTGCGGGGATTGGGAGAATGAAAAGGGGAAAGAATTAAGGGACGGGAATATTCACTGTCGAATTGACCTAAATTCACTCCGATGAGACCGAGCGCCGTTGGAACTCGACCACGCCCCAGTGGCCCTTCATGCACGCCGTGCTATACGGCCTCTCGCGCGACCAACTGATGACCCAACACAAGTCGAACCACGTGCAAGTCGTTTATTCCCTCGACGCCGAAGCTGCCGATCGCACGCTCGAAGTCAAAGCCGACATGGCCCACGCGCTGGGCCTGCGCGCCAACGAGCATGGAACCCGCACAAGGTAACTCCCATGGCGTCATCCAATCAATCTGCGAAACCCGTCGGCATCATCGGCCTCGGCCTGCTCGGCGCCGCCCTCTGCGAACGCCTGCTCGGCGCCGGCTTCGCGGTCGCCGCCTGGAACCGCACGCGCGACAAGGCGGAGCCACTCATCGCTCGCGGCGCTCGCTGGAGTGACAATCCACTCGCCGAGTGCGGCCGCGTCGTCATTTGCCTCTACACGACCCAGATCGTGGAAGCAGTGCTTGACCAATTGAAGTTGGGCCTGCGAGCTGGGCAGATCCTCATCGACACCACGACCGGTGACCCGGAGCAAACCACTGCCCTTGGCCAGCGGCTCGCCAAGCTCGGCGTCCACTACCTCGAATCGCCGATTGCCGCCTCCAGCGAACAGACTCGCCAAGGGACTGCGATGGCGATTGTCGCCGGGCCGTCAGACGCATTCGCCGCCTGCCGTGATATTTTTGCCGCTATCGCCGGAAAGACATTTCACGTTGGCGACGCCTGGGGAGGTGCGGCCAAGGTGAAACTCGTCAACAACCTCGTGCTCGGCCTCAACCGCGTGGCGCTCGCCGAAGGTTTGGTGTTCGCCAAGGCGATCGGCCTCGACCCGACCAAGACGCTCGATGTCCTAAAAGAAGGGAATTCGTATTCCGGCGTGATGGACACCAAGGGCCGGAAGATGATCGAGGGCGACTTTTCGCTCCAAGCCAAGCTCTCCCAGCACGCCAAGGATGTGCGGATTATCCTGGAGGAAGCAAAGCGCGGCGGCGTGTCGCTGCCCCTTTCCGAGCTCCACTTGCGGCTCTTGGGCGAGGCGGAAGCGGCCGGCTGCGGCGAGCTGGACAACAGCGCGATCATTCGAGCAATCGAAGGCCGCGCAATCGAGGGCCGCGCGGCGAAGAACGAGGGGCGTTGACCCCGCCAGTCTGTTGTCCGTCGTGCGCCGTTGGTGGATACTGGAATTGGTCCTCGTTTGACCTTCGTCCTTCGACCATTGCCGCGAATCGTCCATGCCCAAACCGACCCGCCGAACCTTTTTGAAGACTGCCGTCGCCGGTGCGGCTGCCATCGGCTTGCCGTCAACAGTCCGAGCCGCTCGCAGCGCGAACGAGGAAGTGAGATTCGGACTCATCGGCTGCGGCATCCGCGGTGGGGCGTTTCTCGAACGCGCTGCGATGGTCTGCGACCCGGACCAATCGCGGCTCGACGCGGCTGCGAAGTCTGCCGGCGTTGCGCCCGCTCAAGCGGTGACCGACCTCCGTCGCATCCTCGACAACCCAAACATTGACGCCGTGGTGATCGCCGCGCCGGACCATTGGCACGCCCCGGCCGCGATCCTGGCCTGCCAGGCCGGCAAGCACGTGTACGTCGAGAAGCCCTTCAGCCACAACTTCCGCGAGAGCCAATTGCTCGTTGCTGCCGCCCGCCGCAACAAAGTCGTCGTGCAGCACGGCACCCAACAGCGGAGCCGCGAGTTCACGGCAAACGCGATCCAATCGCTCCGCGAAGGCCTGATCGGCGACGTGCTCGTGGCCAAGGCCTGGAACATCCAACGCCGAAAGGACATCGGCCACGCGAAGCCGGCCGCCGTGCCGGCGGGCGTCGACTACGACATGTGGGTCGGCCCCGCCGAGATGGTGCCGTTTCAGCCCAATCGCTTTCACTCGGACTGGCACTGGTGGTACAACTTCGGCACCGGTGACGTCGGCAACGACGGGGCCCACGAAATCGACTATGCCCGCTGGGGCCTGGGAGTCGACACGCTGCCGACGAAAATCTCCGCGATCGGCGGCAAGTATTTCTTCGACGACGACCAACAATTTCCCGACACGGCGACCTGCGTCTGGGAATTTCCCGCGGCCGGTGACTCCGGCCCGCGGCGGCAGCTTGTGTTCGAGATGCGGCTCTGGTCGAAGAACTACCCCTACAACTGCGACTCGGGCGTCGAATTCTTCGGCACCAAAGGCCGGATGATGCTCAGCAAGCGCGGCAAGCTGCTCGTCGTTGATGATGACAACAAGACGATCCGCAGTGAGCAGGCGAACGACGAGCTCGGCTGGGGCCACTTCGACAATTTTGTTGCCTCGATCCGCGACGGCAAACGCCCGCACGCCGACGTCGACGAAGGCCATCGCACCGTCGGACTGATTCATCTGGCGAACATCGCCATTCGCCTGGGCCGCTCGCTCGATTTCGATCCCGCCGCCGAGCAGATTGTCGGTGATGGGGAGGCGAGCCAGCTGCTCACTCGCACCTATCGCCAGGATGGCCACTGGGCCAAACCGCAAGGGGTTTGATCATCATGCTGCACCACAGGCGGAATTGTCGGGATTGCATTGTTTTTGCTGCGCTCGCGCTTCCTGGGTTTCTGCTGGCGGTGGCATCGGCTCGATCAGCGGAACGGCCGAAGGTCGAGTTCTCCCAAGAGCCGGGCAAGATCGCAATCACTGTCGGCGGCGAGCCGATGGCAACGTACATTTACAGCGATCCCAAGATCACGCGGCCCTACTTCGCCCACGTCCACGCACCTGGCGGGACTCAGGTCACCCGTCATCACCCGCCGATTGCCGGCCAGGACACGCTGGACCACCCCGAGTTCCACCCCGGCATCTGGATGGCCTTCGGCGACGTCAACGGCAACGACTATTGGCGGCTCAAGGCCCGCGTCGAGCACGCCGCGATCGTCGAGCAGCCGGTTGGCGCCGCAGGTGAGGGCTCGTTTGCCGTTCGCAATCAATACGTCTACGCATCCGACCCGCAAAAAGTCGTGTGCAGCGAGCTGTGCAAATTCCGAATTATCGTGCGGCCCGAAGGCACATTGCTCTTGTGGGAATCGACCTTCACGGGCGACGAGGAGTTCTCGTTTGGCGATCAAGAAGAGATGGGTCTCGGCATCCGCGTGGCGACGCCACTGCGCGTCGAAGCGGGCGACGGCTCGCTGCCGCCGGGCAGCGGCACAATGACCGATTCGGAGGGCCGCAAGAACGGCGCACAAATCGGTGGCAACTCCGCCGAGTGGTGCGACTACAGCGGCACCGTCGACGGCCACCGTGTCGGCATGACGATTTTCTGCCATCCCGACAACTTCCGTCCCAGTTGGTTCCACGCCCGCGACTATGGTTTCCTTGCCGCCAATCCCTTCGGCCGCGCGGCCTTCAAGAAGGGCGAACCGAGCAAAGTCGTCGTCAAACCCGGCGAATCGCTCCGCCTGCGCTACGGAATTCTCATTCATGCCGATGAATCTGACAGCAGCCCAGATCTCGATGCGGCGTACCGAGACTATCTGGAAATATCGAAAGTAGGAAGTTGAACGGGAGGAAACGGAGAAAGCAGAGATGAGTCGGAAGCGTCAATGAATACACCTCTCCCTTCCCTCTGTTTCCTCCTGTTCAATTCATGACGACGTCGAATTCATCCAGCGAGCTCTCTCAAGCTGGCCGCAACGCGGTGCTCGCCGCTGCGTTTCTCGGCCTCGTATTCGACGGCATCGAGCTCGGCCTGATGCCGGTGGCGTCGCTCTCTGTTTCGCAGAGTCTGCTTGGTGCGGACTACACCAAAGAACTGGGCGGCCAATGGTTCGCCTGGTTCACGGCCGCACTTATGTTCGGTGCCGCGATTGGCGGAAGCTTCCTTGGCAATCTCGGCGACCGCATCGGCCGCGCGCGGGCGATGGGTGTCAGTATTTTGTTCTACTCCGTGTTCGCGGGATTGGGGGCGTTCGTCGACACTTGCGAGCACATGCTGCTGCTGCGGTTCTTGGTCGGGCTCGGTGTCGGCGGAATGTGGCCCAACGGCGTCGCGCTCGTGGCCGAGTGCTGGCCCAACACGTCGCGGCCGACCGTCTCCGGCATTCTCGGCGCGGGAATCAACGTCGGCATCGTTTGTCTCTCGCTCTTGGGAAGTGTGTTTCCGATCACGCCCGATTCATGGCGCTGGATCTTCATGCTCGCCGCGGTGCCGGCGGTGCTGGGTGTGGTTGTGCTCACGATGTTGCCGGAATCGCCCAAGTGGCTGGCCTCGCGCGGTCAGGACAAAAAACCGGCGCCGCCGCTCCTGTCGCTCTTCCGCGGCGAATTACTGCGGCCGACTGTGATTGGCATTTTGCTCGCCTCGGTGCCGCTCGTCGGTGCCTGGGCCGGCAGCAAGTGGATGCTGCCGTGGGCCGATCAGGTGGGTGGTGCGGCGAACGCCGGTTACAAATCCACGACGCAATGGTGGTGGGCAATCGGTGCGACGATCGGCAGCTTTCTCGGCGCGCCGCTGGCCGCCTATGCCGGCCGGCGAGTTTCCTATTTCATGATCAGCCTCGGCGCGACGGCGCTGACCTGGTCGATGTTCCGGCTCACCGCGCCGCTCGAGCCGTCGTTCCTGCCAACCGTATTTGCTCAAGGACTGGTGGCGACGCTGTTTTTCGGTTGGCTGCCGCTCTATTTGCCCGAATTGTTTCCGATCGAAGTTCGCGCTACGGGCGCCGGGATCTCGATGAACATCGGCCGCTTCGTCACGGCGATCAGCATTCTTGCGATCGGCACACAGTTCACAGGCGACTATTCGGACATCGGCGCGGCATGCGCACTCATTTACGCCTTTGGCCTGGTGATTGTGTTTTGGGCGCCGAACACGGCGGGGAAATCGCTATGACCATCGGCCACGATCGATCGTTGAATCGGCGACGATTCTTGGGAACCGCAGCGGCGCTGGGCGCTGGAATGTTGTCGCCGCGTGGCACGGCTATCGCCGCCGAAAGTCCGCTTGCCAATCAGCGCTACAAGATCGGCGTCTGCGATTGGATGATCCTCAAGCGACAAAAGCTTGGCGCGTTCAAGTGGACCAAGGACATCGGCGCCGATGGCGTCGAAGTCGACATGGGGAGCCTCGGCCAGCGCGAGACGTTTGAAAACCAGCTCGCCGATCCGGCCGTCCGCAATCAATTTCTCGATACGGCCCGCGATACCGGCCTCGAAATCTGTTCGCTGGCCATGTCGGGGTTCTACGCCCAATCGTTCGCCGAGCGGCCGACGGTGCCACGCATGGTGCAAGATTGCATCGACACGATGGTGGCGATGCAGGTAAAGGTGGCGTTCCTGCCGTTGGGCGTGCTCGGCGACCTGGTGAAGCGGCCCGAGTTGCGACCGGCGGTGGTTGAGCGGCTGCAGGCGATCGGGCCGAAGGCGGAAACGGCTGGCGTCGTAATCGGCGTCGAAACCGCGCTCGATGCAGCGAGCGAAGTTCAGCTACTCGCCGAAATTGGCTCGCCCGCCATCCGCAGCTATTTCAACTTTGCCAATGCGCTCCAGAATGGCCGCGACCTCACCACCGAGCTCCGCACCCTCGGTAAGGACCGCATCTGCCAAATCCACTGCACCGACGAAGACGGCGTCTTATTGCAGGACAACAAACGGCTCGACATGCCCAATGTGAAACAGACGCTGGACGACATGGGCTGGAGCGGCTGGCTGGTGATCGAGCGTTCGCGCGACGCCCGCGACGCCCGCGACGTGCTCACAAACTTCGGCTCGAACGCCGCCTTTTTGAAATCGGTCTTCCAAAGAGGATGAAAGTCGCAGGCTCTTGGAATCGTCGCAGAATTGCCAGTATGGTAGACTTAGTGTCGAGTAACTTGCTTGCATTTTATTCCACACGGAATTACCTCATGACCGATGCCGTTAGTCGTTACCGAGCCGTCTTGCGCACGCAGATGCCGACGTTGGCCGCACGGTATCGCGTTGGCTCGCTCGGCCTCTTTGGCTCGTACGTTCGGGGAGAGCAGCGTCCGGACAGCGACTTGGATGTTCTCGTGACGTTCGATGAGCTACCGAGTCTGTTCGGACTAGTTGATTTAGAGAACTACTTGAGCGATTTGCTGGGTGTCAAAGTCGACTTGGTGCCGAGTGACTCGCTCAAGCCTCGGATTGGTCAGCGCATCCAGCGAGAATTGGTTCCCGTATGACTTAGCCACGCGATTTCATCGACTACCTGGAAGACATCCGCGGTGCGGCGACAAAGGCTCTCGGATTCATCGCGGATTCGAATTACGAAAAATTTCAAGGCGACGAGAAGACAATTTTTGCCGTGGTTCGGGCGTTAGAAATCGTCTGCGAAGCGACCAAACATATTCCGCCAGAATTCCGCGATCAGCACCCAGAAGTTCCGTGGCGGTCCATGGCCGGCATACGCGACAAATTGATTCACGATTATTTGAGCGTGAATGTGCGGATTGTTTGGAAGACCTCAACCGAAGACTTGCCGGCGCTCATTCCGCAGTTGGACGCGATTTTGGCCGACTTGGATTCAAGCGGTCGCGACCAGAACTTACTCGAATGACGTCAAATCTCTGGATTGCGAGAGATGACAACAACGCCCGAAGCGTTCAAACGTCGCAGTGCATCAACAGCTCGTCTTTGCCCACGCGATGGCAGAAGTCGCCGAAGGTTTCGCCATCGAGGCGGCCTTCCTTGAAGAGGCGGAACACGGGGACCAGCGTCGGCACCACCTTGTCGGTCGGCACCAGGTCTTTGTAGATGAAGTTCAGCCGATCGCCGAGCACGCGGCCGCCGAGGAAGATCGTGTACTTGTCCTTGGTTTTGCCCACCAAGCCGATGTCCGAGTTGTACGGCCGCGCGCAGCCGTTCGGGCAGCCGGTCATCCGAGTGGTGAAAACCTCGTTTTCTAAACCGAGTTGCTTGAGCTCGGTTTCAAATTGATCGATGAGCGATGGCAGCACCCGTTCGCTCTCGGCGACCGCCAGACCGCACGTCGGCATTGCGGGGCAGGCCATCGACCAGCGGCGGACCGCGGTGTAATCTTCGCTGAGAGGCACGCCGTGCCGGCGCAGAATTTCTTCAAGCGTCGCGCGATCCTCGGGTCGAAAGTCGCAAAATATAATGCTCTGGTGCGGCGTGAGCCGAATCGGCGGGCGGAGCGTCGTGCAAATCTCGCGCAGCGCCGTCTTCAGTTGCATCGAATCGGTGTCTTTGATCCGGCCGTTCTCGACGTTGAGCCCATAGAACAACAGTCCGTCGCCCTGCTCGTGCCAGCCCATGCCGTCGTTGAAACCGTGGACGCCGACCGGCTTGGCGAGCTCGAGCGCGTCGCCGTAGTATTCTTCGACCTTGTCCTTGAACCGCGAAATGCCCCAATCGTGAATGAGATACTTCATGCGGGCCACTT
>JANNTD010000270.1:0-9121 GCA_031403315.1 Planctomycetota bacterium
CTCCCCAAGGAAAGTTTCGCCACCAAAAACAAAAATGCTACCCTGCTGCCAAAGCAGTCAATGGCAGCTTTAGAAGACTGGGTCACGTGACCCCTTCGAACGGGACCGCAGAACACTGGAGTCGGCAGACAACTTTTGGGCAGAACCGCGCGCGGCTCGTGTTGACCGCCGTCGACCTTCGAAGGCGTGCCACACGGTCTGCTGAACAAACCGCGGCTACTGGGTAAAGGGCTGCAGCCCAGGCACAGGGCTATCGACGACGCACGCACCGCACGTACTGAACACCTGTCAATCGTGCGAGATTCAACCTAAATCATCGCGCGGCCAAATTCAACAACTATTTTTGGCCATCGATGAAGAATTTGTCGTCAGCCGGTGTGACGGCATATTTTTTCCGTTCTCGGTAGGACGGCTGGAGCACCTGGTCCCGCGTGAGCGGGCTGCTACGAGCTGTTCACCAGGGAACGCTCAACCATCTATTCGGCGGGTGGCCGCGTGGGCCTGGCTGCCATGATGAGAAGTACGACGAACGTGACGAACCCACGGGAGAAATTAAAGACGGCTTAGGACGCGGAACAAAGACGGTTCCAAGATTCGTTTGTCTATCAGCGACGGACGGGCAACTGTGCTAGTGCGAGCCGCACGGGCGTGTAGCGTGTGCCGCGCCCTGTTTTCCAGGCTCAAACGACGAAAAAACCGCTACGGTTACATGAAACGCGCTCTAATCGCCGTGAGGTCCGCCAGCGACGAAGTGCATCACGATCAGCAAATAGCTGAATATGCTGATCGATACGACGGGGCCCATCAGCGAGAGCCAGCGGAGCTGCTCGCGGCGCACCAGTCCGGCGATTCCCAAGGGCAAGCCAGAGAGCATGCAAGCGATCGAAACCAGGATAATGGCGCCGATCACTCCTGCGGGCATGACTTCGCTCGTGGAGACTCCGTCGACTATCAAGAACACCTCGGCAGCGACCGCCGCGAAATACAAAATCGGTAGACCCAGCGGGGGCAGGGCCACGGACAAGATCCCGCAGACGGGCCCCAGGCGCTTGATTGTGTCGAACAAGTATCGCGGCCAGGCCGTGGTCGCAGGCGGAAACAGCGCGACTCGCGCACAGCCCAGTGCGAACCACCAGCGGAAGGATGCGCCATGCAGGTAGATGAGCTCGGCCATCATCGCGTCGCCCCATTCGCTGCGATCGGCGGGCATGTGGCGCGCGGCGGCGGACAATAGTTGGCTCGGTCCATCCGTGTTGCCGGGTCGATTTCTGGATCGGTACCACCAAATACAGGCAACGAGCGCGACAGTCAGCACCAACGGGGTGAACACGAAGGCCAACAGCTCCAAGTCGGATAGGCTACTCATCGCCGGCCCTCCAATTTCGGTCGCAGCCCGGCAAGTTTTGCCTTGGCAGCGGCGTAAGTTGGGGAACATTCCGCCGTCGAAGCTTGCTCGCGTGCCAGGGCGCGACCATCACTCGTGAGACGATACAAGTGCCGCGGCGGTCGCCCTGCCGGCGTGTCTGTTTCCCAGGAGGTCGCCAAAAGTCCGCGGTCGGCGAGCCGCATGAGAATCGGGTACATCGAGCCGGCCTTGAGGCCGGTCTGCTGGCAGAGATCGTAGCCGTAGCGCCACTTCGTGGAGCTTTCCACGAGGGCGAGCAAGACGGCGGCGGTTTGTGCGGAGGGACGTCGAGATCGTTCCATGCGATAAGTCTATATAGATAGAGTTACGGCGTCAAGCTGTTCCGAACAATTTTTTCTCGCGTAATACCGGGGACGCGAATGCCGATTGCGTTGTCTCGGCATCCCCACGCAATTGGATCGAGCGTTCGATAGCGAATGCCAAGCGCCGAATGATCCGCCGTAGGCGATGCAATGGCCGGTCTACTTGAACGACTCTCCGTCGCCAAAGGACGCGCGGCCTTTGCGATCGCTGAGCTTGTCCAAAAGTTTGTCGAGGGCTCGCTCCAGCTTGTCGGTGGCACCGTCGATGGCTTGCCGCAGCGAAGGGGCCTCATGGCTCACGACCAGGGGTTGCCTGCCTGCCAGCCGGGCTTCGAGCAAGCAGCTCTTGTCGTCGCCGACGGTTTTCGGGCCGTTCACGTCGCGCAGGTGGACCTCAACGCGTGTGATCTGATGGCCGAAGCGGCTGAGGGACTGCGTCATTTCGGCTTCGACGTTTTCAATCAGATGAGCGCTGCCGTTGATGTTGTTGTCGGTGCTGACTTGGATTTGCATGGTGATTTCCTTTCACTTGAATTCTAGCATTTTGCACGGCTTCGACGACCGAGCGCACTGCAAGTAACTTGCGGGGCGATACAAGCACTAAAAAGAGATGTTAGACACCCCGCTCGCTAATGTCCGGCAGCCGCCACACAAACGCGATGCCGCAAGCTGCAACGGCCAGGATCATGAGCTTGGCCGCAAGCGGTATCGACGTGAAGTACAGCGACGCGCCGAGCACCAGCAGGATGACTGCAATCGCTTTGTAGCGGATGTGGGGCCGAAGTCCGCGGTGAAGATGCCAATCGCGGAGCACGTTGCCAAACAATCGACTGCGCAACAATCGCTCGTGAAGTGCGGGCGAACTGCGCAGCAGGCAGTAGCTTGCGACGAGGACAAACGGCGTGGTCGGCAATCCCGGCAGCACGATGCCCAAGAGTCCGGCGAAGAGCGCGACTCCGGCCGAACACAACAGCAACCCCCGGCGCAATCCCTGTGCTCGTGCCGGCAGTTTGATGAAACACAGCGATTGGTCGCGCGGGTCGATCCAGGAAACCAGCGGTGTGCGTGCGCTGACGGCCCCGATGGAAGTCATCGATGGATCATTCGCTGCGAGGCTAGGAATCGACCCCAGATCGGGATACGCCGATTGCGTCGCATCGAGGCGCACGATGGCCTGGCGATGGCTGCCGTCGATGATCACCGAGCGGACGTGCGCGAGGTCGAGCCAATTGGCCGCCGTGGTTCGCAGTCCCGCTTCGTTACCGCGCAGTTCAGCGGGCAATGCGACAACCCTAGAATTGGATTTCGCCGCGTTCGTATTGCTGTCGCGCGGCCAGTTCGACATCACCCTGCCCCGGCTCATTGGTTTGGTCCTTGCTCAGATACCTATTTTCGGAACATCCGCTCGGCGTGCAAGCTGGCCCGCTTTCCCGTGAGAGTATCATGCGCAGGGAGGCGGCCGGGGCTCGAATCACATCAATCGTGAACGCGGGTCAACCATCCGGCGATCGCATTGAACGGGTTGTCCGGTCGCTGACGGACGTATCGCCTCCCAAACACCTTGGATTCGGACACGCCGCGGAGTGGCTGTTTCAAGACGCAGATGCCCACTATGCGCCGGCCGGATATAATCGGGTAGCTTATCTCGTGCGGCGTGCCGGCGGAATTCGGCCTAATTTCCCGGCGGCCGCTCGCTGACTTTTCGGTGAGACGTTTCGCATGGTTTTCAAACAATGGCGAGTGATAGCTTTCGCGCTGTTTGTGGGAGTGCTCGCGGCGCACATCGGTGGCCCATGCTGCGTGGCACAGTCGCCCGAGCCGGAACCCGCAGCGGAGCTAGCGCCCGCGCAAAACACCGCCGAGGCGCGGCTCCAGATTCCGACCGGGATGCGGCCGAAGCCAGGGCACGGCGAGACGCTGCTACTGAGCACTGCGTCGGGCGAGCAGGTGGTGAGGCTGCACTCTGATCTGGGCGTCGAACTGCTCGTGATGCGGCCGACGGGGGAGCTTTCGCCGGTCCCGCGTGGCCAGACCAGCTCGACCGACAAGCCGTTCGTTCCTGCCGACGAAACGGCGATGAAGCAGGCGCTCGCGGCGGCGGGCTTCGGCAAATTCAAGGTCGTGTCCGCGAAGCCGTATCTGTTTGTGTATGCGTCGAGCGAAGCGTTCTATCTGCACACGCGTTCGATCCTCGAGTCGATGTACCCGGGCGTGAAGTCGACGCTCGAGAGCTGGGAGCTTGAGGTGGCGGAGCCGGAAGTGCCGCTCGTAGTCGTGATCATGCCGAGCCGGGCCGATTTCGATGCTTACGACAAGACGAGCCCCGAGGTCGCCGCTTACTACAACACGTTGACCAACTACGTCGTGCTCTACGAAGACCAACGGCTCTGGGAGGCGGCCCCGGAGTTCGCGCTCAAGCAGGGAGCATACATCGTCGCGCACGAAGGCGTGCATCAGATTCTGGCGAACGCGGGCATTCAAAAACGGCTCGCGCGCTGGCCGATGTGGATTTGCGAGGGCGTGCCGGAGTATTTTTGTCCGCTCAAGGTGAGCTCGCGGATCGTCCACACGAAGAACGCAGAGCTGCCGACGCGGACGCTCAAATGGACCGACCCCGGCATGGTGAACGATCTGCGGATGTACGCTTTGCTGCGGATGAACGGCAACGGCGGCGAAGTGGCGCGGGAGCTGGTTCAGGCGAGCGACCTGGGTAGCCGCGAGTATGCGCTGGCATGGGGATTGGTGCACTATCTGGCGTCCGAGCAGCCGTCCGAGTTCCGCGCGTACTTGCGCGAGGTCAGCCAGATCGAGCCGTTGGACCCGGCTCAGAAGGCGCTGGCCGGGCGGGCCGATCCGCTGTTCGTCAAACATTTTGGCAACGACTATGCGGCGATCGAGGCGGGCGTGCAGCAACATCTCACGAGCAAGCCAATGCAGGCCGAGTACCGCGATCCCGAAGTGTTTCAAACGCACTACGTGGTCAAGCGGAGCATCAAACAGGGCCGAACGTTCAACATTGCGATGATCGTGACCACGTCGCCGGCCGCGGCGCGCGAGTGGAAAGAAAGCGAAGAGGCGGCCAGCGACAAAGCGAAATTCTTCACCAAGATCTGCAAGACGAGGCGCGAGGCGGAATACCAGGTGCAGAAGCTGCAGAATTTGTAGGTCGGGCGATGGTTCAGCAAGCAAGCGACACACGAAACAATGAACGCGGTTTTACGCTCGTCGAGCTGTTGGTCGTGATTGCGATCATCGGCATCCTCGTCGGCCTGTTGCTGCCCGCGATCCAGGCCTCGCGCGAGAGTGCTCGCAAGACGCAGTGCAAGAACAATCTCAAGCAGATGAGCACCGGCTGTCTCAACCACGAGAGCGCCCAGGGATTTTTTCCGTCCAGCGGCTGGGGCAACGATTGGATTGGAGATCCCGATGGCGGCTACGGCGCGACGCAACCGGGCGGTTGGGCTTACAGCATTCTGCCTTACATGGATTACACGGTACTTCACGACGCTGGGAATCGCATGCGGGACTTGGAACTGATGGGGGACTTCGAGGACGGAAACGACCTGAGCCTCGATCATTTCTTGCGACTGGTGACCACCGTCCTACCGCTCTACAATTGCCCTACGAAGCGTCCGGCCGAACTCTATCCGGTGCACGTCAGACACGGCCAACTGGCGAACAACGTGCCGAGCTGCTCGGCGACTTCGGGGTGCTACGTCGCTCGTGGCGACTATTTGGTCAACAGTGGCAACAAGAATGCGGGCGACCTGCATGGGCCGGGGATGACCTTGGCCAAGCCGTGGTATCCGGTGAAAAAGCCCAGCATGCTGCAAAATGGCATCTCCTACGTGCGGAGTGAAGTCCGCGTCGGTGAGATCACCGACGGTGCCTCGAAGACAGTCCTGGTCGGAGAGAAATACCAGGATCCCGACAATTACTACACGGGGTCCGACCACTACGACAACCAGTGCGTCTATTCCGGGCACAACAGCGATTCAAACGGCTATACAGGCGATGACCCGGGAAGCCCACCAGTTTCCACAGCGCTTCGGCCACGACAAGATCAACCCGGCGCAGCGATTCCGTACCGATTTGGCAGCGCGCACCAAGAAGGATTGCACGTGGCGTATTGCGATGGCTCGGTGCATTTCATTGAGTACGACGTGAGCGGGCGTGTGTGGTTTGCCCTTGGCGGGCGCGATGATGAAGAGAAGCCGCCACGGCGCGAAGATTGAGTCGGTCCGGCGACACGAGCGGCGCCACTAGTTCAGCGGCGAGCCGGCCGAGGCCACGGAGTCGCTGCCGGCGCTGAGCTTGCGGCCGGTCGCTTGTTCGAGGGCGGTGATCAGGCTGCTTTTCGTGTAGCCGTCGCGGAAGACGATCGGCTCATAGGGGCGGTCGCCGGGAAAAATCGCGATCACCGGCACGCCGTTGCTCTTCAGCGCGCGGATCGTCTGCTCGATCTCCGGCGGATAGTCGGTGTAGTCGGCGTACATCGTGATCGCGCCCGACTCGGCGATTGCCCGCTCGACCGCTTCGGTGTGGAGCACGGTCTTTTCGAGCGCCTTGCACGTGAGACACCATTCGGCCGAGAAATCCACGAGCACGGTGCGGCCGCCGTCGACGGCCAGCTCCTGCAACGCCTCGAGCGAAAACGGCTTCCAAGGTCCGTCGCTCTCTGCAATGACAGTCGCCGCGTATCGCGGCTTCATCACGTCGGGATACAACCAACCAAACGAGACCGCACCGGAGAGCAGCACCACCGCACCGGCGAGGGCCCAGGATTGCAGCCGGTCGTTCAATTCGGCGGTGAGCGACGTGCGGGCCGCGAGCCAGCAAGCGGCCCCGATGCCGACCAACAAGAGCAGCGTCGGCACCACCGCAGCCGGTTCGACAAACGACAGAATGAACACGACCGTCGCCATCAGCACGAAGCCCATCAACTGCTTGAACGTTTCCATCCAAGCGCCGGGCTTCGGCAGGAATCGCAAGAGTTCCGGGAACACGCCAATCAACAAGTAGGGGCTGGCCATGCCGAGGCCAAGTGCGCCGAATACGATCAGCGTCGTGGCCATCGATTGGGTCACGGCCCAGGCGATGGCGCTGGCCATGAACGGGCCGGTACACGGCGTCGCCAGCACGGTCGTAATCGTGCCTTTTACAAACGCGCCGAAGGGGCCTTCGCGGGCGGAGAGGTCGTGGGCGGCGCCGCTGCCGAAGAATCCGGGAATGGGAATCTCCCACACGCCCAACAAGCTCAGTGCCATGGCGAACACGACAGCTGCGAGCGTGACGTTGAACGCGGTGCTGCCAAACTGGCCGCCCCACGACAGGCCGATCGACGCGGCGAGAAATCCCAACAGCAGGAACACCGAGACAATGCCGGCCGCATACCATACGTTGAGCATGAGCGCGTGTGTGCGGCTGTGGCCCGCTTGCTGGACGAAGCTCATCACTTTGAGGCCAATCACCGGCAGTACGCAGGGCATCAGGTTGAGGATGATGCCGCCCACGAATGCGAGCAAAATGTAGTAGAGGATCGAGCCCTCTGGCTGCTTGACGTCGATGCGGTTGAGGTCGTAAGCGGGACCACCGGAGCCGAGGGCAGGCGTTCCGGCCGGCGAGCTCGCTTCAGCGAGCGGGGAGTTTCCGCTCCACGCCGCCGCCCAATTCGCCGCCACGGCCGCGGCGTCTTTGTACGTCGCCGGCGCGAAGGTGAGCGCGGGTGTAACGGAACCCGGAGTGTTGCCGACAGTGAGCGTCGTCGCGAACTTCACCGCCTTCGGCAACTCGCAACTGCCGAGCCCATCGTCGCGCGTCTCACAGGCCTGGTAGCCGATGACGCCCGTGATCGGATACTCGCCCGGTTTCGTGTCGGGTGGAATCTCGATCGGCACCTCCCAGGTAACTTGGCCCTGGTGATATCGCATCGTGCCGAACTCGGGAATCGAGTTGTCGGTTGTGACGGCCGCGGTGGTGGCGGGCCGTGCCGCCTTGAGGCCGGAAAGCTGTTCGATGGCAATCAGTGTCGGCTTGCTGCCGGGGTGGTCGTCGCGATCGGCGTAGGCATAGATGTGCCAGTTGGGGGCGGGCGTGAGGGTAATCTCGAGGCGGGCGCCGTCGCCGGGGCGCGAGTTTCCGGGGATCAGGCGGCCTGAGAGTTTTACTTCGGAGCCTTCGGGTTGGAAGGTGGGGGGATTTGCCGGCGCGGTGGCGTTTGCTGTGGCACCCCCGCTCGCTGAAGTGAGCTCGCCGATCGGGACTCCGCGACCGAGCTGCGCGGTGAAGTCTTTGTTCACCGGGATGCAACTCTCTTTGCAGGCGAGCATTCGCACTTCGCCCGTGATCGTGAGCGTAGCCGGATCGACGCCGGCGGCCAATTCAATCGGGGCGTACCAGGTCACTTGGTCGGCGTGTTCCTCGATCGTGAGGCCGACCCAGGCTTCCTTGTCGACGCGCGTCGTCGGCTCGGGCTGCGAACGGAACTGACCCGCGAGATGATACTTCGATGACGGGGTGAGCTCGATCTTGGTCTTGGTCGGCCCGCCGGGTGGCTGGGTGAGCGAATACACATGCCAGCCGGGTTCGATTTCGGCCGTGATCATCAGCACGGCAGGGCGGTCGGCGGTGGGGGCCGTTAATTGGGCGGAGAGCGTCACGGGATCGCTGAATTGCGAATCGCCTTCGAGGCCGGCGAGCGGGCCGCCCAATTGGTCGCCCAAGCGGATTTGGCCGAAGCTCGGCGCGCTTGCACCGAGTATTGCCACCGCCACCAACAGAAAAACTGATCGCCAACGCATGCTGAGATTCTACCGTAAGTCGTGTGGCCGGAAAATGTTAGTATCGGCCGGCAACGAATGCTATGCCGCTAGTAATTGAGTACGCGAGTGGGCCGACGACAGTTTTCCGGCCGCAACTGCTGCAGGCCGGCCAATTGGACGCCAACCGCGGAATTCGCCACAATGGGATGCTAGCCGGCTGGGTAAAACTTTTTGGTGGAGGCGGATCATGGAGCAAACGCTCACGCTCAACATCAACGGCCAGCAGCACACGGTGACGACCGACCCCGATCGGCCGCTATTGGATGTGCTGCGTGAAGACCTGGGGCTCACGGGTGCGAAGTACGGCTGTGGCGAGCGGCAATGCGGCGCGTGTACGGTGCTCGCCAATGGCCGGCCGATTTTTTCTTGTTCGACGCGCGTGGCCACCGTGAAGGGCCGCAAGATCGAAACGATCGAGGGTCTGGCCGACGGCAACACACTTCATCCGATTCAGCAAGCGTTCGTCGACGAAGGCGTCGCGCAATGTGGTTACTGCACACCGGGCATGATCATGACGGCGGTCAGTCTGCTCCAGCGCGATCCGCATCCGACAGAGGAAAAGATTCGCACCG
>JANNTD010000271.1:0-5491 GCA_031403315.1 Planctomycetota bacterium
CAAGAGTTGATAGCCGGGCGGGGGCGCGAACTGGGCGAAGGAGCGGCCCCGGAGGTCGATCTCCATGCGGAATCGCTTGAAGTAGCTCACGCTCATGTCAGGGCAAACCGCGCGAAAGAACCCGCCGCCCGATCCGGAAACATCTCTGTTATGAATGTACCGCTGGCGGCAAACAGGGTCAAATTTCTCGCGCGATTCAGCACGGTTCGCGGCCGCGATTTGCGGCCGGTGGAACCCGCAGAGTCGCGCCAATCGAAAGCGGGTGGCACGGCCGGCGGACAATCGCGTCGGCTGGCTCGGTTCAATGGCTTCGTACCCCTAAATAACGCACGGACGGGTTTTCCGCGGTGTCGCCCATCGCAGGACGTTTCCACCCTTGACATTTGCCGGCCACTCACGGAGAATTTTGATTAGTCAAAAACTCCGACCGGGCGAACTGGGATATCCCATTTCATGGCGGCTGGAGTATCTTCGTGAATCGTGTAACCGCCGAGTAAATAACATGTTGCGTCAATCATGGCTGATGGAATGGTCGCTGGCTGCTGTACTGCTCGCCGCTGTGGCGGGCTGCGGGAGCGAGCATCGTGCCGAGGGCGAGCCGACCGCTAAACCGTCCGCTATCAAGCCCTTCGAGGGCGAGTACCCGATCAAGATCGTGTGCACGACAGGGCAGGTGGCCGACATGCTCAGCAACATCGGCGGGGACCACGTCGAGGTGACCGCGCTGATGGGACCGGGCGTCGATCCGCATCTGTACCGCGAGTCGCCATCCGACATCGAGCAGCTCAGCACGGCCGATGCGATCTTCTACAACGGTGTCCATTTGGAAGGCCGGATGGCCGACCTGTTTGAGAAACTCGCCGAGCGGCGGCCGACGTTTGCCGTCACTCACGCGCTGATCGAGGCGAAAGACCCGCGACTGCGTAAGCCGCCGGAATTCGAAGGCTACTACGATCCCCACGTGTGGCACCATCCGTCGCTGTGGGCCGATTGCACTCGCTATGCGACCTCGGTGATGTGCGAGCTTGATCCGGAGCATCGCGAGGACTACACCCGCAACGGCGCAGCGTATGAAAAGCAGCTGGTCGAGCTGGACGAATACTGTCGCCAGCGGCTCGCGGAGATTCCCAAGCCGCAGCGAGTCTTGGTGACCGCCCACGACGCGTTCGGCTACTTTTGTATCACCTATGACATCGAGTCGATGCCGTTGGGCGGTGTGTCGACCGAGGAAGAAGTTTCGATTGGTCGCATGGACGAGGTCGTGAATTTTCTCGTGGATCACAAAGTTAAGGCGATTTTTGTCGAGTCGGCGGTGGCGCCACGAATCGTCGAGGCGCTGATCGAACCCTGCCGCAAACGGGGCCACGAAGTTCATATCGGCGGCGAACTGTACGCCGATTGCCTGGGTCCGGCCGGCACACCCGACGCGACCTACATTGGCATGATCAAGGCCAACGTGGAAACGATCGTCAAAGCGCTGAAGTGAAGCTTGTTGATGCATACCACGAATTCCTCTCCGACGCCCGCCGCCGCTGCCGTGCAGCGCCAACCGTCGACTGCGCCCGCTCTCGAAATTCACGACATGACGGTCGCCTACCACCGCAAGCCGGTGTTGTGGGACGTTGACCTCGTGGTGCCGGAAGGAAAATTGGTCGGCATCGTCGGCCCGAACGGCGCCGGCAAGACGACGCTGATCAAAGCCGTGCTCGGCCTGTTGCCGCTGGCGAGCGGCAAAGTGGAAATCTACGGCAAGCCGTACGACCAACAGCGTCACCTCATCGGCTATGTTCCGCAGCGCGAGAGTGTTGACTGGGACTTTCCGGTCACGGTGGAAGACGTGGTGCTGATGGGGACCTACGGCCGGCTCGGTTGGTGTCGCCGACCGGGTCGCACGGAGCGCGCCACGGCGGCGCGGTGTCTCGAACAGGTCGGCCTGTCGCAGTTCGCCAGGCGGCAGATTCGGCAACTTTCCGGCGGACAACAGCAGCGGGTGTTTCTCGCCCGGGCGCTCGCGCAAGATGCCCGCGTTTATTTCATGGACGAGCCATTCGCCGGCGTCGACGCCGCCACTGAGACGGCGATCATCGAGCTGTTGCAGCAGCTTCGTTCGCAGCAGAAGACGGTGTTCGTCGTGCACCACGATCTGCAGACCGTCCGCAGCTATTTCGACTACGTGATCCTGCTCAACATGCGGCTGGTGGCCTGCGGGCCGACCGAGTCGACATTTACCAACGCGAATCTTCAAGAGACCTACGGCGGGCGGCTCACGATTCTCGACGAAGCGGCCGAAGCCGTCCGCCAACGCGAGCCCATCCGATGATCGGAAAGACTGAATGAACGGGCAGACGGTATGATCGGACAGTCGATCACTTTCAACGTGATGCTCGGCACGGCTTTGCTCGGGGCGACGGCCGGCACGATCGGCACCTTTGCCGTCCTGCGGCGGCGAGCGCTGGTGGGCGACATGCTTTCGCACGCGGCGCTGCCGGGCATTTGCATTGCGTTCGTGATCATGCAGGACCGGAATCTGATTGGGCTCTCGCTCGGTGCGCTCGCCACGGGACTTCTCGCCATCGGCGCGGTGACTGTGATTTGCCGCTGGACGCGGACCAAGGAAGATGCGGCGATTGGCATTGTGCTGAGCACTTTTTTCGGGGCGGGCATTGTGTTGCTCTCGATTGTGCAGCGGAACACGAGCGGCAATCAGGCGGGGCTCGATAAGTTCTTGTTCGGCGAAACCGCCGGCATGCGCAGCAGCGACATTCAACTCTTGATCGCCACGGCGATCTTCTCCTTGGTGATCGTGATTGCGCTTTACAAAGAGTTTCAATTGCTCTCCTTTGATACGGATTTCGCGGCCGCGCAAGGTTGGCCGACGCTGGTGCTCGATCTGGTGATGATGGGGACGCTGGCCGTCGTGACGGTCGTCGGACTGCCGATCGTGGGCGTGATTCTGATGGCGGCGATGATCATTCTGCCCGGAGCGGGGGCGCGTTTTTGGACGAACCATCTTGGCCGCACGCTCGTGCTCGCGGCGATCGTCGGCGGTGCAGCCGGCACGGTTGGTACGTTTTTGGCCTCGCCGCTGCCGGCGCAATGGTTCGGTTGGCAGGCCGCGGAGTTTGGCGCGAGCCGCCGTAGCATTCCGCCGGGGCCGCTGATCGTACTCGTGGCGGCAGCGTTTTTCTTGTGTTCCGTCCTATTCGCTCCGCAGCAGGGTGTCGTGGCGCGAGCGCTCGTCGAGTTGCGGCTGCGACTGCGGATTTCGCGGGAGCACTTGCTCCGAGCACTATACGAACTGAGCGAACCGCATTTGCCCGATCGGCCGCGGATCTCGATCTCGCAACTTGTGGCCCATCGCGCGTGGAACGGACGTTGGCTCGATTGGTGGCTCCGCCGCGCCGAAACGAACGGCCTCGTGAAACGCGACGACCACTCCGTACAGCTCACGCCCTCAGGATTGATTGCGGCGGCGGAAGTCACGCGAACGCACCGGCTGTGTGAGCTGTTCCTGGTTTCGAGCGCTGGCATTGCGTCCGACCACGTCGACCGCGACGCCGACGACGTCGAACACATGCTGCCGGCGCCGTTGGTCGATGAACTCGAAGAGCGGCTGGCGGCGGCGGGAAAATTGCCGCTGCGGGCGCACGACGTGCCCAAGTCGCCGCACGAACTGGCAGCGGAATGAATATGTTTGCCACCTTGGCACAATTCGATTTGCTCGAGCCGTTTCGCTCGGAGACTGGGCAGCGGATCATTCTGGTGGGCGCGCTCACCAACGTGGCTTGTGCGCTCGTGGGTTGCTATCTGGTGCTGCGGCGGATGAGCCTGATGGGCGATGCGATCGCGCATGCGGTGCTGCCGGGGATCGTGTTGGCGTTCCTGTTTTCGGGCAGCATGAACATCGTGCCGTTGTTCGTGGGTGCGGCCGCGGTGGGGCTCTTGACGACGTTTCTCACGCAGACGCTGCATCAATTCGGCCGCGTGCCGACCGACGCCGCGATGGGGGCGGTGTTCACGTCGCTCTTCGCGCTGGGCGTGGTGCTCTTGAAGCGGTATATCAGCGGCGTGCATTTCGACGTCGCGTGCGTTTATGAAGGCTCGCTCACGAGCGTGGCACTCGATACCGTACCTATCGCAGGTTGGGAAGTGCCGCGGCAGTTGTTCACCGTGTTGCCGATGGTGGTGTTGAACCTCGCGGCGATCTTGTTGCTGTGGAAGGAATTCAAGATCAGCGCGTTCGATCCCGGGCTCGCAACAACCATGGGTTATTCGGCGACGTCGCTGCACTACGTGCTGATGGCGCTCGTGGCAATGACCAGCGTCGCCTCGTTTCAGGCAGTGGGTTCGATCCTGGTCGTGGCGATGCTGATCGTTCCGCCCGCGACGGCCCAACTGCTCTGCGATCGGCTGAGTCGGATGGTGATTCTGGCTTGCGTCTTCGCGGTGGCCTCGGCTGTGGGCGGCTATTGGCTCGCGCACCGGTGGGACGTTTCGCCGGCCGGGGCAATGGCGGTGTTTGCCGGCGGAATGTATGCAGTCGCGGTCTTGTTCGCACCGCAATATGGCATCGTCAGCACACTCGTGCGCAACCTGCAAACGTCGCTCCGCATCTTGCGCGAGGATTTGTTGAGCATGCTCTACCGCAACGAAGAGCTCGGCGGCCGATCGCTCGGCGCGAGCACGGCGGTTGCGGCGGTCGGCGGCGGTTGGCTTGCTCGTCGGGCGCTCGCAATGCTGAAGCGACGAGGTCGCTTGACGGTCGCGGCGAACGGGCTGCAGCTCACGCCCGACGGCCGCGAGCGGGCGAAGCGGCTCGTGCGCGGGCATCGTCTGTGGGAAGCCTATCTGGTAAAGCATCTCGGCCTGCCGCCGGATCACGTTCACGCACCGGCCGACCGGGTCGAACACTTCATCAATCAGCCGCTCCGCGAGGAGCTGCAGAAGGCGGTCGACGATGCTCAGCAGGATCCGCATGGCCGTGAGATTCCTGAGTTTCGACTTTAGGATTAACCACGGAGGCACGGAGGACACGGAGGTAGGCAAGGCATTTGTCATTGAAAATTAGTCATTTGTCATTGGGCCATTTCGGGAATGAACAATTTGCACTGACAAATACTTTTTCTCCGTGCTCTCCGTGCCTCCGTGGTTAATCCTTTGTTTTGATTAGCTTGCGCAAAACTTTGAGGTTGATCGTGTCGAGGTCTTTGCCTTTTTCTTCGCCTTTGGGGGTTTCGAGGTACATTGGCACGTTCTTGAAGCGGCGGTCGTTCAGTAAGTAACGGAACGGCTCTTTGCCCATCGCTCCGCGGCCGATGCCGGCGTGGCGGTCGACGCGGGAGCCGAGGCCGGTCTTGGAATCGTTGAGGTGGAAGGCGAGGATTTGGTCGAGCCCGATGAGTTTGTCGACTTCGGCGATGGCGGCGTTCCAGCCTTTCGGGGTCCGCACGTCATAACCAGCCTCAAAAAAATGCGCGGTGTCGAGACAGAC
>JANNTD010000272.1:0-8409 GCA_031403315.1 Planctomycetota bacterium
GGCTGCTTTGGGAGCATGCATTGGATGACGACATGGTCGGTGGCAAGCACCGTGTGGGGCATTAATGACGACTACATGGCCCGACTTGGCTTGAACCCGGCGACACACGCGGAAAACAACTATCTCATCGGCTGCAACTTCCGCAGCCTGCATCCGGGAGGCGCGCATTTCCTGTTCGCCGACGGAGCGGTGACTTTTATGTCCGACGACACGAACGACCGACTTTTGGCAAACCTCGGCGACCGAAGGGATGGGCGGATTGGCGATCAATACACCCTTGATCCGTAAAGCCGACTGACTAGCTTGATTCGCATTTTCGATGGGAGAAATCACTGATGATCAGGAATCACCTGTTGTTTCGTTTTGGAATGGCGTTCGTGCCACTAGCACTATCGGCTTCGATCGTTTCGGCCGCCGCCTCGTTTTCCAACTCGCTTGCAGGGTTTACCGGCGATTCGACGCAGCTGGCCACGCAGACGGCCGTGGCCGCCGCGGGGTTTAGCTTTTCCAGCACCCTTGGTGAAACGGAGGATCCTCCTGGATCAGGCATCACTATCAACCCGACGATAAATTTTGATGCCGCCGGTGCCCACTTTGGCGACCTGCTTCCCGGCAACAACGGCCGGAATTACATCCGCACCAACGACGCCGACTATGCGAATGTGAGTTTTGTGGCAGAAATCACCTTCGAGGCTGGGTTCATTGATTTCACGGACGTCTACTTCGGCATGGGGGCGGGCAACATCGCGCCAGCCGCCGCCTCGTATACCCCCGACTGGCAGACGCTGAATTCCTCGGTCATGTACTGGGGCGAGTCGGAAATCGCCGTCCCAGACGTCACCGTCTACGTCAACAACAACGGCGACGGTCCCAGCACGTATACTCCAGCGCCACTCCTCGGCGATGGAACGCATCGCGTGCGGTTGTCGTACGATCGTTACAAGCAGGCGGCGACGTTTTCCTTCGACTTCAACTATGCCGGCGGTCCGTTCACCGCCGACACCACCGCGCCAGCCGCCGACGTGTCGGCCCTCTACGGTTCGGACGGCTGGACGACCGAGCCCGCGCGGATTTTCTTCGGCGGCGACGAAAACCTCGTGCTCAAGGACTTTCAAGTGACCGTTACGACGGCGCCCGTCGTGCTGCTCGGTGACTTCGACAATAGCGGCACGATCACAGCAGCCGACTGGAGCGTCGTGCGCAGCAATCAGCACGTCGACTTGACCGGTTTGGGACAGCATGCCGCGTATCTCATGGGCGACATGAATGGCGACTTCGCCAATAACTACGCCGATTTCGTTGCCTTCAAGAGTCTGTATGACGATACGCATGGCGCCGGATCGTTCGCCGCGATGGTGGCGGGCGTCCCGGAACCGTCGACGCTCGTTCTGTTGCTTTCGATAGTACCGATGCTTTCGGTCGCACTGCTCGCCGCGCCGGCACGGCGTCGGACCGTCGATCGCGGTTAGTCAAACGCTCGCTTGGAATGATTACACAAATCAATTTTGGATTGTTTTCGCGGAGTACTCACCGATGAAAGTTACCAACTGGTGTAAGAATCTACGCATGACCTTGCTGGCGGCGGGTTTTTGGGTTCCCACTGCTGTTTATGCCCAGAACATCCCCCTGGGCGATCCAAGCTTCGAGGCCTACCAGGTTCCGGCCAACCCTGGTTACGCCTACGCGGCGCCCCCCAACGGTTCCTACCGGCCGACCAGTGCCTGGGTCGACGATTTGGACAGCCCACCGGGATACACGCAAGATAATGGCGTCAGCAACTGGCTGTACGATTCCGCCTATGCCGAAGGCACGGTGATTACCAGGCGGCCCGCTCCGCGCACGGGCAATCAGGCGATGCATGGTTTGTTTAATTACAACGCCCAGGAAACTACTGCAGTCTTTGAGGCGAACAAGTCGTACAGGTTTTCGATTTGGGCGCAAAACGATGTATTACTCAATGAAACAAATGGGGTGTTCCTGAACATATTCGACGGAACCGTCCCCTTCAGCGACGACAATTCGCTGGCCAGCCAGTTATTTACAGCAATTAACCAACGCAGCACCGGCATGACGCAAGCTCAGAGTCAGGCCAATTGGACGAAGATCACTGTGAAGCACGGGGCCATCGAGGGGTCGCCGGAGATCGGTCACCCGATTGGCGTCGGGTTCTACGCCAGGAAGGACAGCGCCGTGGACGATGCGTCGCTCACCGCCGTTCCCATCGAAAATGATTTCCTGTTCCTGGAAGTCAATACGACGAATGGTCAGACGACGTTGAAGAATCAAACTGGCGCGGCTGTGAACGTCGACTACTATCAAGTCACCAGCGCCGGCAGCGCCTTGAACGCCGTCGGCTGGAGCAGCCTCCAGGATCAGAACCTGGCTGGCTTTCCCGCCGGCAACGGTACCGGCAACGGCTGGGAACAGGCCGGCGGAAGCGGCGCCAAGGTGCTGAGTGAATCGTTCCTCACAGGCAACAGCGCCGTCGGCGGCGCGGCCTCGATCGGCCTCGGCGCCGCCTTCAACGTCGGCGGCGCCCACGACCTCAAATTCCACTACGGCGCCCTGACGGGCCCAGTAACCGCGGTCAATGGCGACTACAACGGCAACAGCGTCGTCGACGCGGCCGACTACACCTTCTGGCGCGACCACTTGGGCCAGTCGATCACCATGCCGAACGATACGACGCCCGGCACGGTGGCCGTCGAGGACTACACCGTCTGGAAAAACAATTTTGGAGCGGCCGGCGGTCCCACGGGCACCAGTACCCTGATTCAAGGTTTCGTGCGGTACGTCACATCAGGCGCGGGGGCAGGTTCCGCGGTGCCTGAACCGTCGTCGGTGCTGCTAGTTGGCGTCGGGTTGGCAACGCTCGTGGTGGGGGGGCGGCGGTCGAATCGCGATCGCTGTTCGTAATGCGATTGGCTGAAGCAAGCAGTTTCAAAACCGGGGGCTAGCGCCCCGCGGTTGATTCCATTAGCCGCGACGCGCTAGCGTCCGGTTCATTGGATGATTTTGAAACGGCTTCTAGAGAATATGACTTTTCAGGGGCTAGTGTCTTTTCGGAGACCAATGCCGGTCCAGGCGTTGGGGCATTGGGGCAACTGAGTTTGGCCTAGGGGGTGGGAGCTGCGCGATGCACAAACACCGTCAACGATTTGGCGTCAGACGTGGATTCACCTTGGTTGAGCTGCTGGTGGTAATTGCCATCATCGGTATTCTGGTCGCGCTCTTGCTGCCGGCCATTCAGGCCGCGCGCGAGTCGGCCCGCCGATCCCAATGCCAGAACAATCTCAAGAATATTGGTTTGGGGATCGCGAACTTTGAGAGCACTCATCGCGTGTTTCCCACGGGCGGCTTGAGGTATCTAAATAAGGGACCGCCACGGTACGAGCTCGAAGAGAACATCGAGAACGGCAAGCCGCTGGGGGTCAAACGACAGGGTCTGGGTTGGGCCTACCAGATCTTGCCGTTCATCGAAGAGGGAGCAGCGCACCAACTGACGACTACCCAAGGGCTTGGCGAGGTGGTGGTGCCGATTTATGTGTGTCCCTCGCGGCGGCAGGCATCGAGTACGTACAGTACCGCCTTTGGACTGACCATTGCCACGCTCGACTACGCCGGAGCGGTGCCGTGCACGTACACAAACTATTTGCGGACGGTGAGGCACGATCCGCGGACAGGCGTGCCCTTCACGGAAGCTTCTTTCACGCCCCTGGCCAGGTCATTTTTCGGCGGTGGAACCAATGGCGATCCGGGGATCAACCGGCTCTACGATGGCGTGATCACCCGCTCGTCGTGGCTCTGGCAGAACACCGATACCACCACTGGCAAGCAGGTTGGCAGATTCTTGACGAATGTTCCTGGGCTGGTAAAAGTCGCCCACATTTTGGATGGCACGAGCAAGACGCTGATGATCGCCGAGAAATACGTCCGCAACGATAACTACCAGGGTGGGGCCAGTTACAATTCGGATGATCGCGGCTGGACGGACGGCTGGGATGCCGACCTGATGCGCTCGAGTTGCTTTAGCCCAATCAGTGATAGCGATCCGATCGGCTGGGCACCCGCCGTTTCGGAGTACTTTAGCGATGGAATCGAAGGAGGATTTCCGTTCGGGGGCCATTGGAATGTGCTCCACTTCGGATCAGCGCATACCAGCGGCATCAACACCGTATTTGCCGACGGTTCGGTGCACGCGATCAGTTACGACATCGATGTCGTAGTCTTCAACTCGCTGGGCTCCCGCAACGGCGAGGAGCCGACCCCGTCGGACGCCTGGAATTGAGCGACGCCCGGGCAACGCTGGGAATTATCGCCCTAGCTAGAGCAACTTCACCAGTCCCAGCGCAGACGCCCGCAATTCAAAAAACGCTGGACTGTTGAAAATCTACTGTCCTAAAGTCGGGGGTCAGACTTTAGGACAGTAGTTTTTGGCAGTGCCGCCCAGTGCGAGTTTCATTTGACTGGAGCGGATATTTCGTCGTATTCGTCTGGAAAACACGATACGGCCCACGCTATACGTCCGTGCGACTCGCACTAGCGAAACGCGGCGGTGTCGGCAAGCAGGGTAACCCGCGGATGCAGGTGCAAGAGCGAGGCGGGGAAGTCGGTCGAGATGCGGCCGGTGAGCAGCCGCTCCAGGGGGCCGCGTTTCGTCGTGCCGCTCACCAAGAGCAGCACCTCGCGCGACTGGAGCAGGTCGGCCATTCCGAGCGTCAGTCCAAACGTCGGCCGCCCCTGGCTTTGGCGCAGCATGGCGTGTGTCAACGACGATTCGGAGAGTTGCGCGACGTGGGCGTGCGGCTCGAGAAATTCGGCCGGTTCGTTGAAGCCCAGGTGGCCGTTGACGCCCAGCCCCAGCACGCAGACGTCAATCGGCCCATGCTGCTCGAGCCAATCGGCGATGCGACCGCACTCGGCCGCAGGATCTTTCGGTTGGCTCTCGAAGGCCATGTAGCGGTCGGCCGCGCCGAGCGGCTCGACGAGCGTGGTGCGAAGTTGATGCTCGCACGTCGCCGGATCGTCCATCGCCAAGCCGCCCCATTCGTCGAGCTTTAAGAGCTGGCACCGCGCGAAGTCCGCCGGTTCGGCCACGCCGTGCTCGGCCAGTAATTCGTAGGTCCGCAATGGCGTCGATCCGGCCGCGAGACAAACGAGCGCATTCGGCCGTTCGCGCAATTGCTCCACCAGCCAGGCAGCCGCCTGGCGGCTGAGCGATTCGTAGTCGGATAGCACGCGCGGTTCATTCATAGTTCGTCTGCGTCAGTCGTCCTCGCTGCGGCAAGCGCCGAACGCCGCCCCAATGAATCCGGCATCGTTGCCGAGCTCGGCCGAAACGAGCGGCAGATCACGATGTAGATCGGACCAAATGTGCTCGCGGAGCGCACCCTCGAGCGAATCGCGGTACACTCCGCCAACCATCCCCAAGCCACCGCCAATCACGACCGCCTCGGGATCCAGGACGTTGACCAATTGTCCGATCGCCGCGCCCAGCGCGCCGCCGGCCGACGCCAGCGTTTCTCGTGCGAGCGAGTCGCCCGCCTCGGCGAGCGCCACCACGTCCAAGGCGGTGCCGTCGAAACCAGTCCGCGCTGCCCCGAAACGCGCCGCCACCGCCGGCCCCGCGGCAAAATGCTCGAGCGCGGGGCCCGCCGCGAGCCCGCCACCATCACTCGGAATACCGTCGCTCGGAATCAAGCCGCGGCTGCTGGCGAAAGTGCCCGTCAAGCCGCGTGCGCCAACGTAGGGCGTTCGCTCAATCACCAGGCTCGCGCTGATTCCCGTCCCGACCGTGACGTAGAGAAACGAGCCGTACGACCGACCCGCCCCCAGATGCGCTTCGCCGCGCGCAGCAGCCCGGACGTCGGCGTCCAAGATCACCGGCATGTTCGTCGCGGCCTGCAATGCTTTGCCGACCTCCCGGCCGCGCCAACGGATCGTCGCGTCGCTGAGCACCTCGCCGGCCACGCTCACCAGCTCGGCCACGCCCAGACCGATCGCCGTCGGCTCGACGCCCAATTCCGCGGCCTCACGCTGGAGCGAGCAGGCCATGTCGATCACGTCGGCGAGCACCGCCTCACCGCCGCGTTCTGGCCGAGTCGGCTGCAGCCGTCGGGCCAGTACGCCTCCCTCGGGGAATAGTACCAGGCCGGCGGCACACTTGGTCCCGCCCACGTCGATGCCAATCGCAAATTGAGCACGATGCGAAGGATCCACAGCGATCATGATTGGACTGCCCGAGCGAGCGACCGGATGTACGCCGCGTTGCAGCCGCAGCAGCCGCCGGCATACCCGATGCCCTCGCTGTTGGCGATTCTACCGAAGTCCGTAAACGCCTGCCGCGGAATTTGAATGCTCTCCAGGCTATCGGGAAATTCGGGCAACCGCGTGAAGGAGTGGCACTCGTCGGTGGTGCGAAACGCCGCCGGCTGGGCCGCGAGGGGTACTTTCGCCGCTTTTCGCATCTCGCGCAAGAGCGGCAGCATGCGGGCGGGATCCTGTTCGCAATTCGCTCCGACCGCGATCGCCCCCAAATCGGCCATCACTCGGGCACACTCGGCCGGTGTGTGGCCGTCGCTGCACTGGGTGACCAAGGGCCGGAAACTCATCGTGGCCACCGCCGGCAAGCCGCTTTCGGCCGCCGCCTCAAGAGCTACCTTCATCTCGGCCAGATGAAAGAACGTCTCCAGAATCAGGAAGTCGACGCCGGCGTCTTTGAGCAGGCGAATTTGTTCGGCGATGTGGTCGCGCGCTTTGGGGAGCGAGTCCATCCCTTCGCGCTCGACGAGCTGTGTCCGCGACACGCTGCCGGCCACGAGCGCCTTGTCGCCGGCGACTTCCTTCGCCAATTTTACCGCGGCGGAATTGATCTCCTCGACCTGCGAGCCGTAACCGGCGCGGTCGAGCTTCTCGCGCGTGCCGAAAAACGTCAACGCCTGCAGCACCTGCGACCCGGCGCCGAGAAACTCGCGGTGCAATTCGCGCAGCGCCTCGGGATGCTCGATCGCAACTTCTGGCGTGAATTGGCCGCTGCCGCGCCCGGTGCCGACTTGCTCGCGTCCGGAGCCGCTGTCGACGTAGCCGCGGCGCTCGAGTTCGATCAGGTAGCCGCCGTCGCCGATGACAGTGCCCTGTTGGATCAGTTCGGTAATTGGTTTCATGAAGAAGTATCCGGTTCGACGGTTACGCCAGACGCGCTGTCTGGCTCGGATTGGAACGAGAGCATGACAACGGCCGCGAGCGCCAGCGCGATGCCGCACGACTCGCGCCAGCCGAGCCGCTCGCCGAACGCCACGATCGCGATCGGGATGCTCGCCAGCGGGTACAGACCGGCCAGGGGAACGATGATCGACGCCTTCCCGCCGCTCGCGAACGCCAGCAGGATAGTGAGATTGCCCAGTGCGAGCGTGAAGCCCATCGCCAAGGCGTATGCCCAGGTGCGCGGCGAGATGTCGGCGGGGAGCGAATCGTACGCCAGAATCAGCACCGCCACCGGAAAGAACGCCGCCAAGAACCAGATCGCGCTCAACCGCGCGGAGATGTCGTTCGTCGAGGCCTTTTGCATCAGCCCGGTGACGCCCCACAACACAATCGCCGCAAACGGCAGCAGCATCCAGCCGTTCACCAAGCCTTGCGGATCACCCGTTCCACCCGGCACATTGAAAAGATAGATCGCGGCGAGCGACGCACCGATGCCGATCCATTGCCAAAGATTCAGGTGCTCCTTCAAGAGCGGAATCGCCAGCAGCACGGTGACGACCGGATACAGAGCCGTGAGCGGAATCACGGTCGCTGCTTTGCCATGGTTAAGCGCTGAGTAACAAGCGATATTCCCGAGACAGGACAGGATGCCGGATCCAAGTGCAAGCCAGATACCGCGCCGCCGGTTGCCGCCGCTGGGCGCGTCGTTGATCCACCACAAGGCGAGCAGAATGGGAATGATGCCCAGCGTCGAGATCACTTGGCTGTGAGCGGGCGAGATTTCGTCGCCGATCAGCCGGAATAGGATCGCCCAAATTCCCCACGTCACAAGCGTCAGCAGTGTCCAGGCGATCCAGTGGGGCATGGGACGAGGTGCGCTCGATGCGCTAATGAATTGCTTTGGAAAAAAGCATTGACCAACAACGATGACAAGCAGTTCGACGCACCTATCGTTTTAACAGTCTCACCGTCGTCCGTTCACGCCCCCACCGTGTAATTTCGCGCAATTCTTTTGACTAAGTCAGTCGCGTACATTCGCAGCCCAATCGACAGCCTGGGCACACGCCGGCACGGGAAGTGAGCAGGAAATCAGAAGCCCTGCGTGATGGTTTCCCCGTCGCTTCGGTGGCCGAGTCGATTGAAGGTTTCGCGGTCGACGTCGAAACTAATGAATCCGACCGAGCCATCGGCGAACAGGGCGTTCAT
>JANNTD010000273.1:0-9903 GCA_031403315.1 Planctomycetota bacterium
CTCCACGGCTGGTACATTCCGCACGCCGAACCGAAGCGGCTGGTGGTCTACTGCCACGGCAACGGCGAGCATGTCGCCGACCAGGCAAACCTGATGTTTCGTTTGCAATCGAATCTGCAAGCGACGATGTTTGTCTTCGACTATCGGGGTTATGGCCGCAGCCGCGGCAAGCCCTACGAAAAAGGCTGCATCGCCGACGGCATGGCCGCACAACGCTGGTTGGCCCGCAAAGAGGGCGTCGCGAACGAGGATATCACGATCATTGGCCGCTCGATCGGCGGCGGCATTGCCGTGGCGATGGCGGCCGAACAGGGCGCCCGGGCTCTGGTGCTCGAAAACACGTTCAACAAGATGACCGACTCGGCCGCGCACTTATACCCCTGGCTGCCGGTGAAGTTAGTGATGCGGAATCGGTATAACTCGGTCCGCCGTATCCGCGACTATCATGGCCCGGTGTTCCAGTGCCACGGCACGGGCGACGAAGTGGTGCCGATCGAGCTGGGCCGGGCACTCCACGAGGCGGCCCCCACCGAATTCAAGCAGTTCCACGAAATCCCCTTCGCCCGCCACAACGACGGCCTGCCGCCGAACTACTACGCGGCCCTGACTGAATTTCTCGAGCGCGTGGACGAAGCGGCTCAAACGCCGGCCACGCACCGTCGTGGCAAGCGGCAATTGGTGTCGTAGCGGCGTTCCTGGCGGAGCAAGTTCTGCCACTAAATGCTGATTTCTTGCTCCGAATCGCCTGCGGCTTCGCCGTTTCCGCGGTTTGGGCCGTTCTGGTATAGTGCGATCCATGCCCCGTGAACGGATCCTCTCTGGAGACAGCCTGCGCGAAGCCGGCCCGAGCCCTGCCGCCCCGACGTCAACCACGTCGCGCGAGGCGCTCAACAAGCTCCGCGACGATGAGATCGCTCTGCGGCCGCGGCACATGCACGAGATGGTCGGCCAGCGGCAAGTCGCCGAGCGGATCGCGATCGCCGTTGACGCTGCTCGCAAACGCAAGGAGCCGCTCGGCCACATCCTGTTCGACGGGCCGCCCGGCCTCGGCAAAACGACCTTCGCCACCTGCATCCCGCGCGATCTGGGCGTCGCGATCCAGATCACCAGCGGCGCGGTCCTCGCCGCGCCAAAGGATCTCTTGCCCTACCTCACCAACGCCGAAGAAGGCTCGGTGCTGTTCATCGACGAAATCCATCGGCTGCCCAAGGCGGTCGAGGAATTCATGTACCCGGCGATGGAGGATTTTCGGATCGACATCACGCTCGGCGAAGGAGCCGGGGCTCGCACCGTCTCGATGCGGCTGCGGCCGTTTACGGTGATCGGGGCCACAACCCGCAGCGGCATGCTCTCGGCCCCCTTGCGCGACCGCTTCCAAATCCGCGAGCACCTCGATTTCTACAGTGTCGACGAGCTCACGGAGATCGTCCGCCGCAACGCCGCGAAGTTGAAAATGAGTCTCGCTGACGAAGCCGCGGCCAAGATCGCCATCTGCAGCCGGGGCACGCCCCGCGTCGCCAACAACCGCATGCGCTGGGTCCGCGACTATGCCACCAGCAAGATCGGTGGGCCGGCGACGCTCGAGGTCGCGGTGGCGGCGCTCGACATGCTCGGCATCGACTATCTCGGCCTCGATCCCCAGGACCGCAAATACCTCGAAACGATCTTGCGAGTTTTCAACGGCGGCCCGGCCGGCATCGAAGCCATCGCCCACACGATGAACCTCGCGCTCGACACGCTGGTGGACGAAGTCGAGCCGTTTCTGTTGCGCTCGGAATTGGTCACCCGCACCCCGCGCGGCCGCAAGCTCGCCAATCGGGCCTACGAGCACCTCGGCGCCACGCCGCCGGAGGACGGTCCGAGCTATCGCGGCGAGAGCGACGGCCCGCTGCCGCTATTCGATTAGCACGCCCCCACCGCCGAGTGCGATTCGATGCTGACTTCCGTGTGCAGTTCCGCTTCGACGTTGCTGCCGCGGTAGGTGGCGGTGACGGGGGCGGCGTTTTGCGGGTCGGCGGCGGCGACGATCGCGACATGGTGGTCGGCCACGGCGAGACCGCGGGTCGGGTCGTAGCCGCGCCAGCCGGCGCCGGGCAGATAGACTTCGGCCCAGGCGTGCAGGTCGCGTTTGCCCTGGCTGCGGTAGGCATCCTGGTAACCGCTCACGAAGCGGGCGGCAACGCCGACGCAACGGCAGGCGTCGATAAAGAGCACCGCGAAATCACGGCAGGCCCCCTGTCGCTGTTCCATCGTCGTCGCCGCCGGCCAAGGGGCGCCCGTCTCGCGGTGGACGAGCTTGAAGCGGTCGCAGATCGTGGTGCCGAGCCGCGTCAGGAATGGCACCAGCTCGCTGCCGGCCGCTTCGCGGACTTTCTCGGCCAACTCACGGACCGGATCGCTGTGAACCGGCACCGACACGCGCTTGCAAGCGTGGGCCAATTGGGCCTGCTCCCAGGGTTGATATCCGATCGGCAACCGGCAGTTGGTCGACGTGAGCAGATAGTCGAACGGATTCTCGCGGAGCGTTTCCACTTCGGAAACGGCTCGAATCGTCATCTGTTCATGGACGCTTTCGAACCAGGCGAGCGTCACCAAGTTGCCTTCGGCGTCGAGCGAGTGGGTCATGCCGGCCGGCTCGGGATCAATCGTGAGTTCGTACCGCACGAGTCGTTGGGCCGCGTCGTTCCTCGGCTGGAACCGAAGCTGATGCGGCTCGAAGAACACCGGACGGTTGAAGCGATACTCGGTCGTATGGTCAATAGTTAAGAGCATGGCAATGTTTGGCGGAGAGGGTTGAAGCCTGTGTATTGGTCGCTTTCCGTTTGGACTGATTGCTTCAGCGACCGGTCCGTCAGTGGCTGAATTGCGATTGTCTTTGGCTGGACATCGTCTCCAGCGGCCGTTTGGCGAAGAATGATTCGTAGACGGCCTCGCCCACGTGGTTGAGTCGCTTCTGGAAATCGTCGATGAATTCGTGCAGCCCGCCGGCGATCACTTCCTCGGCCTGGGTGTAAGCCAGTTCGGCCCGAAGCTGTCCCATCCGCTGCTCGGCTGAGTTGGAAAAGCTGCCGGCCGGTGTGCCGGAGATCGCGTGCATCGATTCGTTAGCCCGCGTCAGGCAGTGGAGCACCGCCCGCGGGAATTCCTTGTCGAGCACCAGAAATTTCACCACGTTCACTGGCGAAATGCGCCCATGACGTTGACGGTACATCTCCAGCGCGCTCGCGGATCTAAGCAAGGCGAGCCACTGGATGTCGTCGTAAGGTGTGCCGACATCGGTCGGTTTCGGTAGCAGGATGAAATACTTCACGTCGAGAATCCGCGAGGTCTTATCGGCCCGCTCCATCATGCGGCCCAATTGGCAGAAGTGCCAGGCTTCGCCGTGGGTCATCGTGGCGTCGGTCACGCCCATGAACTGCTGCCCCGACACGTTCACCTTGTCGTAGAAGTGGTACGGGTCGTCGAGCACGTCTTCGAGCGTGCCGCCGTCGCGGACCATCAGGTAGAATTTGTTGATGTGCTCCCACATCTCGGCGGAGATGATCTCGCGGACGCCGCGGGCGTTTTCGCGGGCACTGCGGAGGCAGGAGAGGATCGAGTTCGGATTGTCGGCGTCGAACGTGAGAAACTGAACGACCGTCTCCTTGGTCGTGGTGCCGATGCGCTTTTGGAACGCGGCGTCGTCGCCCGTAATCACCACCAGCGGCCACCACTGCTGCCCGGCTTCACCCGGCATGTCGAGGCTAAGGTTGAGGTTCACGGAGATGAACCGCGCAACGTTTTCGGCCCGCTCGACGTAGCGGCTCAGCCAGTAGATCGAATCGGCGACGCGGCTAAGCATGGTTTTTAGTCTATGAAACGACCCAGGTATCTTTGCTTCCGCCACCTTGCGACGAATTGACGACCAGCGAACCCTTCTTGAGCGCGACGCGTGTGAGCCCGCCGGGGAGCACGTAAATCTCGCGGCCGTAGACGATAAACGGCCGCAGGTCGACGTGCCGCCCTTCGAGGCCATTCTCCGCGAGCACCGGCACGCGTGACAAGGCGAGCGTCGGCTGAGCAATGTAGTTCCGCGGATTGGCGCGAACCTGTTCGCCGCATGCGGCCCGCTCGGCCTCCGACGAGCGCGGTCCGATCATCAGGCCGTACCCGCCCGATTCGTTGGCCGGCTTCACCACCAGTTTGTCGAGGTTCGCCAGCACATGCTGCCGCTGCGTGTCGTCGCAACACACGAAAGTCGGCACGTTGGGAATGATTGCTTCTTCAGCGAGATAGTATTTTATGATCTCCGGCACGTAGGCATAGACAACTTTGTCGTCGGCAATGCCCGTGCCCGGCGCGTTGGCGAGCGCGATCCGGCCGGCGCGGTAAGCTTCCATCAAGCCGGGCACGCCCAGCATCGAGTCGTCCCGGAACGCCTCGGGATCGATGAAATCGTCGTCGATGCGGCGATAGAGCACGTCGATCCGCTCGAAGCCCTTCGTGGTCCGCATGAAGACGAAGCCGTCGGAGACCACGAGATCCCGCCCTTCCACCAAATCGATGCCCATCTGTTGAGCCAGGAACGAATGCTCGAAATAAGCGGAGTTGAAGCTGCCGGGCGACAACAGCGCTACCGACGGCGTTCGCACGTGGTCCTCGCGGAGATATTGCAGCGCGTCCAGCAGCCGGCTGCAATAGTCGTCCACTGGCTTGATCGACGTCTGTTCGAACAGTTGCGGAAACGTCTGCTTCATGAGCTGACGATTCTGCAGCACATACGACACGCCCGACGGGCAGCGGAGATTATCTTCAAGCACGTAGTACTGGCCGTCGTTGTCGCGGACCAAGTCGGTGCCCGTGATGTGACACCAGATGCCGCGCGGCGGCGTCAGACCGATGCACTGCTTGCGGAAGCCGATCGCCGTGGCGACGACGTGCTCCGGCACCACGCCCTCGCGGACGATCTTCTGTTCGTGGTAAATGTCTTGCAGGAACAGGTTGAGCGCGGTGATCCGCTGCTTGAGTCCGCGCTCGAGCCACTGCCATTCCTGGTTGGCGATGATCCGCGGCACGATGTCAAAGGGAATGATCCGCTCGCGGCCCTGCGTATCACCATAGACGTTGAACGTGATGCCGAGCTGGACCATCGAGCGGTCGGCCGCCTTTTGACGACGAGCGAGATCGTCCGCCGTCATCGTTTGCATGCGGCGGAAGAGCGGCTGACAGTCGAGACGTGGGGCCCCGTCGGCGTCGAACATTTCATCGTGAAAGTCGCCGCGGTCGTAGGCCGAAAAGTGCAAGTTATCCATGCGTTTTGCCGTCGCGCCGTTGCGCGATTCCTGCCGCGGCGGGGTGAGAACTGCTGATTGCTCGTTCATCATCTGTCCGATCCTACCATTTGGAGCCCCGATGCAAACCGGGTACGATGCCCAACCGACTTCTCCGCTGGCAATCTTCGCCGCCGGCCATGCTCTCAGGACCGGCCATGCTCTCAGGACCGGCCATGCTCTCAGGAAAAGGCGTGGACCCGCCCCACGATTCGTTAGCCGCCGAACCAATCTCGCAGTTGCAAACCGCGCGCCGGCTCCGTCGCGCCTGGCGGCGAATGGTTGCGACGGCACCTACCTTGTTGACAGCATTGAAGATACGGCAATACTCGCAACTAGCCGCCACGTACATGGGAATCGAGCTTCGTCCTCGAATGCTCAGGAATCGGGCAGCCGCTGCACGGTCGACCAGGCTTCTCTGCCGGCCAGCAAATAGATATTCGGTCGAACCCCCAACTGGGTCGGACCGTATATTCCGACGAACCGCGTGATTGTGCCATAAATTGCACGTACAATGTTGGCTTGCTCGCTGCGATCGGCGCGTCTCCGGTTGCACGGCGAGTGCGTGACCGACCGTTTTCACCCCGCCAGGTTTGCATCCCCGCCTCGTATGCCCCTCGCAGGGCGTCGGCACCGACCACGCTACCCACCTCGATTCGCCCCACGAATACAGCGGAGTCTTCTCACGATGTACTGCCCAGACTTCTGTCCTTCCTCGCTCAAATGGCTGTTCCTCACGCTGCTAGCGCCCGCTTCGCCGGCATTTGCCGACTTGTGGGCCGTCAGCACCGACGCCAGCTACAGCCGGGTGATTCGCTTCGATAACCAGGGCAACGAGCTGCCGGGCGGCATTCCTTCCTTCAGCGCTGGCCTGCTCGCGCCGGGCGGCATCACGGTCGGCCCGGACGGCACCATCTACGTCAGCAGCCGAGGCAACTCGAAGATCCTGTCGTATGCGTGCGACGACACGAGCTGCACGCCGCAAGGACTGCCGGGCGGTACACCGGGCGAATTCGCCACGCTCAGTGGCGCACAACCGGCGCAGCTCAAATTCGGGCCCGACGGCAATCTCTATGTTTCCGAACTATTCGGTCAAAATGTGCGGGCCTACAACCCGACCACCGGCGCTCAACTTGCCAACGCCGCGAGCGGGCTACCCGGCACCGGCGGCATCGCGTTCGAGGAGGACGGCGATCTCTTGGTCGGCACAGTCGTGGTCCCCGATTTCATGATCCCGGCCACCATCTCGCGGTTCAGCGGCGGGGTTCAGCAAGCACCGTTCTTTGTAGCAACCCAGGGCGAGCTCAATTTCGCTTCGTCGATGATGTTCTTGCCCAACGGCGATCTGGTGGCCGTCGACCTGTTCGCCGACAAGTTGCTCCGCTTTACCAGTAACGGACTGTTTTTGGGTAATTTTGGTCTGATGACGCCAATCATCGAGGGCAAACCGAATTTTCCCTCCGACATCGTGTTCGACCCGGACGGCAACCTGATCGTCGCGGTGCTCGGCCCGAACAACCCAGGTGACCCGGGTGGTAATCAGGGGCAGCTCTTGCGCTATAGCGTCGAGGGCCATTTTCTGGAAATCATCGCCGACGAGCTCGAGCAGGTTGGCGCCTTGGCCTGGACCGCTTCATCCGAGACCCTCGCCGGCGACTTCAACAACGACGGCGACGTCGACGCCGCCGACTACGCCAAGTGGAAAGGCGACTTCGGCAAGTTCGTCGCCACGGCCAACGGTGCCGACGGCAACGGAAACGGCATCGTCGACGCCGGTGATTATACCATCTGGCGCGATGCGTTCTCCGAGCCGCTGGACGGATCGGCCTTCGCGTCGGCCGTCCCCGAACCGTCGACCTGCACGCTGCTAATGTTGGGCCTATTCGCCTCGCTTGGGGTACGATCCCGTTCGTTTTTTCGGAACTAGAGAAATAGCCGGCGACCTACGTGTCGCCGGAACCACCACAGTCCACTTCACCACCGTCTTGGAGGACCGACCGATGAAAAAGGCACTCAGATCTTTTGGCGTAGGCATGTCGATGGCGGTTGCGGCCGCGATCGCCGCCGTCCCGACCGCCTACGGCGCCGATGCCGCGACAGGGAGCAACGCGGGGGCAAGTGAACCCGAGCACAAAAAGCTCGGCGTCGGCGATCCGGCCCCCGCGTGGGACGGTCTCGCTGGCGTCGACGACCAAAAACACAGCCTCGGCGAGCATGCCGACGCGAAGGCCGTGGTCGTGGTCTTCACCTGCAACCACTGCCCCGTCGCCGTGGCCTATGAAGACCGCATCGTCGAAATCGCTTCCGACTACAAGGACAAGGGCGTCGACGTCGTGGCGATCAATGTCAGCAACCTCGATGCCGACAAGCTGCCGGCCATGAAAGAGCGGGCCGAGGAGAAGGGCTTCAAGTTCGACTACGTCTACGATCCGTCGCAAGATATCGGCCAAGCATACGGGGCGGCCGTCACTCCACACGCCTTTCTGCTCGACGGCGAACGAAACGTCGCCTACATCGGTGCGATCGACGACAACATGTCCGCGGACAAAGTCACCAAGCACCACCTCCGCGACGCGATCGACGCCGTGCTCGCCGGCAGCAAGCCGGAGCCGGCGACCACCAAGCCGATCGGCTGCGGCATCAAGTATGAATGATCGCGGCCAACGCCGTTTCGCCACTTGCGGCTTAGCGCTCCTAACGCTCGCTCTATCGGCGCCGGCTGGCTGCACTCGGACCGAACCGAAATCGCTCGTTGATCGCACGGAATTCGACGTGGTCCTGGCTGATCTCTCGGGCAAAGTGGTGCTCGTCGACTGCTGGGCCACCTGGTGCGGCCCGTGCGTCGAACAGTTACCGCACGCCGCCGAACTCGCAAGACAACATCCCGACACAGATTTCGCCGTCGTCACGTTGAACTTCGACAATCCCGATGCGGCCGAGCAGGTTCGTTCGGTGCTAGAGCGGGCGGGTGCCAGTGGTTTGACCAATCTCCAAAGCAAGTTCGGCGGCAGCTCAGAATCGATGGACGCGTTCGAGATCGCCAGCGGGGCCCTGCCCCACTACAAGCTGTTCGACCGCAAAGGCAAACTCCGCCGCACGTTCGAGCTCGATCCGTCGGCCAAAACGCAATTCGGGCCGGCCGATATCGACGCGGCCGTGGCGGCACTGCTCGCGGAGTGAGGCCTATCCGGGGTATGTTGTCTGTATGGTTCGACGCGGCACCAATCACTGGGAGGGCGAGGCTCCTGCCGAGCTTTGTGCGTGCAATGCCAAGCGCGGCGGGAGCCTCACCCTCCCGGCTGGCCAGCCACCGCGGCCGGCCTTTTCGCTCGTCGAGCTGTTGATCGTGATGGCAATCATCGGCATCCTGATCGGCATCCTGATTCCGGCGGTGCAGTCGAGCCGGGCGGCGGCGGCCCGCAACGCCTGCGGCAACAACCTCCGCCAAATCGGCCTCGCCGCCCACAACCATCTGGCCTCGCTCGGCTACTTTCCCAACGGCTCGGTCGCCAGGGAATATCCGGTTGACCCGCTCGCCGAATGGACGCTCTATCGCTGGTCGGCACTGGCGTCGCTCACGCCCTATCTCGAGAACACGGCTGCCTACGATGCCCTCGATCTCTCGGTGCCGCTGTACGACCGCGTGAGTTTCAAAGTGCGCCCGGAGAATGTCGAGGCCGTGAAGATCGTCGTCGCCGAATTTCTCTGCCCGAGCGATATTGGTCAACGCGTCACAGAAGAGTTCGGACCAACCAACTATGCTGTTTGTACTGGGTCGGGCATCCGCGGCGGCACACCGCGGAACACCGACGGCATGTTCTTCACCAATTCCGAAACCACGCCGGCCAAGATCACCGACGGCCTCTCGAAGACAGCCCTCGCGTCGGAGAGCCGGCTCGGCCCGCCAAAGGTCGAAACGGAAGAACTAGAAGTGTTCATCGCTGAGGACCCGCAAATCGACTACAAGTTCATTCTCACCGCCCCGGTCGCCGAAACGCCCTGTCAGAATTCGACGTACTGGAACCGCGACGACCCGCGCGGCTTTGCCTGGGTCAACGGCGAGTATCGCTGCACCATGTACAACCACTGGCAAACGCCCAACGGCGAGTCGCCCGATTGCATGGGCGTCCAATTCAGTGGCGGCGTGCAGGCCCGCTACGCACCCTACGGCTGGCGGGCCGCTCGGAGCAATCACCCGGGCGGAGCGAACGTACTTCTGGCCGACGGCTCGCTGCGGTTCGTGGGCGACGAAGTCGACGCCGACGTCTGGAAAGACCTCGCCACCATCGCCGGCGGCGAAACCAGCGCCGTGCCATGACGTATCACTCGGCCGGCCTAATTGTAGTAAATGTAGGCCACGTCGTGCGAGTCGGCTGAGACACCCTGCGGCAAATACACGTTCATCACGTCGGAACTGTCGTCGACCTGGATGATGAGCTGCGCGTCGGACGGCGGAATCTCGTCCGAGAGTTCGCGGACCGAAACTTCATTCGGACCGACATGCGACAGCGGAAGATCGCGCTCGCCGACTTTGAGCGTTAGAGCTACCCTGGCAGAATAACCGTTGCGGAATGCCATCGTGACACATCCTATC
>JANNTD010000274.1:0-10458 GCA_031403315.1 Planctomycetota bacterium
GTTTCATCTTGAGAGTCTCCTTCAGCAAACTGCTACCTGCCCAGAAAAACAAGTTGTCAGTCAATCACCAGGGAAAAGAATCGCGGCGTCCGCAATGGTAGCCAGGGTGTGGCGTTCGTCGACTGCCACGACATTTTGGGCGGCGGCTTCCCGCACCTCAAGAACGTGGCCTACGCCTACACGCTGATGAAACCCGGCCAAGCGCTCGTGTACCTCAACGCCCGCGAGTTCGGCAATGGCCGCGACTTCCCCAACGATGGCAAGGACGATGCGCTGGGCGGAATCGACGGCGATACGATCACCACGCTCGTCGAGCTGCGCAACACCCACGGCCGCGGCAACTTCCACGAACGCTGGATCGATGAAGCGTTCGGCGACACCAATGGCGACGGCCAGAAATCGAGTGTCTACGTTTACGAGCGCGAGAACTCGGCGGTCGTCGGCCTCAACAGCCGGCTCGACGCGGGTTTTGACGAGCGGACACCCGTGCAGACCGGATTCGCTCCCGGCACCGTGCTCGTGGAGCTGACCGGCAACGCAAACGACGCCTTGGTCGATCCAGGCAATAATATCCCGTCGACGGTCCGCGTGAACGCGAGCGGCCAGGTGACGCTGCGGATTCCGCGCAATGACGCCCATGGCAGAGGCTATGTCGTCTATGGCGTGGCTGGGCCGCAAGGGGCGCTGTCGCTTTCGGGCGTGACTTCGACGCTCGCCGGTGCCACGCCCGCGGCTGCGACCAACGGCACCGCGCGGCTGGCCGACATCGACGTGATCACCGGCAACACATTCGGCGTCCGGCTCGACACGACGCCGGTCACGCTCGTCGCGCCGACGGGCGAACTCGATCCAGTCCGCGATTTCGACGCCGACGGCGACGCGGCCCGCATTCGCATCGACGGCGGCATGAACCTCAACAATCTGCCGGGCGTCGACGTCACCAACCCAACCGACGTTTCTTACGGCTTCGAACAGTTTACCGGCACGAATTCGCCCGGTTTCACGGGCGGAGGCGTCGGGCTCTACGAACAGCAAATCGACGCCACGCAACTGGCCGAAGGGCGGCATTTCGTCACCGTCCGCGCCTTCCGCCATCGCGCGAGCGGCCCGGCCGTGTTCACCGATTTCAAGCGGACGATCTACGTCGATCGCTTGCCGCCCGAGGCACAAATCGCCAGTTTCGATCCCTTCGCTTCGGCGCCAGTCAATCCCAACAATCGCGACCTGATTGTGAAAAGTGTCGACGGCACGGCGGACAACATGCACCTGTACCTCGATCTGCCGGCCAGCATGACCAACGCCCAGATTTTTGCCCTCACTCAAGCGGGACAAAACGACGCCGGCCAGTACGACCGCGACAGCTTCGTCTACGGTTTCAACAGCACGACGACGGGCAATCACGTGGCCACCGTCGTCACGTTTGAACCGACCGGGCGATATAACATCCAGCGATTTGCCGGGCTGTTCACCGACACGAACCTCGGCGCCGGCTTCGGCGACCTCAACAGCAACGGCGTCTACCAGACGAGCGACATTCTCGGCGTCGGCAACAACTCGGCCGAGGACATTCTCTACAGTCAGAACAACAAATTTCGCGCGGCATTCGACGTCAACGGGGACGGCCTGGGCGACAACCGCGACTTGTTCGCCTTAGGCGACGAGCTAGTTGTCGCCGGGGCTGGCCAAGCCGTCCTCGATTCGTATGTGTCGCTGCTCACCAAACGCGGCGACTTGAACAATTCGGCGACGACGAATGTTGCCGATTTCGAATCGCTCTTCACTCATTTCGGTCCGGCAACGTGGCTATTCGACCTGAACGTCGACGGCGTTGTCGACGCCGAGGATGCGGAAACTTTCGTGAGGCAACTCGTCCGCAGCGTTCCCGGTGATTTCAACGTCGACGGCGCGGTCAACGCCGCGGACTACACGTTGTGGCGCGATCGCGTGGGGCACACAGGCGCCGGGCTCATCGCCGATGGCAACTTTGACGGCGACGTGGACAACGACGACTATTTGGTGTGGAAGGCGGCGTTCGGCTTCGAGCGCGGACCACTCACGGCCGGTGCAGCGGCCGTATCCGCCGTGCCCGAGCCGGGTGCGTTGGTGCTGGCGGCCATGCTGTTCGCTGTGGCGGGGACGCGCGTGCGTCCGCCGCGACTCTTTTCCCTGGTGAATGACTGACAACTTGTTTTTCTGGGCAGGTAGCAGTTTGCTGAAGGAGACTCTCAAGATGAAACGACAAATTTGGTTGGCACTTTTTTCAATGGTTTTGGCGGCCGAAGCCGCGGCGCAGCCGGTAATCGACGGCACGGCGGATGCATCGTACGGTGCGGCGCTTAGCACACAAAACACGCGGACTGGATTTGGCGACGGACCGGTCGGCGGCAATCCCGACCCGATCATGACCGGCTTGAACTTCGCTCAGAATGGCGGGTCGGAGTTGGACCAAATCTTCGCCACCGTCTCAAACGGGCGGCTCTACGTGACCGTCACCGGAAACCTGGAAGAAAACTTCAACAAGCTCGACATCTTCATCGACTCGGGTGCCGGTGGCGTGAATCAACTCAACGGGGCCAATCTACCGGGTGGAATGGACAGCTTTTGCTGCGGCGGCTTCGCTCCACCGAAGGGCGGCAACGCCACCAATGTCGGTGCACTGCAGCGCATGAACGGCATGCAGTTTGACACCGGCTTCGATGCCGACTACATGCTGATCTTCACTCACGGCGGCGAGTCGGTCGGCCCAACGCACGGCGACTACAACTCCAATGGCTCGTTCGACGCGGCCGACTACACGGTCTGGCGCGACAAAATGGGCCAGCCGGTGGCCAATTTGAACAATCGGCCGTCCAACACGGGCACCGTCGACCAAAACGAGTACGACACCTGGAAAGCTAACTTCGGCTCGAATGGAAAATCCGAGTTCTGGGCAATGACCTCCCATTTCGCGGATCTGCGCAACGGAACCGCCGGTGAGGTTGGAGCGCTTGGCATGCAACTCGCGCCGCGGGGCGAGCCGCGCGTGCTCCGCTCCCCCACAGGCACGGCGCTGAGCGACTTCGCATTCAAGCCTTCGGGCAATCCAGGCAATACCGATACCCTGATCTCCAGCTACACGCTCGACGGCCTCGCCCAAGGCGAGCTCATTGACCGCGACTACGCGCTCGGCGCGGGTGGTTGCGATGACGACGGCGGCGACGGCTGCCTCGCTCGCGAGTTCGAGTTTGCCCTCGATGTCGACCCCAGCGAGATCGGTGTCGAGAACCCCAACAATAGTAACCACCGCTTTTTCAATAACTTCGTCGACCTGCAAATGGCGCTCAACAACAGCAATGTCGTGGGAGTACGCGGCAGCGGCGGACCGTTTGACCTGGTCGAGGGAGTCGACGATCCGGCGACCGTGCTGACCGGCATCGAATTCAGCATCCCGCTTTCGGAGATCGGCAATCCGACCGGCGACATTCGAGTTGCCGCGATGATCAACGGCGGCAACCACGATTTCCTCTCGAATCAAGTAGGCGGCGTGGGCATTGTGAACTACGACGGACCGGGAACCGGCGGCAACTTGGGGAACGCGCTCTTCGGCGCGGCTCCTCTTGGATCGTTCAACGACATTCCGGGCAACCAGTTCGTGACGGTCGTGCAGACGTTCGACGGGGCGGGCGGTGTCGCGGGCGTGCCGGAACCGTCGTCCGTGGTGGTGGCGCTGGTGGGCCTGGTTATCGGTGCAATGATTCGTCGCCGTAGGTAGTGGGAGAGCGAGCCGGGAGCGAGGAAGTGAGAACGATGCGGATGGTGGGCAAGAATCTGTTGGGCTGGGCCGCGTGCATAGTTTTAGGGGTAACCACGATCGGTTGCGAACCGGCCGCGAGCGTGGCGGATCGCAATTCGTCTGCGGCTGTGCAGGTTGGTGGCGAGATCGGGTCGGCTTTGGCCAGTGTCCGCGTCGATGAGGCAATCCACACGGCAGCGCATTCGAGCGTCGCCGAACCGGCCGCCGAGGGAGCGGTCGTCGCTGTCCCCGCTTGGGTCGCCGACGCGGTCTTCTACCAGATCTTCCCCGAGCGGTTTGCCAACGGCGATCCGACCAACGACCCGACGCGCGAGTCGCTCGAAGCGCCCGATGGCGTGCCCAAGTCGTGGGAAATTTCGCCCTGGACCGGCGACTGGTACGCCCGCGACGATTGGGAACTGGCGCTCGGCCCCAACTTCTTCGAGAACGGCGTTTTCAACCGTCGCTATGGCGGCGATCTCCAGGGCGTGATCGATCGGCTCGACTATCTGCAGAACCTCGGCATCAACGCGATCTACTTCAACCCCGTGTTCTACGCTCGCTCGCTCCACAAGTACGACGGCAACTCGTTCCACCACGTCGACCCGCACTTCGGTCCCGATCCGGCCGGCGATTTCGCGCTGATGGCGCAGGAAACCAGCGACCCCAAAACCTGGCACTGGACGGCGGCCGACAAGCTGTTTTTGGAAACGCTGCGGCAGGCCCACGCCCGCGGCATCCGCATCGTCATCGACGGCGTGTTCAATCACACCGGCCGCGACTTCTTCGCGTTCGCCGATTTGCGCGCGAAACAATCCGCGTCGCCCTACAAAGCTTGGTACATCGTGCAGTCGTTCGACGACCCCGCGACGCCGCAGAGCGAGTTTCGCTACCGCGGCTGGTGGGGCGTCGACACGCTGCCCGAATTTGCCGACGGCAATGAGGGCCAGGACTTGCACCCCGGCCCGAAGCAGTATGTGTTCGACATCACCACGCGCTGGATGGACCCCGACGGCAACGGCGATCCGAGCGACGGCATCGACGGCTGGCGGCTCGACGTGGCCAACGAGATGCCGACCGGCTTCTGGAGCGATTGGCACGAGCATGTCCGGCGCCTCAATCCCGATGCCTACACCGTGGCCGAGGTCTGGGACGATGCGAGCCGCTTCCTCGCCGACGGCGGCTTCACCGCGACGATGAACTATTACGGCTTCTCGTTTCCCGCCAAGGGCTTTCTCATCGACAACGTGCTCACGCCAAGCGAAGCCGTGCTGCAACTCACCGGCCGGCGGACCGCCTATGCCGAGCCGGTCCAGCAATCGCTACTCAACATGATGGACTCACACGACACCGACCGGCTCGCGTCGATGATCGTCAACACCGGCCGGCGGCCCTACGAGCAGCCGGCCCGCTTCGACTACGACATCGGCGTCTCGCCGCGGTACGTCGCCGATTACGACGTCCGCAAGCCGACTGCTGCCGAGCGGCGGATTCAGCGGATGATCGCCTTGTTGCAAATGACTTATGTCGGCGCCCCGATGATCTACTACGGCACCGAAGCCGGCATGTGGGGCGGCGACGACCCCTGCGACCGGATGCCGATGGTCTGGCCGGAATCGACGTACGCGCCGCAGCAGGCCGATCCGCTCGGCCGCCCGCGCCCGGCCGACGTCGTCGAATTCGACGAACCGCTGCACCAGTACTATCGCGCGGTGATCGAGCTCCGCAAACAGGTCCCAGCGCTGCGCCGCGGCTCGATCGAGTTCGTGCGGACCGACGACAAGGCCCGCTTCCTCGCCTTCCAGCGGAGCGACGCCGACGACACCGTCCTGGTTGGCTTCAATCGAGGCGACGCCGACTATGGCTGGGAGATTCCGCTCAATGCCGGCGAATCCGTAGCACAGGCCTTTACCGCCTCCGGCGAAGTTGGCAATTTTCCGATCGAGAAGCAGGCGGGCTCGGCCGTCGTTACCGTGCCGGCCTGCGACGGCGTGGTACTTGAACTCCGCCGCAAGAAGTGAGCGACCAGCATGGCGTCCCGCATCGCTTGCGTCTTCGCGGCCGCCGCTTCCCTCATCGGACTCTTGAGCGGCTGTCAGTCGAGCGATGAGGTTATCGGCAACGGGCGCCGCACGATCACGATGTGGCACCAGGTCCGCCCCGCCGAGCGCGAGGTGCTCCGCGACGAAATCGCGCTTTACGAAGCCGCTCATCCCGACGTCCGCATTCGGCCGCTCTACAAGGAAACCGAAGAGCTGCGCAGCGGCTTCCAGGCGGCGGCGCTCGCCGGCACCGGGCCGGAGTTGGTCTACGGCCCGTCCGACGTGCTCGACACCTTCCACACGATGGGTCTCATTCAGGACCTCACGCCCTATTTTCCCGCAAATGTCAGCGACGAGTTCGTCGACGGCGCGCTCACCTATCTACCCGCGCTCAAGGAGTCCGGCAAACGCGAGCTGGCACAGGTCGGCGACCGCTTCGGCAACCACTTGGCGCTGGTCTACAATCGCCGCTTCATCAAGTCGCCGCCCATGACGACCGACGAGCTGGTGCAGCTCGCGATCGAAAATACGCGCGACGACGATGGCGACGGCCGCAAAGACCGCTACGGCCTGGTCTGGAATTTCACGGAGCCGTTTTTCGCCGTCCCATTTCTCACCGGCTACGGGGCCTGGGTGTTCGAGGAGCCGACAACCGAGCCACCCGTACCTGATCTCGACTCGCCCGAGTCCATCGCCGCCTATCGCTTCATCAAATCGCTCCGCGACGAGCACCAGGTCGTTCCCGTCAACTGCGACTACGAGCTCGCCGACGCGCTCTTCAAAACCGGCCACGCGGCAATGATCATCAACGGCGATTGGAGCTGGGACGACTACCTCGAAAACCCAGAGATCGACGCCGCGGTCGCCGTCTTGCCGATCGTGACCGCGACCGGCCTCCCCATGCGGTCGATGGTCGCGCCGAAGGGCTACTCGCTCAACGTCAACGCTCAAGGCGAAACTGCCGAGGCAGCGATGGCTTTCGTCCGCCACATGACCAGCGACGAAGTCCAGCGCCGGCTCGTCCAGCGGCTGAAAATGCTCCCCGGCCGCCGCTCCGCCTGGAATGACCCGCTCTTTCAATCCGACCCCACGCTTGCGTCTTCGCGCGCTCAACTCGAAAGCGGCCGCCTGATGCCCGTCGCCACCGAGCTCCGCGCCGTCTGGGACGGCATGCGACCCAGCTACCAGGCTCTCCTCGGCGGCGCGATGACACCAGCCGACGCCGCCGCCCGGATGCAACGCGACGCCCTCTCGAAAATCGACCTCATGCACCGCGAAATCGAGCCCGGCCGCTCGGTGGCGGTGCTTAAACTGCTAGCCGGCCTGCTGCTCGCCGCCGCCTTCGTCTGGCAATTGCCAAACTTCCTCGCCTTCGGCCGCGACTGGCGCCGCAACCGCCTTGCCTATTTCTTCGCCATGCCGGCCGTGATCGTCATCTTCGCGGTGATCGTTTTCCCGTTCTTTTACAATCTCGTGCTCTCGCTCTCCGACATGTCGCTCGTGCGATTCAAGGACTGGCGCGTGGTCGGCCTGCAAAACTACATCGAGGTGCTCACCGACCCGATGCTCTGGGGCCCGTGGGGCGTGTTCGTCAAGACGCTCGTCTGGACTGTCGTCAACGTCGCCTTCCATGTCGGCATCGGGGTGATGCTCGCCGTCACGCTCAACGCACCGATCCGCGGCAAAGCTCTCTACCGCTTGCTCCTCATCATCCCCTGGGCCGTGCCCGCCTATATCACCGCGCTGACCTGGCGCGGCATGTTCGACTACGAATACGGCGCGATTAATTTAATGCTCACGAAATTCGTGCATCTAGCGCCCATCAACTGGCTCGGCGAGCCGCTCAACGCCTTCACCGCCTGCGTCATCACCAACATCTGGCTCGGCTTCCCGTTCATGATGGTGATCGCGCTGGGCGGCATGCAAGGCATCCCAGCCGAGCTCTACGAGGCCGCCCGCATCGACCGCGCCTCGCGCTGGCAGCAGTTCTGGCACATCACGTTGCCGCTGTTGAAGCCCGTGCTGCTGCCCGCGACCACCCTCGGCGCGATCTGGACCTTCAACAACCTCAACGTGATCTGGCTCGTCTCCAACCGCGGCGACCCGCAAGATTCCGTGCACATCCTCGTCTCCTACGTCTACAAAGCGGTCTTCGATCTCTACCGCTACGGTTACGGCGCAGCCCTCTCGATGGTGATGTTCGTGATCCTGCTCGCGTTCTCGGTGTTCTTCCTGCAGCGCACCAAAGCAACCGACAGCGTCTACAACTGACAACTGACAACTTCTTCCATGCGCGAACCAAAACTAATCACCGCCCTCCGCCACACCGTGCTCATGGTGTTCGTCGCGATCTCGGTCTATCCCGCATTGAATGTCTTCTCGATCTCGCTCCGCCCCGGCAACCGCCTCCGCTCGACCAACCTGGCGATCATCCCGCCCGACTGGACCTTCGCCAGTTACATCCAGCTCTTCACCGAACAACCGTTCCTCCGCTGGCTCGGCAATTCGCTCATCGTGGCGACGCTCGTCACCATCACCGGAGTGGCGCTCGCCTCGATCGGCGGTTACGCCTTCAGCCGCTTCCGCTTCGTCGGCCGCAAAGCCACGATGCTCGCCATCCTCACGACGCAAATGTTTCCCGCCACGATGCTGCTTTTACCACTCTACATCCTCATTGCCAAACTCGGCCTCGTGAACACGTACCTAGGCCTGATGGTCTTCTACACCTCGACCGCGCTGCCGTTTTGCGTCTGGCAAATGAAAGGCTTCTACGATACGATTCCCGCGTCGCTCGAAGAGGCGGCCCGCATCGACGGCTGCTCGCGGGCCCAGGCCTTCTGGTCCGTGATCCTGCCGCTCGCCACGCCCGGCCTAGTGATCACCGCGCTCTTTAGCTTCATGACCGCCTGGAGCGAATACATCGTCGCCGCCCAGGTGATGCAAGACGCCGAGATGTTCACCTTGCCGCTCGGCATCAAAAGTTTCCAGGCCAGCCTCTCTTCGCAGTGGGGACTCTACGCCGCCGCGTCGGTCCTCGTGAGCATCCCCGTCGTCGTTGTCTTTTTACTCTTGAGCAAGTACCTAGTCTCTGGCCTGACGCTCGGCTCGGTAAAGGAGTAGCCCGCCACCATGCAACGAACCATAATGAACGCGGTCATTGATACCTGCAAATCAGTCAAATGAATGGAGCATCGAACAGAATGAATCAAACCGCCAAGGTCGCCAAGTGCGTTAAGGAAGTTAGACAATTCAAAATCACTCTTCTTGGCGGCCTTGGCGTTCTTGGCGGTTCAATTTGCTAGACGCTCCCTGTCATTCGTCATTCGAACTTCGTCATTCTCGCCATGGCCAACGTCCTCCTCCGACATCTCGACAAAAAATACCCCAGCGGCTTCCACGCCGTCCGCGACGTCTCGCTCGAGATTGCCGACGGCGAGTTCATGGTGCTAGTCGGCCCGTCGGGCTGCGGCAAGTCGACGACGCTCCGCATGATCGCCGGCCTCGAGGAAGTCACCGGCGGCGAGATCTTCATCGGCAATCGGCTGGTGAACGACGTCGCCCCCGGCGACCGCGACATCGCCATGGTCTTCCAAAACTACGCCCTCTACCCGCACATGTCGGTCCACCAGAACATGGCGTTCGGACTGAAAATGCGAGGTACTCCTCGCCAGGAGATCGAACGCCGCGTCCGCGAAGCCGCCGACATCCTCTCGATCGAGTCGCTCCTCGAACGCCGCCCGCGCGAGCTCTCCGGCGGCCAGCGGCAACGCGTCGCGCTCGGCCGGGCCATTGTCCGCGAGCCGAAGGTCTTCCTCTTCGACGAGCCGCTCTCGAATCTCGACGCCAAGCTCCGCGTCCAGATGCGAGCCGAGATCGCCCGCCTCCACCAACGCCTCAAAACCACCGTCATCTACGTCACGCACGACCAGGTCGAAGCGATGACCCTCGGCCAGCGAATCGTGCTGATGAACCACGGCATCGTCCAGCAAGTCGACACCCCAATGAAGATCTACTCGCAACCAGCCAACCGCTTCGTCGGCTCCTTCATCGGCAGCCCCGCGATGAACTTTTTCAACGGCGAAGTGAGCGGTCACGAATTCCACCTCAGCGGCGGCGGCCGGATCCCACTCGATGGCTCGCTCGCTAATGGCCCCGCCACTCTCGGCGTCCGCCCCGAAGACCTGCTCACCAACGGCGACGGCCTACCTCTTGCCACGGTCGCGCTCGACGTGGTCGAACACATGGGCCACGAAACGATGGTCCACTTCGAACTCGCCGGCAGCCAGCACGTGGCCCGCCTCAGCGCAGATACCTCTGCCCAACCCGGCGACCAATTGGCGCTCGCCGTCCGCCCCGGCGCCTACCACCTCTTCGCCAACGACGAAACCGCCCGCCGGCTGAATTGACCCCCCTTATTCCTCTCCCTCTGGGAGAGGAAGCGAGGAATCGAGCAGGTGAGGGTTCCCAGCCGCGCAGCGGCGGAATATCTTAGCCGTGGGCGCGAGCCTTAGGTTTAGCCAACTTTTTTCCTTCGTCGTTCGGCTCTGGCACCGGCGGCAAGTAGTTGTAGTGCGGTCCACCCTCGCCACAGGACGAGCCAGCCAGGCGGCTTGTCGCGTTTGCGGTTTTGGTGTCCGCCTAAAC
>JANNTD010000275.1:0-5023 GCA_031403315.1 Planctomycetota bacterium
TCATTACGTCTTTCATCGACTGGGGCCGGGCGGCGGGATCCTTGGCCATCATCGACTGCACGTATTTGGCGAACTCGGGCGTGATGTTCTTGTCGACGACGGTGAGATCGGGCGGCTTCGAGGTGATGTGGCGCTGCAGCAACTCGCTCGGCGTGTTGGCGGTGAACGGTGTCTTGCCGGCGAAGAACTCGTGAACCATGCAACCGAAACTGTAGACGTCGGCGCGGGCGTCGAGCGACTGGCCGCGGATTTGTTCGGGCGACATGTAGCTGGGCGTGCCCTGCACCTTGGACTTGGCGCCGAAGAGTTTGCCGAGCGCGCCGGCCGGCTTTTGAGTGAGGTTGAAGTCGATCAGCTTGAGGACGTTGTCGTCGCTCAGCAGGAAGTTGTCGGGCTTGACGTCGCGGTGGACCCAGCCCTTCTCGTGGAGATGGGCGAGGCTGGCGGCGGCTTCGGTGAGAATCTCTTTGGCGCGATGGAAGAGTTTCTTGTTCCCGCCGGAGATGATCTGCTGCTTGAGGTTCAATGTCTTGAAGAGCTCGAGCAGCATGAACGCGCCGTTCGAGGTGTTGTCGAATTCGTAAGTCTTGATGCAGGCTCGGTGGTCGAGCGTGCTGCCTACCGCGTATTCGTGCCGCAGGCCAGTGATGTGTTCGCGGGTATATTTTGAGCCCTTGGGCAGCCACTTCATGGCGAAGATGGTGTTGTCGGCGGGCGGGCGGACGGCCCAAATCTCGTAGAGCGCCCCACCCCGGATGAGATGGAACAACCGGTATTTGCCAACGAATTGTTGCTGAGCTGACACGGGAAATTCCAAGCAGGAAAGTGAACCACAAGGCACAGAGGGCACGGAGGAATACAAAAATCGAGAATTGAAAAAATGCAAAATGAACACACTCCATTTTGCAATTTGCAATCTCTTCCTTTTTTTCTACTCCGTGTCCTCAGTGCCTCCGTGGTGAATCTCGCTTCTCTCTTCAGTTTACCCGTGATTTGCGGCTGGTGAAAGTGCGATGTCTGGCGCGGAGGCGCTGGGTTCAGGTCAGCAGGCGCTCGTAGAGGGCGCGGATTTGGCGGGTCATCTCGCGGTGGTCGAAGCGTCTGCGGCACGCTTCGCGGCCGGCGGCGGCGAGCTCTTTGCGGAGACCGGGCGAGTTGGACAATTCGACGATCCGCATGGCAAGGCTTGATGTCTGGCCTGGTGGGACCAGATAGCCCGTGACGTCGTCGCGGACGACTTCGCGTGCGCCGTCGACGTCGTAACTGATCACGGGGCGCCACGCGAGGAGTGCTTGCGGCAGCACGCGTGCGAGGCCTTCGCGGAGGCTGGTGTGAACGACTAGGTCGGTCGCGGCGAGCAGCTCGGGGATTTTTTGGGGCGGCACGAGGCCGGTGAATTGGAAGCGGTCTGTGAGGCCAGCGGCGGCGATTTGCGATTCGAGTTCGCTGCGGAGGATGCCATCGCCGATGAAGAGAAATCTCAAATTGGGCTCCATCGCGCAGGCGACGTGGGCGGCCTTGATCACGTCGGCGTGGCCCTTGAGATGGAACAGCCGGCCGACTTTGCCGACGACGACGTCGGTTTCGCGGTAGCCGAGCTCGCGGCGAACGCGGCAGCGGTGCTCGCCGGAGTTCAGGAATGGCTCGACCTCCATGCCGCTGTAGATGGTGGTGAACTTTTCGCGCGGGGTGACGCCCGCGGCGACGAGTTGGTCGGTCATCGCGTCGGCGACGCTGATGATGGCGTGGCAGCGGGCGGAGGCGAAAATCTCGCAGCGGCGGAAGAACGCGCGGGCTGCGGCACTTTGGTACGGATGGAACGGTGCGCCGTGAACGGTGTGAACGATTGCCGGGACGCTAAGCCGGCTAGCGGCGATGCGGCCGAGAAGCCCACACTTGCCGCCGTGGGTGTGGACGACGTCGGGTTGAAACTCGGCGATCGCGCGAGCCAGTGCGCGGTAGGTGGCGGCGTCGCGCGTGGGATGGATGGGTCGACGCATCGACGGAACGATGTGGAGCGGAATGCCGCGCGCGCGGGCTTCGGCTTCGAGGCTGCCTTCCGGGCCGAGGCCGGGGCCGGTGATGAGTAGCACGTCATCGCCATAGTCGCGAATGAGATCGTGGCAGTTGAGGACGGTGTTTTCTTGGGCGCCGCCGATGATCAACCGGGCGATGAGGTGGGCGATGCGCATCGGGGGAAAAATAGTTGGCCGCGTCGCTTGCGACGCGCGGGTTTGGCGCGCGTCGCAAGCGACGCGGCTAAGGTGAATACTCGACTTGGACGAGGAACAGGCCCTGAGGTGGCGCCGTTTGGCCGGCGAGGCGGCGGTCGCGGGCGGCGAGGACTTCGGCGGGCCAGGTTGCGTCGCGGCTCCCCTTCCCCACCTCCGCAAGCGTGCCGACGATTGCCCGGACCATATTGTACAAGAAGCCGTCGCCAGTGACTTCGATTGTAATTCGGTCGGCGTCGCGCGTGACACTCAGTTGACAGAGCGTGCGGATGCTGTTGGGGCGTTCGCTGCCGGCGGATTCGAAGCTCGAGAAGTCGTGTTTGCCGACGAGGGCCTGGGCGGCGGCGTGCATTTTTTCGGCGTCGAGCGACTGGGGATAGTGCCAGACGTAGTGGCGGTGGAACACGTCGGGCGTGCGGCCGTTGTGGATTTGGTAGCGATAGGTCTTGGCGATGGCGTCGTGGGTGGCGTGAAAGCCTACGGGAGCTTCTTCGACGGCGACAATGGCCACATCTTCCGGCAGCACGGCGTTGAGACCGCGGTGGAGGTCGGCGGTCGAGAGCTGCGATTCAGTGGCGAGGCCGACGACCTGACCGAGTGCGTGGACGCCGGCGTCGGTGCGGCCGGCGGCGGTGACGCGGAGTTGTTCGCGCGTGATTTCGTGCCAGGCCGATTCGATGGCGGCCTGGACAGTGGGCTCGGTCGGCTGCATCTGCCAGCCGGCGTAGGCTGTGCCATCGTAGGCCACGGTCAGCTTGAGCCAGCGAGTTGTCATTAACTGACGGGGGCTTGGGCGCGGACCAAGAGTTCGGCGATTTGGACTGCGTTCGTGGCGGCGCCTTTGCGGAGGTTGTCGCTGACGCACCAGAATGCGAGGCCGTTTTCGCAGGAGAGGTCCTCGCGGATGCGGCCGACGAACGTGGCATCGTCGCCGTCGCAATCCTTGGGCATCGGGTATTTTCCGTTGGCGAGGTCGTCGACGAGCTTGATGCCGGGTGCGTTGGCGAAGAGCTCGCGGGCCTCGTCGGCGGTGATCTTTCGCTCGGTCTCGACGAGGATGCTCTCGCTGTGGCAGTTGGAGACGGGCACGCGGATGCAGGTCGGGCAGATCTGAATCTCATCGTCGCCGAAGATCTTGCGGGTCTCGTAGACCATCTTCATCTCTTCGGAAGTGTAGCCCTGGTACTTGGCCGAGCCGATCTGCGGGATCAGGTTGAACGCGATCGGATGGGCGAAGGTTTCGTACTTGTGCTCCCGGCCTTCGAGTGCCGCCTTCGAGCCGGCGAGGAGATCGCGCTGGCCGGCGACGCCCGCGCCGCTGGTGGCCTGGTAGGTGCTGACGACGACGCGGCGGATGCGGCTGGCGTCGTAGATCGGCTTCATGGCGACGACCATTTGCGTGGTCGAACAATTAGGGCTGGCGATGATGCCCTTGTGGGTGAAGGTCGCCTCGGGGTTCACTTCCGGAACCACCAGCGGCACATTCGGATCCATCCGCCAATAGCCGCTCTCATCGACGACGACGCAGCCGCGCTCGACGGCCCAGGGGACGAAATCCTTGGCCACGGGATCAGGCGTGCTGCCGATCGCCAGGTCGATGCCTTGGAACGCGTCGGGCGTGAGCTCTTTGACCGTGTGCTCTTTGCCTTTGAACTTGATCGTCGTGCCGGCCGATCGCTTGGAGGCGAGGAACGTGATCTTCTCGAACGGGAAGTCACGCTCGGCGAGCATGGTGCGGATGAGTTGTCCCACGGCTCCGGTGGCCCCAACGATGGCAATCGATTCAAACAAGGATCAGGTCCTCCTGGATACGGATGGTGGAGTGACGGCCACGCAATTGTGGCGATCGAAACGCGCGTCGCAAGCGACGCGGCTAAATTGTTACGTCTGGTAAAATCAGTATAGATATGGCGGGGGTGGCGGACAATGCGCTTGCGCGCCCTCAGGCCGCGGAGGCCGCCCTGCCCTGCCCGCCGCCGCCGAGCACGAGCGCGACGCGGTTGGCCACGGGGTCGACCCAGCTTCGAACCGTCTCGGGCGAAATGAACGCCAGGTTGCCGATCAGCATCACCAGGCCGAAGGTTGGCATGCCGTAGGCGACGACGATCCCCATGTGGACGAAAACCGCCCCCAACAGCACCCACGGTCGGGTGAGCCGTGGCCAGACCAGGGCGCAGTAGGTCAGCTCCCAGAAGACCGTGGCGTGGGTGAGCAGGTTCACGATCCAGGGATGGTTCGCCAGCCAGGTCATGTCGATCATGAACTGGTACTCGAGATTGGCCGAGGAGAACCAGACTGCCTCGCCGGTCCACCAACTCTCACCTTGCAGTTTCCCCAGGCCCGAGAAGAGGTAGATGATGCACATGTGGAGCTGGATCAGCCGGATGGCGATGTTGGCGGCGACGCTGGGTGGCACCTCGCGCGGCGCGCCGCGCCTGAGCCGCCAGATGCGGTCGAGCGAGTAGCGAGCGCCGCACGGACCGAGCATCAGGTACATCGCCAGCAGGCAGTTGATCTTGTCGAGACCGAAGTAAGCGCCTGGCGTGACGCGGGCAGCGTACGACACGGCGATCAGATAGGCGAGCACGGCCATCGTGCGGCTGAAGAAGCCGATCATCAGGAAAAAGAATACGAACAGTGCCGCGATGTGGACGATCCAAAGCACGGTCGGCGACTGGATGTAGTCGAAGTACGACCAGATCCAGCGGGTCGGCGAATCGATTCCGCCGTTGGAGAACTGGTGGACATCGTGCATCAGCTGCGTCGGCAACCAGCCGTTCTGGCCGAAGAAG
>JANNTD010000276.1:0-5090 GCA_031403315.1 Planctomycetota bacterium
GGCGTTGCCGCCCTGCCTTGGGAACAGTGGCTCCCGCGCGATGCCGAGTTCCCCGTCGATGGTCGTTCGCACGGCTCGCAGTTGTCGAGCGTGAGCATCGCCATGTCATCGCGCAAGCTGACCTCGATCGAGCAACGCGGCCCGGTCTCCGGCAGGTGCTCGGTGTGGTGTGCCTCCTGCAATCGCTTCACGATCGCGCGTTTCACGATCCGCTGGCAAGCGGGCACGCTCGACAACTGCGAGCCGTGCGAACGACCATCGACGGGGAACTCGGCATCGCGCGGGAGCCACTGTTCCCAAGGCAGGGCGGCAACGCCATCGAAGAGCAGGCCAAAGTCGGCGGCCGGAAAGGTGCCCATGTGAACGAGCACACGCTCCCCGGCCCGCAGCCACAGATTCGTCCGCGCGATGGCGAGCTCGTCGCCGCGAAACAACAGCCGCCCCGGCGTCACCGTACGGGCTTCGTAGCCGAGCGCTGCCAATTCGCGCTTGACCACGGCCTCGGTGCCGCTGGCTGCGGTGGCGATCAATTCCAGCTGGTGATCAGTGGCCGCAGGCTCAGGCGAAGTCATTTGCCCCTCGACCCCTGCGCGCCAATGAACCGTTTCATCGATCGGGGCAACTCCGATTCGAACCGCAGTGGTTTTCCAGTTGCGGGATGCACGAAGCCCAGCGACACCGCGTGGAGCGCGATGCGATCGTCGGGCCAACATTCGTGCTGCGACTTCGAGAGGCCATAGCGCGGATCGCCCAGCAAGGGATGGCCGTGATCGGCAAAGTGGACGCGAATCTGATTGCGGCGGCCGGTCTCGAGCTGTACTTCGACGACGGCCGTATCGGCAAGTTGCTTTTGCACGCGATAGTGCGTGATGGCAAGTTCGCCCTTTGATTCGTCGCGCGTCGAGTATTGATTGAGATTCTTGCCGGTCATGAGGTGGGAGCGATACGTACCCTCGGCACGCTCGAGAACTCCCGCGACGATGGCGATGTAACGTCGATCGGGCTTCCGTTCCTTGAACTGATCCTGCAGCGCCGTAAGGACTCGCTGCGACTTGGCGAATACCAACAGCCCGCTCACGCCACGATCGAGCCGATGCACCACGAGCGCCTCGCGCCGGCGGCCGGTGTGCTTCAAATAGTGCGACACCCGGCTCACCAGCGTGTTGCGTTCTCCGCCACGGTCGGTCGCCACGGTTAGCACGTTCGCCGCCTTGTTGACGACAATCAGATACTGGTCTTCAAACACGATCGAGAACGACGGATCTTCCCAGACCCGCTTCTTCTCCGGGTAGCCCTGCGCGGGATCGTAGCAGACGTCGACTTGATCGCCAGGCTGCACCCGTTCTCCGGCCTGGTGACACGGCTCGTCATTCACCATCACGCAGCCATGATCGAACAATCCGCGGACTTTGCTATTCGACAGCCCGGTGAGCTCGACGACCACGCGGCCCACGCTGGTGGCGGGCGGATCAGTCACACGGGTCGATTTGGTCGTCGTTGCCATCACCTTGTTTATAGTGGGCCGCGAGACGACCTCCAAGGGTCCGCTTGCGCTCGCGCCAATCCGGCAGGAATGTGTCCATCAGAGCCTTGAAGCGTGCGTTGTGATAGCGCTCGAGCAAATGGACCATTTCGTGGACCACGACGTATTCCAAGCACTCGGCCGGGTGCTTGGCCAGCTCGAGATTCAGCCAGATGCGGCGCGCCCGAATGTTGCACGTGCCCCACCGAGTCCGCATTCGCTTGACGCCCCACTCGGCGACTTTGACACGCATCACCGGTTGCCACTTGTCGACCAGCAGCGGTATCAACGCCTTGAGCTCGCCGCGGTGCCACTCGCCGAGCGCGCGCTGGCGCTCGTCGATGCGCGATCGGCGGCGGACATGCAGCACCAGAGACGACGCAGTACAAACCACTGAACTACTGCGGCCCTCACGCTCCACGACTTCCAGCCGCAGGGGCCGGCCGAGAAAGAAATGCGTCTCGCCGCTGACGTACCGCGGACGCAAACTTGGCGGCTGGGAGGCAATCTTTGCCTGCTGGCGTTTGATCCAATCGATCCGCCGCTCGATGACGGATTTCACTTCGTCGTCGCTCGCGCTACGTGGCGCCGACATCCGCACCCGACCCTGCGCTCTGTCGACGCGGAGATAGAAGTTCTTGATGTGCTTCCGCACCACTTCGACCACGACTCCGTCGGTCGTGATCTCGGGTGATCGTACCGGCGCGCGGGTGGTTAGCCAGTTCTTCAGCATCTTCATGATGCGGGCATTCTAGCAAATGTCGGGCATGCTGGCCGCTTCCATGCGTCGTCGGCTCGACTATTTGCCGTCGATCACTTCGAGCTGCAGATTGCGGAAGCGGACTTCCATTGCCTCTCCGGAATGAATCTGCAGGCCGAATAGCCCGCGGCGTTGGCCGTTCGGATCGTAAAGATCGACACACGGGTGGCCGTTGATCCACGTTTGGACATGACTCCCCTTGGCGCAAATCTCGTAGCGGTTCCATTCGCCCGGCTTGAGGAACTCTTCGCCGGACTTGTCCCAGATGAGCTCGCGGCCGTGCTCCTCGTAGAGCTTGCCCCACCAATCTGGTCCGGCGTCTGCCTGATAGCCTTGCACTTCGTCGTAGCCCTGGAGCGATTGGCTGCGGAACTGGACGCCCGTGTTACCGACGTTGTCGACTAACTTGATGTCGAATGAAAACTTGAAGTCGGCCGCATGCAGGTCGCTGATCAGAAACGAGTTGTGGGCCAGGCCGGGGCTGCGGCCGACGATTTCGCCGTTCTCCACCGACCACAGCTGGGGATCGCCCGACCAGCCGGTGAGATCGCGGCCGTTGAACAGAGCGGCGGCGTTGTCGTTGGTCGCCAGCATCGGTGCCTGCGCCTTGCCCATCAGGTAGGCGAACAGCGAGAGCGTCTCGTGGTCGCTGAATTGTTTCAGCTGGTCGTCGGGCATCATTGAGGCATCGCTCAGCTCGCGCTCTTCGATTTCGCCTTGTGGGAGCACCACCGCTTCAGTCGCAGTTTGGATCGTGATCGATTTGTCGTCTTCCTTTGTGACGATGCCAGTCACCACGCGGCCGTCCATCGTGATGATCACGGTCGGCTGATACTCTTTGGCCATGATCGCGCTGGGATCGACGACGTTGGAGAGCAGGTATTCGACGTCGCCACGGTTCGAGCCGGTCAGATCGGGGCCGATAATCGCGCCGACGCCGTAGAGCGTGTGGCACTGGCCGCAGGTCTTGGTGAACACCGCCCGGCCGAGCATCGGATCGGGCGGCAGCGAGGCGGGTGCGGAGATTTTCTGCTTAAGGCTCGCCATCAGGTCGGTTTTGTCGGCCGGCGTGCTCCGCACCGTACCCCATAGGTCCGCAAGCAGCTTGTCGATTTCTTCGTTCTTATGATTCTGGAGCTGCCGCACGAGATCGGCTGGCAAGTCGGTCGCGGCAATCTGTTTCGCGGCCACGGCGTTCAAGAGAGCAATGCCGTAGCTCGGCCGGGCGCAAAATGTCGCGAGCGCCGCCCGCTTTTCCGAAGGCGACAACTGCGAGTAGACATTCAGCAGCATGGTCGGAGTTTGCGGGTCGTCGTACTGGGCGAGACCCATCAAAGCAACGTCGCGCAGCGCCCCATCGCCGAGCAGCTTCTGCAACACCGGCATCAGCTGCGAGTCCTTCGCGGCCAGCAGCGATTCGAGCGCAGCGCGTCGGGCCGCGGCATTCGCACTGGGCGATGCGGCGAGCTGGCGGAACGAATCCATAGCCGCCGCGTCGCCAAACGTGACGCCGAGGCCAGTCGCCGCGTCGCGGACCTGCTGATTCGCGTTCGCCATCGCGTGCTGGTAGGCAGCGGGCCAATTCGCAGGCGGAGCGACTTGTCGCTGGCCGCGGAGCGCTTGACGAATGCCATCTAGGATCGCCAATTGTTCGTCGGCGTCGTTTGACTTGGTGAGTCCGTCGACTAACGTCGCAAGCGCGGCCGGCGAATCGATACTCGCAATGCGGCGGAGCATGAACTCGCGGATGCGCGGATTCGTCTTGCCGCACGATAGGCCGAACGCGAGCGCCCGCTGCGGGTCGGCTTCGCCGAGCGATTCGGCGGCGTACCAGACCATCAGCGGCAAATTATGGTCACTGGCATCCTCGGCGTGGCTCGTGAGCCCGGCGAGGATCGCCCAGCGGTCGTCGAGCGGGAGCCGCTGCAAGGCCGACGCCAAATACAACCGCACCACGGGCGACGGATCGCTCTGGGCCATCGCCGCGAATTGTTCGAGCCATTTGTTGGCATTCAGTCGCTCGCCGTCGAGCGCGAGCTGAATTGCCCAACCGCGGACGTATTCGTTGTCATCTTTGAATTTCGCAGCAATCAACGCGTCGGTGAGATTGCCCATCGCGTGCAGCGCCCAAAGTGCCCGCAGTCGGCGAGTTTCGTCGGCGTGCGAACCTGCAATTTCCCGCAATCGTGCGAGTGCCGCTTCGTCCAGCTTGCCAGCCGTAGACCTTTCCTGCAGAACCCGCCGCGCATGGCGGACGTACCAATCGTTCTGGTTGAGCATCATGTCGGCGAGCTCAACGTCGCTCCGCTTGGTGAGATCAACCGCTTGCGTCTTCGCATTCGCGTCACCGTAGACGACTTTGTAGATGCGGCCGTTCGAGCGGTCGTGGGCATCGGTGTGCGGGTCGTGGCAGGCTTGCATGTCGTACCAATCGATAACGATCACCTGCCCGTCCTGCCCGTAGCGGAAGTTGAGCATCTGCGACGCCTTGTCTTGCGTCAGCAGGAAATCCGGACCGTGGCTGCCGACGTAACCCGAGCCGCTCGGCTTGAGGATGTCCATGTTTAGCCGCTGGCCGTGGATGTTGTTCATGATGATCTGGTTGCGGTACTCGGCCGGCCAGACACCGCCCAGGTAGATCATCGCGCCCGCGTGGGCGTGCCCGCCACCGGCCCGATCCGACCGCTCGTTCCCGGCATGCGAATTGTTGCCCAGATAATGCAGGTGGTCGGCGATCGTCGGGATGTCGGCGAACGTGTACGGATTGAAATGCTCACCCGCCTGCCGGTTGTAGCGACCGCCTTGGAT
>JANNTD010000277.1:0-9394 GCA_031403315.1 Planctomycetota bacterium
CGACGTCCGCACGGTCGCCGCGGCGGTGATAGGCGGCGAGGTACGTGTCGAATTCGAAGTCGACGAGTCGATTTCTTCGACAATCGAAGCCACGCATGACGCGAGTCTGCCAATCGAGCGCGACGAATCTGCTCCGCGTCCGAAATCGCATGCGAAGTCGGCGGCGCAGCCAACGCAGCTTTCCTCCGTCAACACGAACGGTGCAGTGTCACGCAACTCTCAGAAGCCGCCGGTTCGACCTGAGCCGAGCTTGAGCGAGCTCGTCGTCGGCGCGAGCAACGAGTATGCGTTTCGTGCCGCGGAAGTGACAGCCCACGGACTGCAGCAGGCGTCCCCCGTGCTCTTCTGTGGCGGCACAGGCGTCGGCAAGACGCACATCCTGCGGTCGATTCGCAGCGAGTATCGCCGCAGCCATCCCCGCGCCCGAGCCGTCTACCTGACCGCCGAGCAATTCATCACCAGCTTCGTCGAAGCGCTCCGCGGCACAGGCCTCCCCAGCTTCCGGCAAAAATGTCGCGGGGCCGATCTGCTTCTGCTCGACGACATTCAGTTTTTCGTGGGCAAGCGGGCCTCGCTCGAAGAATTGCTGCACACACTCGACGTGCTGTTGGCCGAGGGGCGGCAAGTGGTGCTCGCCAGCGACCGGTCGCTCGCCGAGCTACAGCCGCTGGGCAAAGAGCTGGTGTCGCGGCTCGCGAGCGGGCTCGTCTGCAATATCCAGCTCCCCGATTTTGCCATGCGGCTCGACGTCGTCCGCCGCTTGGCGCGCGACATGAGTCTCGCCCTCGAAGACGACGTAGCCGAGTTTGTGGCGACGCAAATCAGCACGGGAGCTCGCGAATTGCGCGGTGCGCTCCACCGGTTGCAGGCCACGAGCATCGCCTTCGAGCAGCCGATTTCGCGGCAACTGGCGGCCCGCGCGCTGGCCGACCTGGCGCAACAATGCACGCGGCATGTACGGCTCGCCGACGTGGAGCAGGCGATCTGCAGCGTGTTCGGCGTCGAAGCGGCCGATCTTCGCTCGGAGCGCAAGACCCGCTCGATCCACGAGCCGCGGATGCTCGCCATGTGGCTTGCTCGCAAGTACACGCGGGCCCCGTGGAGCGAAATCGGCGAATTCTTCGGCCGGCGCAGCCATAGCACGGTCATCTCGGCCCACCGGCGGGTGGATACGCTGATCCGCTCGCGGGCGGAAATCGGCGTGAGCCACGAGACTTGTGCCGTGGAAGAAGCGATTCGCCGCGTCGAGGCCGTCCTGCGAACGGCCTGAGCCCGCCGATTCTCCCTATTCCTCGCCATTCGCCCCACCGGCCAACTATACTGATGGTTTGGGCGATGCCGCCACTTTTTTCTGGTCAGGTTTCTTGGGCTAGCCGTGATGAATCTGTTTTCGATGTTTCGCAAATCCCAGAGCCAGGTTCGGCCCGCCGGGCCGCACATGACTTGGGCCACGTCCAGCGTCGGCCGCTCGATCTCGCGGACCGGGCTGTTTCTCAAGAAGCAAATTTGGATCTGGCCGATTATTGCGGTCGTGCTGCTCTCGATCATCGGCCTGCTCGTGCGGTGGAACATCGAATCGACGATGCGCGCGAGCCTGCAATCGCAGCTCGAGACCACATTGAATCTAGAAGCCGAGATGCTCAGAACTTGGTTTCATGTTCAAGCATCGAACGCGGAATCGCTGGCCAACGATCTCGACATCCGGCAAATTGCATATCAGTTGCTGGATTCAGCTTCGACAACAAACGGCGAGACCTCGGCCGCAGCGAATGAAGCACTTCAGATCAAGCTGGAAAAAGCGCTCGGCCCCGCGCTGAGTGCTCACGATTACGAAGGCTACCTGGTTGTCGACAAGAAACAACTGATCCTCGCCGCCCAGCGGCGGGAACTCATCGGCCAGCAGAATATTCCCGAATACGAGACATTTTTGCAGCGCGCTCTGCAAGGCGAAGTGTGTTTGTCGCCCCCATTCGGCAGCGTCGTGGCAATGAAAGACGACAAAGGCCGCACGCGGACCGGGGTGCCCACGATGTTCGTGGCCGCGCCGATCCGCGACGAGAGCTTCCAAGTGGTAGGAGTGCTCGCGCTGCGAATCCGCCCGGAACTGGAATTCAGTCGGATCGTCGGACTCGGGCAATTCGGTCAGACCGGCGAAACTTATGCTTTCGACAAGTCGGGGCTCATGGTGTCGGACAGCCGCTTCAGCGACGACTTGGTCTTGCTGGGACTATTGCCGGACCAGGAAAACTCGCGTTCGATCTTGCAGCTGTTGGTCCACGACCCCGGCGGCAACATGATGACGGGGCATCGCCCACCCGTGCGACGGCACGAGTTGCCGCCCACGCTGATGGCAGCCGAGGCGATCGCCGGGCGAAGTGGCGTCAACGTCGACGGCTACCGCGACTACCGCGGTGTGCAAGTCGTCGGCGCTTGGACGTGGCTGCCGGATGCCGACATCGGCATCGCCACCGAAATCGACTACGCCGAGGCCTTTCGTCCGCTCACGATCCTACGACGGACGTTTTGGGGCCTTTATGCTTTGCTCGCGCTCGCGGCGCTGGCGATTTTCGTGTTCACCGTGATGGTCGCGCGGCTGCGGAAGGAGGCCCAAAAGGCGGCGATCGAGGCCCAGCAAATTGGGCAATACAAGCTCGAAAAGAAACTCGGCGCGGGCGGCATGGGCATCGTCTACATGGGCCACCACGCCATGCTCCGCCGGCCGACCGCGATCAAGATGCTCGATGTCGACAAGGTCAACGAAGCGTCGATGGAGCGGTTCGAGCGCGAGGTGCAAATCACCAGCCAGCTCAACCATCCGAACACAGTGGCGATCTACGACTACGGTCGAACGCCCGAGGGCGTGTTCTATTACGCGATGGAGTATCTCGACGGCATCGATCTGCAATCGCTCGTCGAGCGCTACGGCCCGCAGCCGGTGCCGCGAGTGATTCATATCCTTGAACAAATTTGCGGTTCGCTGTACGAGGCTCATTCGCTCGGGCTGGTGCATCGCGATGTCAAGCCGGCGAACATCATGCTCACCCGCCGTGGCGGCGAGCCCGACGTGGTGAAAGTGCTCGACTTCGGGCTGGTGAAGGCCCAGGATGACCAGAAGCAAGCCGGGCTGACGCAAAACAATTCGCTGACCGGCACGCCGCTGTACATGTCGCCCGAGGCGATTCAGCTTCCCAACTCGGTCGATCCGCGGAGCGATCTCTACGCGGTGGGAGCGGTGGGCTATTTCCTGCTGACGGGCCAGCCGGTGTTTGGTGCCGAGAACGTCGTCGAGTTATGCCAGATGCACGTGTCTGCCGTGCCGACGCCGCCATCGGAGCGTGTGCGCACTCCGATTCCGGCCGAGCTCGAAAGCGCGCTGTTGGCTTGTCTGGAAAAATCGCGGGCCAAGCGGCCGCAAACGGCCCGCGAGCTGGCGGTGCGAATCGCCCGCTGTGTGGAAGCCGCCGCCTGGAATCTCGACGAGGCCGACGCCTGGTGGGGTCGGCACGAACGCGGACAGAGCCAGCCGGGCATCGCGTCGTTATCGGCATCACCATCAGCGTCGCGGCCCAATAGCGATCACATGCAGACGATCGACAACCGTTAGGCCGTTAATCGTTTCTGTGCTACTGTTCTACTGTCCTAAAGTCTGACCCCCGACTTTAGAACAGTAGATTCTCAAGATTCTCGACGATTTCGCCTAGTTTGCCGCCGACTTGCGTCCACGGAACACTTCCGCGGGGATCAGCCCGAGTGCGATGATTGCCAATTGCGAGAGGCCAAACGTAAGCAGCCACATGGCGATGGTACTGTCGAAGCCGTAAGAGTGGAGGCCGACGCCCAGTGCGTTGACACCGAACCACGACCAGGCGGTGACGATGTTGCCGCCGACCGCGAGCAACGCAATCCCGCGCGGGCCAACAATTCCGCCCCAACGGGCATGCAGCACCAGTGCGTTGTAAAGCACCAGGATCAGCGCGCCGTTTTCCTTCGGGTCCCAGCCCCAGAAGCGGCCCCAGGAATCGTCGGCCCAGAGCCCGCCGAGCACCGTGCCGACGAAACTGAAAAAGATCGCGAAGCAGAGCGTGCCGTAGGTCATCCGCGTGAGCTGCTTGCGGTCCTCGTCGCTAAGCACGCCAAACACCTGGCCCAACAGTACGTAGAGCACGGCAAAGGCCCCGGCGAGAAACGTCGTCGCGTATCCCAAGGTAATGCAGACGACGTGCGTCGCCAGCCAGAATTGCGTGTCGAGCACCGCCTGCATCACGATGAACGTGTCGCCGTCGAGCGAAAGGAAATGGGCGACCAAAAGCGTCAAGAAGCCGATCACCGCGGCCACGATATTGCCCAAGCCCAGTTTGTAGATCCACTCGAACACCAGCGCCAACAGGACGCACGCCCAGCCAATGAAAATGGCGGACGAATAGAGATTCGTCACCGGCGGCCGGCCGGAGATGGCGATCCGACCGGCCAGCGCCAGCGTGTGCAGCGCGAACGTGAACCAGAGCAGCCCAATCGACGCCCGCCGCAGCGGCACCGTCCAACCCAGCCAAGCAGCGACGCCCAGCACGAACGCGATGAGGTACAACGCTGCGGAATAGTAAAACGGGCTAAACTGATTAAACGCGACCTCGAAATTCACTCGCCCTTGGGAAAGGACCTCCGAAGGTTTGACGCCGGCAGCGGCGAGTTGCTTTGCCTTGGCATCGAGCGACTTCTCGTAGTCGGCGAGCACGATGCGATAGTCCGCGAGCCGCTTGTTAAACGTCGTCACATCGCCTTTCGAGTAGGCGTCGAGCAGCGTGCTCAACGCGACCGTTGCCGGATTGACGGACCGCTCCAACGCACGATCTTGAAAGAGCTGAAACTCACCTTCCTTAAGCGTGGTCCAGCGGCCGAGGACATCCGCGGGCGGAACGCCTTGAGGGGCTTCGGCTTCGCGCAACGATTCGATATCGGCCTGCACCTGTTGCAGGCTGGTCAGGACGTTTTCGGGCTCCGTCGAGATCGCCAGCGAGCGGAATGATTTTACCAGCGTCGCGTAGCGCGTGAGCTTGTCCGCCAGTTCGATCACTGCCTGTTGGATATGCGAACGCTGGCCATCGGGTTGGGCCGCCGCGAGTTGAATCTGCTTTTGGAGCTCGTCGAAGTGGTCGCGGATATCTTCGGTTGAATAGCGCCAAGAACCTTCGCGCGGCTCAAGGCCGAGTGCTTCGATGAGCTCGAGATTGTCGATTCGGAACACACGGTGCTGGCTGCCGGCCGGGGCATCGGAAATGGCGTCGAGCAACCAAACGACGGCGGGTGTTATTTCGGTGCTGTGCGTGAGCTTAGCGAACCAACCAGTTTTATCCTTGCCGATCACTTCTTGCTTGCCGGAAAGGATTTGGAGCGTGTTGCGGGCGACGGTGTCGTACGGTTTGACGCGGCCCTGATAGGCGAGCGGCAATTTCCCGAATTCGTAGACCTGCATTTCGCTCGCGGTGTTATGGGGCATTCGCAACTTGCTGGTGACGTAGCCGGCGAAGAGCAGGACGACCACGGCGGGAACGACCCATTTGGCGAATGTCGACGCGGTACCAAGCCCGCCCGCGAGCTGAAGCTCGCTCGCACGGCTGGTGCTGCGCTGGAGGAATTTTGTCAGCGTGATGCCGAAGTGCGCGAGCATCCCAGTCATCACCAACATGCACGCTACGTACGGCGCCATCCAGCCGGGGTTTTCGACCACTTGCAGCACCGTACCCTGTTCGGTCCGCTTGTCCCAGTCGGCCTGGTAGAATGTCGTGCCGGCGTAACGCAATGGATTGTTCATCCAAATCGCCACTTCGCGGTCGACGTTGTGGGCCGGGTCTTGGAGCTGCACTAGCGACGAGAAATTCTTCGGCGTGTTCGTGCCGGTGTAGCGATCGAAGCGGAAGTCGTTCAGCGTGAGCGTGTAGGGATAGTTGATGCGTTTGTGCCGCAATGCTACGTCATACGGTTTGCCGTCGACTTCAATCGGCTGCTCCGTGAGTTCTGCCGCAAACAGAAACGTGCCGAGCGACGTGCCGTTCTCTTTTGAAAACAGTTCGACGTAGGCGGCTGGAAAATCGACGCCGGCGGCGGTGTCGACGCCGGTCTCGCGGCGGGCCTCGTCGGCAACCGTCCGCAGTCCGCTGCCGGCGGTTGCGGGGTTCGGCTCGCCGGCTTTGGCTGCGCGGACGGCGGAATTACCCAACCAACGATGTACCTGCAGTGTGAAGGGCAGATCGGCATGTTCGATCCGCGTCGCCGCACCAACATTCCCTTCCATCAGCCCGGCGGGCACGACGACGACGTGGTCCTGATCCGGATTCGATCGATCGACTACCGCCAACTCCGTGGTCCGGATGTCGCTGGCGTAATTTGTCGTCTGGCCTTCGACGATCGACATTTGGGCTTCGTTGGCCTGGAGTCCCGTCCACATCTCGCTGCACATCAACAAAGCCACGCCCGCATGCAGCAGCACGATGCCAGCCCGCCGGTGAAACACAAGCGCGCAGCCGAGGAGCAATACCACGCCTGCCGCGAGCCCTTTCGCGAGCTGCCACAAAATGCGCAGACCCGAGTCGTCGAGCCGCGCTTGCGGATTGAGAAACAACCACACGGCGACAACGACCAGCGGAACATCGACCGCCAACAGCAGCCACCACTCCGCCGGCTTGCTGCGCCCGTATCGGAGCACGAGCAGATACGCGCCGAAGAGCGCGACGCCGGCGAGCGCTGCCCGCATTGCCTGCCAGAGCGTGTCGCAGAAAGCCGGCGTGAGCTCGCTTTCGATCGTGTCGTTCATGCCGCTGCGGATCACCAGCGTCGTGATGACCGCCCCCGCGACAATAATGGCCAGCCCGATTGCCAGCCGTTTGCCGCTGGCTGCGATCTTGAAGCGCACGGAATGGGCGGCGATCAGATTCACCAGCAACAGTCCGCCGAGCAATTTGCCGCCGGGAAAGTAGAATCCGCCGGTCAGGCCCCAATTCGCGCCTGGGACGAACATCTGCGCGAGCCGCTCGAACGCTTGAAACTGGATGTGCGCGAACCACACGCGGAAATACGAATGATTCACGACGTCCCACACGCCATGATCGACCTGCGCGAGCGTGCCGGTGAACACCAGGAAGATCGACAACGCGAACAATACGACCGTCAGCCGGAGCGACGCAAGCGCCGCCACCACTTTCGAGATGGAGAAGCTCTCGACGCCGAGCCGCCATTCGCTGGCTTCGGCGACGCGAGTGTCGGAGCCCGCCAGTCCGCTAGTTGACATCACCTGCTCCGGTTGCTTTGAATCGCAGCGACTTCAAAAAGGACTGAAATTTGTCGTGCTGGGCGGCGACCAGGTTGCGGTCGCCGGATAGTTTGAAGAACCAGATCGTGTCGCCGCGCGTGAGCATCGCAGCCAAAGTGCCGCGGTCGGTTTGCGACTGCTCGGGCTGGCTCGCATCCGGCACTGCGTCGACAAACATCGCCGCGATGCCGTCGATTTCCAGCGGCTGCATGGTCTCTTTGATCTCTTCGTCCGAGAGCGGCGGCATCCCGACTTCGCCCCGCCAGCGCTTCACGTTGGCGACCGGGTCGGCCATCATCGGTCCGGCGTCGGTCGGGAAGTCGATCGCAGTCACCACGGCTGCTTTGCCGCCGTCCTCGATCCGGAACTCGGCCTTCCGCATCCCAGACGCGGGACGCGGCTGCCAGCCTTCCGGAACGTCGTACGTAAATGGCGTGACGTTGGCGGTACCCGGAGGTGTAACTGGGGGATGGCCTGGTGGCAAATCGTTCGCTCCATTTGCTGCTGGCAAAGCGGCGGGCGGTGTGGCATTGCTCGTCGCGCCGCCAGCAAACGGTGGCATCATTCCGCCCGACATGCGACCGCGCAGATCGACCACCGTCATCGTCGCGTCGCCGACCGCCAGCTCGCGCGTACACTCGGCGAGTCCTTGTTCATCAGTCGCGGGCAGCTGCAACTGCCCGCGCCAGCGATTGACGTTGCTCAGAAGTTCGCCGGGGGCGCCGGACCACGGCAGCGGCGTCAATGAGAGTTCGAGCGGCTTCGCGTTGGCGGGGATGAGCAGCGTCGCGGCCCGCATACCGGAGCCCGGCTGCTCCTGCCAACCCTCGGGCAATTGCCAATCAGGATGCGGCTTCCCCGCCGCGAGCCGCACGCTCGCCAGGAACTCGCCGATCTGTTCGGCGCGCGAATCGATTTCGGCCACCGGTCCGTTCACTTTGAAGAACCAGGCTCGCTCACCGTCGGGAAGCACTGCCGCCAGCATGCGGTCGGATGTCTCCAACGATTCCGCCGCGGCGGGAACGACCCTTTGGACCGTCTCCTTGGGCACGGTTTCCTTGGGCACCGTGTAAGCCGTGATTTGTTCCGCTGGGCGGCAGCCGATCGCCGTCATGTAAGTAGCGAACAGGGCAAAACCTAGAATGCGAATCGTCATGGATCCGTAGCGTATCGGGCGGGAGAATTACATGGAGGTCGAATTGCCGAGGTGGCAGCAGACCGTGGGATGGGTGCGTTTTGCCGCGCATGGCCTTGCACCAAATTATACCGCTCCGGCGGCCGCGTGGTACCGCAGATTTTGGTACCGCAGATTCCAGCGATCCGCCGGATAGGCCTAACCCAGGATCGGCGTCAGCACGTCCATCAGCGAGCTGTTGAGCGTGTAGACCTCGCCCCAGCTCCACATGTTCCGCAGCAAGTCGAACACCATCATGCCGCACATCACGAGCAACAGCAGGCACAAGCTCAGACCCGCGATGTTTGCCGTCGAGAACGGCACGTCGACCACCGGCTCGCTGGCCGTCATCACGCCGGCCGGTATCGCGGCGAAATCGTCCGACAAGGCATCGACGCCCGCGGAGCGTTGGGCGCCCCCCAACATGGCCTCATCCTCGGAGACTTCGTCGAGCGGAATGATTTGCGAGCTGTCTTCTTCGTCTTCGCTCGCTTCTTCGCCGAACGGAGTTAGTGCGAAGGGCTCCGCACCACCTTCGTCGTCGGCGACTTCGAGCGGTTCGAGACCGACGTCATCGGAAGTGGGACCCAGGTCGAGTCCCGAGGCAATCGGCGAGCCGCTACCCATCGCCAGCGGCACTTCGTCGAGCGCCAGCCCGCTATCCGAGGGCGAGATGATGTTGATCCCGCTCGACTCGCTCGATAGCGTGATGTCGCTGCCGTCGCCCAGCACATCATCATCGTCGTCGCCTTCGAGTTCGAGCGCCGAGAGTCCGGAGAGTCCGATGTTCGATCCGCCCACGAGACTGTCGAGCACGCCGCCCGGACTGCTATCGGAAGATGCGAGCTCGAGATCGCTGAACTCTGCTGCTTTGGGCTGACCAGTCTTCGCCTTGGCCGCCTGCTGCGCTTTGGTCA
>JANNTD010000278.1:0-6283 GCA_031403315.1 Planctomycetota bacterium
CGCGTCGTGCAACTTGCCCTCAACGGCTGCGACATCATCGACGTGCAGAGTGCCGCAGTCCACATCGAAGAATTCGAGCGGCTCGCGGCCGAAGCGGATGCGACGATTCTCATCGCCCCAGAGTTCGATGGCATTTTGCAAAAGGCGGCCCGGCGCGTGATCGATTGTGGCGGCCGGTTGCTGTCGTCGTCACCAGACTTTATTCGACTCGCGGCCAACAAACACAGCACGTGCAAGCGGCTGGCCGCAGCCGGAGTCCAGGTGCCGGAGGGCATCCTACTGGAGCCAGAGGACAAGCTGCCGGCCGAATTTCCGTATCCCGCGGTGCTCAAGCCGTTCGACGGGGCCGGTTCGCAGGACACGCTGCTGGTGGCGGGGCCGCACGACGAGCCGCCGCCCTATGCCTGGCCGCGGCGGCTGGAACGCTTCATGCCGGGGCTGGCGTCGAGCGTGGCGTTTTTGTGCGGCCCGGCGGGACGCGTTTCGCTCCTACCGTGTCGGCAGCGGATCTCGGCCGATGGGCGGATGCGATACCTTGGCGGCGAATTGCCGCTCGCGGCTGGAATGTCCGAGCGAGCTGTCGCCCTCGGCGAACAAGCTCTCGCCGCCATGCCGGCGACGACCGGCTTTGTCGGCGTCGACCTGGTGCTGGGCCGCGATCCAGACGGCGCCGAAGACTTTGTGATCGAAGTTAATCCACGGCTAACCACTTCCTACGCGGGTCTGCGGGCTGCGACCAAGACAAATCTCGCCGAGGCCATGCTTCGCGTCGCAGCGGGCGACACCACGCCGATCGAATTTCTCACCCAGTCGCTGGAATTCGACGTCGATGGCAATGTAAACTTCGTAACATGAAGAGTCATCGTGCATGAGCTGGCTGGCACTAGACATCGGTGGGGCAAATCTCAAAGCGGCCGACGGGCTCGGTTGGGCCCGCAGTGTGCCGTTCGCGCTATGGCGCGAGCCCGAACGACTTGCCGCGGCCCTCGGCGAACTCATTGTGACGACGCCGGCTGATGCTCGACTCGCCGTCACGATGACCGGCGAACTGTGCGATTGTTTCCGCACGAAGGCCGAAGGAGTGCGGCACATTCTGGTGGCGGTGCGGGAGGTCGCGGCCGGCCGCGAAGTTGGTGTCTATCTTGTGGACGGCCGAATCGTGTCGACGGATGAAGCCTGCGAAATACCCTCCTTGGCCGCTGCCAGCAATTGGCATGCGCTCGCGCAATTCGCCTGCCGTATCGTTTGTGAGCAGTCGGGGTTGCTCGTCGACGTTGGGTCGACCACGACGGATATTATTCCGCTCGTAAGTGGGCGAGTTGCTGCCCGAGGATTGAGCGACACCGAACGGCTCGTCGCCGGTGAACTCGTCTATACGGGCGTCGGTCGCACGCCGCTCGCTGCCGTGATTCGTACACTGCCCTATCGCGGCGCGGAGTGCCCCGTGGCCGCCGAGTCGTTCGCCACGACGGCCGACGTCTATGTGACGCTAAGCGAAATGGCGGAGCAGCCCGACGCCGCTTGGACCGCCGATGGTCGGCCGCTGACGCAGCATTGCGCGCGCGACCGTCTCGCTCGAATGATTTGTGCCGACCGAACAACGTTTGACGACCGCGATGCACACCGTGCGGCGGAAGCGATGCGCGCAGCCCAACTCGCCCAACTGCGACACGCGGTGGAGCAGGTAGCGTCGGGCATGAACGAACTGCCGACGTGCTTCGTCGTGAGTGGTGCGGGCGAATTTCTCGCCGTCCGACTTGTGAAACAGATTTGGGGCTGTGATCGGGTCTTCTCGTTAACTGCCGAGTTGGGAGCCGAAGCAAGCGCGTGTGCCCCCGCACACGCTTTGGCGGTCCTGGCGCGCGAAGCGGAGGTCCAGTGACTCGCGCTCGCGTGACGGTCGTTAAGGTCGGCGGCAGCCTGATCGCAGCCGCGGAATTTCCACGGCGACTGCGTGCCTGGCTGGATGAGAAGCTGGCTGCTCGCCGCGACACGCACTTCGTCGTTATCGCTGGCGGTGGAAAATGGGTCGATGCGATCCGTGAGCTCGACGCTCACTCACCATTGGGTAAGGAGCGCGCACACTGGATTTGCGTCGCAATCATGGATGTCACGGCCGGACTCGTGGCGGCGATGTTGCCGGAGCTTCCCATGGTCGAATCATTTGGCCAGCTCGAACATCGCATCGGCGAGCCTGGCATGACACTTCTGAAGCCGAGCGAGTTTGTCGAGTGCATCCAGCCGACTTGTGCCGGCACGCGACTACCCGCGAATTGGTCGGTGACGAGCGACTCGATTGCGGGCCGGCTGGCGATCGTGCTCTGTGCCGATGAACTAATGCTGATCAAATCGGTACCGCCGCCGATGAAACGCGTCGGCAAGGGTTGGCTCGACGAGTTGGCAGCAGCCGGCTACGTCGACGCATTCTTTCCGACGCTAAACGCGGAGTTGCCGTCGCTGGAGTTCAGCTGGCTATCGCCTTCCGTAGTGGATTCGTAAGTCTTGTTGGCTTAACGGTTTATGGTCGATGCCGGCGTTCGCGGACTTATGCCGGCTATGCTGGGAAGTCGCAGAAGGCAACAGCACCGTCAGCAATGAATCGTTCACGTTAAATTCAGACAAATCCCCGCACAAACGCTTGACGGGCGACGCTCCTTTAGTAGAATCGGGAGTAGTTAATGTCCTCGGGACGATTCCCCGGTTTGAGGTTCGATCCAATTGTTTTGTAGCTAGCTCGAAGTTTTAAGGGACCGCTAATCCAGTAAAAGCGACGATTGAAGTCTTTCCAGTTGGTAGCGTCGGCTGCCGCAATCGGAAGATTTCAGTGGTCGCTTTTTTATTGGCTTGGCACGCAGGTTCTTCGAGTTTCGAGTTAGTTTGAATGCATCGTGGGTCGCGTTGGCTAGTGAAGTGCCGCGCGATCAATTTGAGGGAACGCTAAACACAGTGTAACGGCAGTTGGATTTCTTCGTCGCGCGGCCGCGCAAGTTTGGCCTCTGCGACGAGTAAATCCGACCGCCGTTTTTTGTTGGACTTGTGGCTCGATTGTATCGAGAGATTTGTAGAGCGAATTGACGGCGGCCGCAGCCAGTTTGGGCCGTTTTAAGGATTGGAAAACAGAGTTTTACTGCTTCGAGGAGAGATCCAATGTTGCGTACTGTGAAGTTTCTTGGCGTCTGTGTTGCGACCTGCGCACTAGTGAGCTTCGTCTGCGGGACGTCGTCGGCCGGCACGATCATCAAGCTAGGCCTTGGCAGCGACACGCCAGCGGATATCGAGTTCGACGGCACCACGCTATCGACCATCGACGATGGAGATGCGGGCACGACCGGCGGCCAGAACACCAACATCGACTTTCTGGACTTCCTAACGTCGTTTCCCAATATCTTGACGCCGACTGCGTCATTGGATCTTGATGGCTTGACGGCCTCTGGCCCAGCCACGGTGTTTGCGGGCGTGTTGGTGATTCAAAACTTCACCGGCGGCACGTTGGAAATCTATGATCCAGCAAATACTTTGCTCTTGTCGGGCACGCTTGACGACAGCACGCTGACTGGCCCTCTTGGGCCGCCGGCAACCGGTGCTCTCTTCACGACTTCGTTCGGATTGGTGACGGGCGGTTTGTTGGCGCCTTTGATCGATGCCGACACACTGACGCTGTCGATGAGTTTCTCGGACATCAACGACGGCGCGGGTTTTTCCGTCGCGGGGATTGCTCCACTGCTTAATCCGTTTACCGCCGACGGCACTCTGAGCATCGCAGCCGAGCCGATTCCGGAGCCAGCCACGGCGCTATTGGCGCTGTTAGGCTGTCTGCTCATCGCAGCCACCGCTAAGCGGCAAAGTTGCATCTAATTGTGAGCGTCGCTCCAATCGTGACTTTCGCAGTTCGGGTTCTATTTCTCAATGGGAGGTTGAAATGATTGGTTTCGCACACACACACAGAAATGGCTGATTCTTTTCATTCTGTTTGTTTGCCTCCCCAAAAACTCTTTTGCAGTGCCAACTCAATGGCGCGCCGTTGACGGTGGCAATGACCACTGGTACGAGGGAGTTATCGTTGAGAATGGCGTGAGTTGGACAGACGCGAATGCTTTGGCTGTGGGCATGATGTACGCTGGAGCGCACGGATACCTGGCCACCATTCACTCTCAGCCCGAGAATGATTTCGTCTACGATCTGATCAAAGGGTACGAATACTGGCACGGCCCCTTGAAGCCCACTGATGCATTCACTGGACCTTGGCTTGGTGGAATGCAAATGGCTGGGTCTTCAGAGCCAGCTGGCGGATGGACGTGGGTTACCGGTGAACCATGGTCGTACACGAATTGGCACCTCAATTGGGGCGGCGTCGACCTGCCTGACAATGTTGGAGATGGCGACAAGTTGCACTTCATACATCAGTGGAGTAGTACCACACAGCCAACACCGTATTGGGACGATTTGTCCGACATCCCATCCGGTTCCGAATATGGCGTAGTTGCCTATGTCGTTGAGTACGCGCCAGAGCCGGGGACCACTATACTTTTCTTGATCGGTAGTGCGATAGCGCTGCCTTGGGCGAGACATCGGCGCTGCTAAAACCGATCGAGCGTGTCGATCCAGCGAGCGAGTTGCTCGCGCTCTTCTGCGGAGAGGTTGCCGAGCGGGTCGGCGATGGTTGCGGCCGTGACGGGATAACCAGCGTCGCTCAGCTTCTTGAGGCCCAGTTGGGCTTGCGCTAGCCGGCTATTGTCGGTGGGCAGGCCGGCGAAAATGGCAAGCCTTGCGGTCGGTTGCGCACTTGGCGGGTCGACCGTGCGTGGTAGCGCGGCGGCCGACGTGGCCGCGCCGGTGAACAGGTCGCGGCTCACGAGCGCCAACAGATAAGCCATCGACCCGCCGCCTTCCTGCCCAAAGACGACGACCCGCCGTGGATCAACCCGATACTCGGCGAGTACGCGTTCGCTCAACCGACGGAGATATTCAAGCTCGGTACGTTCCCAGCGACTCTCATCGGCCGACGCTGGAGCGACGAGAAGCAAAGAGTCACGGTCGCAGATCGACTGCCATTCGTGGAACAGTTCTTCGCTGGGCGGCCCTCCGGGTGCATGCAGCCAGAGGAGCACGCCTGCCGGGCGGCCCGCCGCGAGGGAAGGCGGCACATAGACGCGGCACGACTGAGGGAACTCGGCCAGCTTTAGGTCCTGGAGTTTCATCGCCGGTTTCGCAGCGTCCTTGTTCGCATCGGCAATGGCCGCGGCGGGCGCGGCATACGCCGGTGGCAAGTCGCTCGCAATGTTAGTCGGCAGCCGGTCGGCCTTGAGCGATACGTCGATCGGCTTGCCGTCGCGGAGCAAGCGGATGGCCACTTCGGCTGCCGGCACGACGTTGTTCATCGCGTCGATGGCCGCCTTGATCGAGTCGGTGTCCGTGCCGTCGATCTTGACGATGCGGTCGCCGGGTTGGATGCCGGCCGCGGCTGCCGCGCTACCGGGATAAACCATCCGCACGACGACGCCGGCGGTTGAGTCATTTTTTGCGTCATTTTTTTGGCCCTCGTCCTGCTTGTCGCCCGTCTTTTCCGGCTCCGACTCAGGGCGGATCGGCAAGATTCCTAGGAATGCATGCCGGAACGGTTCGAGCTCGCCGACCAGCTCGATCGTTTGTTGCAATTGTTCGTCGCCGCGTTTGGCGGTGACGTGAACCGTGTCACCGGCGTATTTTGTGCCGAGCGCGAAGCGAAGATCGGTTTGGGTGCAAATTTTTCGGCCGTCGATTTCGGTGATCTGGTCGCCTTTTTTGAGCCCCGCCTTGCCGGCCGGAGAAGTCGGCAACACAGTGGCCAGCTCGGCGGGCGAGTCGTGTGCATTTTCGGCCGCGAGGCCGATCCCCATCACTCCCACCCGCAGATCCTGGCCCTGCTTCATCCGTTCGAGCGGTGCATCCAGCGACGCGAGCGGCACGGCAAAGCCGATGCCCGAGTCGTACCACTCGGCCCCGGCGACTTCGCTCGTGGTCTGGGGTGCGATCGGCACGACGACGCCATACACGCGGCCGCGAATGTCCACGAGCGGCCCGCCGTAATTGGCCGTCGACACGCCCGCGTCCGTTTGCATCACTTTGCCAAACATGCGGTCGAGCGCGCTCACGATGCCGACGGAGATGTTAGGTCGGTCGGCGCGAAACGTGCGGCCGACGGCGATGGCCCACTGCCCAACGCGAATCTCCTCGGCCGGTACCAATTCCGGTATCGCGAGGCCGCTCGCGCCTTGAGCCTTGAGCAGCACCAACATTCGGCTGT
>JANNTD010000279.1:0-2997 GCA_031403315.1 Planctomycetota bacterium
TCGAGTTCTTACTGCGTGGGGTAGATCGATGCGGAGAGTTTTGCGTTCGTTTGCTGTGGCGCTGCTGGTTGGCGTCATCTTGGATGCTGCGGCGTTTGCGGAGCCGGCCGTCGATCTCGTGGCGCTTAAATCCAAGCCGCTCTACGAGTTCACGGAGGCGGAGGTCGGCGCGTACATCGGCCATTTGCAGGCGACCGAACCGAGTCTGCGGAAGCGGATCATGCACCTGGCGCGGAAGAACCTCGGCCAGCCGTACGCCATCTATCTCTTGGGCGAGATGCCGTTCGAGACGTACGACCCGCAGCCGATCTACTGCCTCACGAAGAGCGACTGCGTGGTCTTCGGCGAGCACACCTATGCGATGGCGCTCGCCGGCGACTGGCCGGCGTTCATGAAGATGCTGCAACGGATTCGCTACCGCGACGGCCAGATCGGCGTCGCCACGCGCAATCACTACACCGAGGCCGACTGGGTGAAGTCGAACCAGTGGTTGGTGCGCGACGTCACTGCCGAGATCGCGGGCGGCCAAAATTCTGAAAACTGTGGCGTGGCGTTCGAGGAGCGGATTGACCGGGCGAAGTTTCTCAAGGGCCGGTACGGGCTGACGGTCGACATCCCGGTGGAAATGCATCACGATCTCTACCTCCCCTACACCGAAGTGGACCGCGCCGCGCCGCATCTCCAAGACGGCGATTTCGTGAACATCTGCCGCGGCGTGGTAAAGCCCGGCGACTCGCCGGCCAAGGCAGTTCCCGGCAGCGTGTACGTCGGCCACGTCGGGTTCGTCGCCCACGGTCCGGACGGCGAGCTCCACATGATCCACTCGACGCCGCCGGCGGTCCGCGAGGAACCGCTCGCCGAATACATCACCCGCTCCACCGCGAACGCCGCGGAACTCGACGCGGCCGGCAAACCGCGACTGGTGGGGTTCAAATTTCTCCGTCTCGAGGACGATCCAATCGCGAAATTGCGCAAGCTCGACGGCCCCGACGCCCCGCGTGTCTCGCTGCCGCTCGACGATGCGAGCCAGTTTTGGCACGAACGACTGCGATAATTCCATAAAGCCGGGCATGCCATTTCCGGTCTGACACGGCGATACCATCGCCGGCTTGGCGACAGATAGCGGAGGCGCGGATTAGTCTTTAGGCATCTTCCCCGGCGCGGTAGAATGGACCGACTGCCTCCGCCAACCGGTGCGATCTGCCTGTGAGCCGGCGACACACTTGTCGCCGCGGGGCCTCGTCCGCACGGCGGCAGTCGGAATAGGCGGCGACGATTGGCTAGCTGGGAGGATCAAGTCTTGATGAAGGACGTGCTTGCCGTGGTGTTGGCCGGTGGGCGGGGCGAACGACTCGGCCCGCTCACGCGCGATCGGGCCAAGCCTGCCGTGCCATTCGGCGGCATCTATCGAATCATCGATTTCTCGCTCTCCAACTGCTTGAACTCCGGCGTGCGGCGGATCTTGGTGCTCACGCAGTACAAGGCGATGAGCCTCGACCGCCACATCACGCTCGGTTGGCGGAACTATCTCTGCCGCGAGCTGGGCGAGTTCATCGACGTCGTGCCGCCGCAGCAGCGGATCGACGACAAGTGGTATCAGGGCACCGCCGACGCCGTCTACCAAAACATTTACACGCTGGAAAAAGAGCGGCCCGAGTACGTCGTGATCCTGGCCGGCGACCACATCTACAAAATGGATTACGCCAAGCTGATCGCCTTCCACCAGGAGAAGAACGCCGACCTGTCGATCGCGGCGCTGCGTGTACCGGCCACCGAGTCGCGCCCCTTCGGCGTCATGCAGATCGACGCCTCGGGCCGGATCGTCGGCTTCGACGAGAAGCCGGCAGTGCCGAAGACGATTCCCGGCAACCCGGAGTTCGTGCTGGCGTCGATGGGCGTCTACGTGTTCAACGCGCGGTTCCTGTTCGACCAGCTCTGCCGCGACGCGACGCTGACCGATAGCGCCCACGACTTCGGCCGCAATCTGATTCCGTCGCTGGTGGCCACGCGGCGGGTGTTCGCGTTCCCGTTCCTCGATGAAAACCGCAAACAAGACGCCTACTGGCGCGACGTTGGCACGATGGATTCGTATTACAAAGCGAACATCGAGCTGACGGGCGTCGAGCCGCATCTCAATCTGTACGACGACCATTGGCCGGTGCGGACGTATCAGCCGAACTTGCCGCCGCCGAAGTTCGTGTTCAACTCGAAGGATCGCTGCGGCGTCGCCTACGACAGCATCGTCTGCGCCGGGGCGATCATCTCGGGCGGGAGCGTCACTCGGACGATCGTCGGCCCGCAGACGCGGGTCAACAGCTACGCGGACGTCGAGGACTCGATCATTTTCTCGCGGGTGGAAATTGGCCGGCGGACGAAGATCCGCCGAGCGATCATCGACAAGGGCGTCCGCATTCCCGAGAACATGCGGATCGGCTTCGACGAGGAGGAAGACCTGGCCCACGGCTTCACGGTGACTCCGAGCGGCGTGGTGGTGATCGCCAAAGCCGAGAGCTTCGAGCCGATCATGGCGGACAATATCTGAGGCGCTGGCATCTGAGGCGCGGGCGCCACCGGCATCTGGCCCCCGGTCGGCTCGCATTTTGTCGGCTGGCACGGCGACCCGAGTCGACAATTCGCGCTGGGGCTCGAGGTTTTCCGCGTTTTGTCCGGGCGTGTTTTTCTGGCCGAGTCGCAAGTCGTTGCCGGCTCGTGGTTTGCCAAATGTCGTCCGGGCGAAATCACGCGCCGAGGCAACAATTCGCGTGCGATTTGTCGCCTCGCGGTCGCGGAAACGACTTGAAAACTCGTGCGAAGCGTGTGGCATGATCGACAAAATGACTCGTCGAATTGTCCGACAAAGTCCGCTTGGCGTTCGCAACGGATACCACCACGGACGACACGGAGGGGAACAAGTTAGCCGCAGATGAACGCGGATGGACGCAGATAGTTGCGCTAGCGGCTGTCATCGATCTGGCTTCGGTCTGGCTTCGGTCTGGC